>NZ_JBHMFS010000033.1:0-37562 GCF_051433165.1 Falsiroseomonas sp. E2-1-a4 | reverse complement strand
CGATGCGGTGGATGGCTTCGTCGACAGCGCCATCGGCTTCACCGCCGAGCAGACCGCATGGGTGTTCGACGCCGCGCAGCGCCTCGGCCTGCCCGTGAAGCTGCATGCGGATCAGCTTCGCGACGATGGCGGCGCGGCGCTGGCGGCGCGCTACGGCGCGCTGTCCGCCGACCACATCGAATACGCCAGCGCGCCCGGCATCGCCGCCATGGCGCGCGCCGGTACCGTCGGCGTGCTGCTGCCCGGCGCCTTTTACTTCATCCGCGAAACCCATCTGCCGGACATCGCCGCGATGCGCGCGGCCGGGCTGCGCATCGCCCTGGCGACGGACCTCAACCCCGGCTCCTGCCCGGCACCCACCCTGCTGCTGATGCTGAACATGGGCTGCACGCTGTTCCGGCTGACGGTGGCCGAAGCGCTGGCTGGCGTCACCACGCATGCCGCCGCCGCCCTCGGCCTGGCCGATCGCGGCGCCCTTGCCCCCGGCCTGCGCTGCGACCTGGCACTCTACGCCATCTCCCGCCCTGCGGAGCTGTGCTACTGGATCGGCCGCAACCCCTGCCTCGGCCGCGTGGTTGAAGGGCGGTGAGCCTCGCTGCCATGCAGGCGCGCGTGCGCGAAGGCGTGCCGCTCGCCGGCGCCTGGGGGATCGAGGTGCTGTCCTTCGGCGCGGGCCAGGCGCTGCTGCGGCTGCCGGCGAAGGATGATCTGCTGCGCCCCGGTGGCACCGTCTCCGGCCCCGCGCTGATGGGGCTGGCCGATGTGGCGATGTGGGTGGCGCTGCTGTCGCTGACCGAAGGGCGTGATGAGAGCCTGACCGCCAGCCTCGCCATCACCTTCCTGCGCCCGCCGCCTGCCACCGCGGTGCTGGCGGAGGCGCGTGTCATCAAGCACGGGCGAACCTTGTCCTATGGGGAAGTCATGCTGCGCGCGGAGGGTGCCGCGGAGCCCTGCGCGCATGTGACGACAAGCTGGGCCACCCTCCGGAAAAGGTGAAAGCCTCTTCACTTTCGCGCCCGTCTGCGCCACCTGTCAGCCGGCCCTTCCGGGCCACTCGAGGAGAACGCCATGCGTGCACGCGACCTGATGACAGCCGACCCGGTCACCTTCCAACCCAGCACACCCATTGCCGTCGCGGCCCGCGCCATGGCGGAACGCGGATTCTCCGGCGCGCCGGTGGTCGATGCCGATGGAAAGCTGCTGGGCATGCTGACCGAAGGCGACCTGCTGCGCCGCCTGGCCGCGCCGGCCGATGCACCGAAATCCTGGATCGCCGGCCTGTTCGAATCGGCCAGCCAGCAGGCCGACCGCTTCGCCCGCGCCCATGGCCAGACCGCCGGTGATGCGATGACCCGCGGCGCCGTGACGGCGGAGGAAGACACACCGGTGGAAACGCTGGCCAAGGCGATGGAGGAACGCGCCATCCGCCGCATTCCCGTGCTGCGCGACGGCAGGCTGGTGGGCATCGTCTCCCGCGCCGACCTGATCCGCGCGCTGCTGCAGCCCTCGGCGGAACTGGTCGCCGATGCACCGGATGAGCGCATCCGGCGCGCGCTGGCGCATGCCATGAAGGAACAGCCCTGGATCGATGCCTTCGCCATCTTCTTCGACGTGAAGGACGGCGTGGTGTCCTTCCATGGCTATTGCCGCAACGACGCGGTGCTGCGCGGTCTGAAGGTGCTGGCGGAGACGGTCCCCGGCGTGAAGGGCGTGAACATCATGGTCGAGCGGTCGGCCCTCGGCGGCGTGGCCGCCTGATGTTGGCGCCCGGCGTGCCGCGCCGCGCCCTGCTCGCCCTTCCGGCGGGCTGGGGCGCGCCGCGAGCCGCCGGGGCGGAGACACGGCTCGGGGATGCGTCGCTGGCCGGCGCCGATGCGCTGCTGCTGGTGCTGAGCGACCTGCACTCGGCCATGGAACGCGCGGCCGCCCTGCTCGGCACCATCGATGCCGTGCTGGCGGCCCATCGCGGCGTGCCTGCCTTCATCCTGGTCAATGGCGATGTCTTCGAACGGGGCAACGCCATCGCCCGGCGCAGCGAGGCCGTGGCGGATTGGACCTTCCTGGCCGCGCTGCGCCGCCGCGCGCCCGTGGTGCTCAACATCGGCAATCACGAGACGGCGCTGATCGACGATCTGGCGGAGGTGGTGGCGCGCGCCCGCAAGCTGGATCTGCGGGTGGTGTCCAATCTGCGCGACCGGCGCAGCGGCCTGCCCTTCGCCGAAGTGTCCGCCGGCTTCCGCCTGCCGGGCGGCCGGCGCCTGCGCGTGCTTGGCCTCGCCACCCATGAGGCGCTCACCTACCGCCCCGCCGCCCGCGCGCTGATCGACATGCCAAAGCCCGTGGACTGGGCGCGCGAACGCCTGCCCAGCCTGTTCGCCGAGGCCGAGGCCCGGGTGCTGCTGAGCCATGCCGGTATCGCGGCGGACCGGGCGATCCTGCCGCTGCTGCCGGGCGGCACGCTGCTGGTGGGGGGGCATGAACATCTGCGCTTCACCCATGCCGAGGGCGCCACGCGCTACCTGCATACCGGGTCCTGGAACCGCACGCTGAGCGTGGTGGGGCTCGGCCTCGGCGGCACTTTGCCGCGGATCGAGGTGCGGGAGGTGGCGGTGGAGCCGGGCCAGGCGGAAGATCCCACCCATGCCGCCCTGGTGCGGGAGGTCACCGCCGCCCATCTGGCGCCGGAGGATGCGGAGGTGCTGTTCCACCTGCCCGCCCCCCTGCAGCTGCCCCAGGCTGCCCGCGCCGCCTGCGCCGCCCTGGCGCGCGCCACCGGCAGCCACGCCGGGCTGCTGGGCCATACCGGCTTCGGCACCGGCCTGCCCGGCGGCCCGGTGCGGCGGCTGGATTTCGATGCCTTCCTGCGCTTCGACGGCCCGGTCTTCCGCGCGCCCGCGGATCTGGCGGCACTGGCCGCCATGGCCCCGCGGCTCAACCAGGATGAGGCGCTGCCTCTGGCCGGGCGCATCGGCGACTACGCCTATGTCAACTCGTTGCCGCGCCACCCGGGCCTGCTGGCCAACAATGGCTGGGTGCGGATGAACGCCGCACATTTCCTCGGCACCGAGGCGCTGCACTTCGATCCGGTCCCCAACCTGGCATTGAAGCCGCTGGTGGCAGGGGCGCTGGCCCGCTTGTGATGACGCGCTCGCGAGTCGTTTTGTCTTGAATTCGTCAAGAACCAGGACCACGATTCCAGATGGAGGCTCGGGCCCCTCTGGCGGTATCCCCCCTGCTACCGCGATGTCGGGCCTCCCATAAACCGCCGCGCCCCCGCGCAGCGACGGAAAGTGGAGGTCGAGGGCGTCATGGAGGGTGCAAGCGGCGTGTCGGGCGGTACGCTGAAGCTGCGATTGGTGGAGCGCCTGTCTGATCTCGAACGGCTGATCGCCGCGGAACTGGCGCGCTCCACGCCAGATGGCGCGCTGATCCGCAGGCTCAGCCGGGAGAAGCTGTTGGCGAAGGACCGGATGGCGGCCCTCGGCGGCTGCGGCATGCCGCGCTGGGCGCGGGAGGATGCGGCGCGCTGAAAGGCGCCACCCCTCAGCTTCGCCGCCCGGTGACCAGCACCGCCACCAGCATCGCCCCCACCGCCAGCACCACCCCGGCCAGCTTCGCCACGCCTAGCGGTTCGTGCAGGATTAGCACGGAAAGCAACACCGCTGCCACTGGAACCATGGTGGTCAGGCAGGCGGTCCGCGTCGCGCCCATCAACTCCCCCGCGCGGGCATAAAGCGTGGTGGCGATGGCGGAAGACAGCACCCCCTGCGCGAAGCCCTGCAGCACGCTGGTCTGCCAGGGCATGTCGGGCACCACGCCGCCGCCCAGCAGCAACCAGGGCGGCAGCAGCACCAGGGCGGACAGCACGCACATCGCCGCATTGCCGGCCAGCGCCGGAATGCGCCAGCGCCGCAGCAGCACGGTGAAGGCGCCCCAGACCGTGCCGGCCCCCATCAGAATGAGGTCGCCGCGCCAGGCCCCCGGATGCGCGCCGCCGATCCCGTCCCAGCCGATCAGCAGCACGCCGGCCGTGATGAAGCCGAGCGCGATGGCGCGCCCACGCGTGGGCATCTCGCCCAGCAGCGGGATGGCGATGACCGCGCCCATGACGGCGGAGGTGATCGGCGCGATGGTGCCGCCATGGCTGGCCGGTGCGTGGACCAGCCCCCAGCCGAACAGCAGCGCATTCGCCGCACCGCCGGTAGCGACCAGCCCGAGCAGCTTGGGCAGCCCGATCTCCGCCAGCACGCGCCGCGCCCGCCAGGCAAAGGGCAGCAGCACCAGCGCCGCGGCCACATAGCGCAGCACCGCGAGATCGAGCGGCGAATAGCCCGCCACGGTGCCGCTGCGCGCGACCACCGCCTGCCCGCCCCAGATGACAGCGGCGGCGAGGCCGAACAGCAGGCCGATGACGATGTTGCGGCCCGGAAGGATCACGCGCGCGAAGGGAGAGATTTCACCGCGCAAGCCTACGCCGGAGCGCCGGCTTATCCCAGTAGGGGGAGGCTCAGGCGGCGTGGACCTCGTTCACATCCTGGCCGAAGCGATCGAAGCCGACGCCGTAGCAATGGATGGAGATGGCGGTGCGGCAGGACAGGTTGGCCAGGCGATGGATCAGCAGCGGGTCCGCCGCGCCATGGCTGCCCTCGCCCGGACGCAGCAACTGCGTCGAATGCGGCTGCGGGCCATCCTCGGCCGGGCTGTACCAGGTTTCCGTCAGCGTGCCCTGATGGACGGCGAAGGCGCACCAAGCCTTGTGGCCATGCACCGGGGACATCTGGCCCGGGCGCCAGACCAGGGCGACCACCGCATAGCCGCCCTCCGGGTCGGTGTGCAGCAGGTGGCGCACATAGCGGTCCGGGCAACAGGGGCAATCCAGGCCGTGCAGCAGCGCCGGGTCTGCCGCGAAAGCCTGGATCGCCGCGCCCACCGCCTGCGGCCGGCCCGCCATCGGGCCCCGGGCGGCGGCGGCGATGCCGGCCAGCATGGTCTCACGCGCGGTGCGGCTGCGGATGAAGGTCATGGGCGTCCGGTTTGTCCTCGTCAGCCCCAAGGCTACACGAGTATTTTTCCACCCTGCAAGCCGAAAGGAGACGTTTCTTGCTGCGGTGACGCGGATGGGAGGTGATTGCCGTCACGGCACAGGCACCCCCTGGCCGAATGCGCGGCCGGCGCTAAGCTGTGGGATACAAGTTCGGAGGACCTCGCCATGAATCGCCGCACCCTGCTTGCCGCCGCCGCCGCCCTGCCCCTGGCCGCCCCTGCCTTGGCCCAGCCGGCGCGTCGCCCGCTGCGGCTGGTGGTGCCCTTCCCCGCCGGCGGCACCGCCGATCTGCTCGGCCGGCTGGCGGCGCGGGAGATCGAGGTGGCGCTGGGCGCACCGGTGGTGGTGGAGAACCGGGCCGGTGCCGGTGGCGCCATCGGCTCCGATTCGGTGGCGCGTGGCCCGGCGGATGGCAGCACCATCCTGCTGTCCAACATCGCCAGCCAGGCGATCGGCCCGGCGGTGAATCGCAGCGTGCCCTACAATCCTGTGACCGATTTCCGGCATATCGCGCTGGTCGCGGCGGTGCCCTCCGCCATTGCGGTGTCCGCTGCCGGGCCGATCCGGACCATGGCGGACCTCGTCGCGCGGGCCAAGGCGCAGGCCGGCGCGGTGCGCTTCGGCTCCACCGGCATCGGCACGTCGAGCCATGTGAAGCTGGAACTGCTGAAGCGCGCGGCCGGGGTGGACATCACCCATGTGCCCTATCGCGGCAGCGCGCCCGCCACCACGGATGTCATCGGCGGCCAGGTGGAGGGGCTGATCGCGGCGGTGCCGGATATCGGCAACAATGACCGCCTGCGCCTGCTGGCCATCACCCTGCCGGAACGCGCCGCGCGCTGGCCGGACGTGCCCACCGTGGTGGAGGCCGGCTTTCCGACGCTGGTGGCCACTAATTGGTTCGGCCTGTCCGGCCCCGCCGGCATGCCGGCCGACCAGGCGGCGGAGATCAACCGCGCCGTGGTGGCCGGCCTCAATTCGCCGGCGATGGTGGAGCGCCTGGCCCAGCTCGGCGCGCCGCCGAACCGGATGAGCCCGGCCGAATACAGCGAGATGGTCTCAAGCGAGGTCACCCGCTGGGCCGATATCGCCCGCAGCGCGAATATCCGCGTCGAATGAGCGACGAAACCACCGCGGAGCTGGAAGCCCGCCTGGCCGAGGTGAAGGCCAAGCGCGGCTACCTGCTGCCGCATCACGGGCTGATGGCGCTGGCCTTTCCGAAGCTGCTGGCGGGCTATGATGCGGCCTATACGGCGCTGGCCCTCGATGACCGGGTGCTGAGCCACCACGACCGCGAATTCGTCTGGATGGCGGTGCTGGCCGCGACGGATGAGGCGCTGGCGACCCACCACATCGCCAAGTTCCGCGCCGCCGGCGGCACGGACGAGACCATCGGCGCCGCCTTCGCCGCGGCAGCCTTCGCCATCGGCGCGGAGGCCTTCGACTTCGCCGCGCGCGACTGGGGCCGGCAACTGGCGCCCTTCGACCCGCAGGCGAGCTATGTCGCAACCCTGCGGATCGTGGCCCCCGCGGCGCCGATCCGCCTGGTGCATCTGGCCGGCCTCGCCGTACAGGTGTGCCGGGCCCGCTGGCGCCCCTTCGGCTGGCACCTCGCCGCCGCCTATGCGGATGGCGTGGAGGAGGAGGCGATGGCGGAGGCGATCAGCCTGGCGATGTTCCCCGGCAGCGTGCCGCGCTTCGTCGAGGCCTGCGGCCATTGGCGCGGCCTGATCGCCGACGGCACCCTGCCCGCCAGCCCCCGCTTCCGGGCCTGGGCGGCGCTGACCGGCCAGGGCGGACATGACGAAGCCGCGGGCCTGACGCCCGGCTAGAGCCGGGCCAGCACCGCATCGCCCATTCCGGCCGTGCCAAGCACGGCCTCGCCCGGCAGCGCGATGTCGGCGCAACGCGCGCCGGCATCGAGCGCCGCCGTCACCGCCGCCTCCACCTCCCGCGCCACCTTCTCCGCCCCCGCCGACCAGCGCAGCAGCAGCGCCACGGAGAGGATGGCGGCCAACGGGTTGGCCACACCTTTGCCCGCGATATCCGGCGCCGAGCCATGCACCGGCTCATACAGCGCCCGCCGCCTGCCATCCGGCCTGGGTGCCGAAAGGCTGCCGCTGGGCAGCATGCCGAGGCTGCCAGCGAGCCCCGCGGCGGCATCGGACAGCACATCGCCGAACAGATTATCCGTCAGGATCACGTCGAAGCGCTTCGGGTCCCGGTTGAGCATCAGGCCGCAGGTATCGGCCAGCATGTGGTCCAGCTTCACGTCGCGGAATTCGTCATGGTGCAGCGCAGTCACCACCTGCCGCCACAGCGCGCCGGCCTCCATCACATTGGCCTTGTCCACAGAGGTCAGCACGCCGCGCCGGCCGCGGGCGAGCGCGAAGGCGAAGCGGGCGGCGCGGATGATCTGGTCCTCGTCATAGATATGCGTGTTGATGCCGCGTCGCCTTCCATCCGCGTCGCGCTCGATGCCGCGCGGCTCGCCGTAATAGACCCCGCCCGACAGCTCTCGCACGAAGACAAGGTCCACGCACGCCAGCGTCCGCGGCTTGAAGGGCGAGACCTCGTCCAGCGCACGTTCCGTCCGTACCGGGCGAAGGTTGGCGAACAGGCCGAGCCGGCGGCGCAGCGTCAGCAGGCTGCCGCGGGCACGTTCCTCGGCTGGCATCCCGGCGCGGTCCAGGCTGTCCGCCGCGCCGAACAGCACGGCATCGGCGCGCTCCACCGCTGCATGGGTTGCCGCCGGCATCAGATGGCCGGTGGCGCGCCAGGTGGCGTTGCCATAGGGCTGTTCCTCGATGTCCAACGCCAGGCCGTGTTTCGCCTGCATGTGGCGCAGCACCCGCAGCGCCTGCGCGGTCACCTCTGGCCCGATTCCATCCCCGCCGAGGACGAGGACCTGCAGGGGGCGGGTGGCGGCGGGGAGCGTCATCGCGGGGAATCCAGCAAGTTGGGCGCGCATGGCGCAGCCCCGGGCGCCCGCCGTCAAGCCACGCGCGGGCTGTTGCTTTGCAGCAGGGGGGGACGCCGTGGCATAGACCGGGGCTGATGCAGGACGCTTCCCCCCACCGCCGGCCCGCCGTGCTCATCCTGGGCATGCACCGCTCCGGCACCTCCGCCCTGACCCGCGTGCTGTCGCTGCATGGGCTTTCGCTGCCGGCGCGGGTGATGGCCCCGCGGCCGGATAATCCGCGCGGCTACTGGGAATCCGCCGCGGTTGCCGCGCTGGATGACCGCATCCTGGCCGCCGCCGGCCGAAGCTACGACGACCCGCGCCCCCTGCCCCCCGGCCTGGTGGCGGAGTCGGCGCGGCAGGATTTCATCGCCGAGGCGCTGGCCCTGCTTGCGGTCGAGTTCCCCGGCGAGGCGCCCTTCGTGCTGAAGGACCCGCGCATCTGCCGGCTGCTGGACGTGTGGCGCCCGGCGCTGGAGCAATTCGGCACAGCGCCGCTCGCCCTGCTGCCAATCCGCAACCCGCTGGAAGTGGCGCGGTCGCTGGAGGTGCGGGAGCAGATGCCGAAGCCGCAGGCGCTGCGCCTGTGGCTGGGGCATGTGGTGGCCGCCGAACAGGGCAGCCGCGGCCTGCCCCGGGCGGTGGTGCATTACGATGATCTGCTGCGCGACTGGCGCGCCTTCCTCACCCGGCTTGGCATGCCGGTGCTGCGCGACACGGCGCTGGAGACGGTGGCCTTCCTGAGCCCCGCGCTGCGCCACCATGAAGCGGATACGGATACGCTGCTGCGCGACCGGGATGTGCCGGCGGCGGTCAAGCGCGCCTACGCCGAGCTGCGCCGGGCGCCGGGCGAACCGGGGCTGGACCCGGAGGTCTTCGACGCCGCCGCCGCCTGGCTGGCTTCGGTCTGAATCCTCCCTCTTGCGGAACGGGCGCCGCGGCCCGCATTCTGCCCGCCACGACAAGCCGCCCGGCAAGGTGCGGCGGAGAATGGGAGGGGTTTGCATGACCAGCCTGATCACCCGGCGCATCGCGCTGGCCGCCGCTGCCGGTGCGCTCGCGGCCCCGCAAGTCGCCCGCGCGCAAAGCCGCTACAAATCCGAATACAAGCTCTCCGTCGTCGGCAACCGCACCATCCCGCTGGCCGATGGCGCCTTCCGCTGGGCGGAACTGGTGACGGAACGCTCCGGCGGGCGGATCAACGTGAAGGTCTATCCGGGCAGCCAGCTGGTCGGCGGCGACCAGACGCGGGAACTGGTGGCGATGCGCCAGGGCGTGATCGACTTCGCGGTGTTCTCCACCATCAACATCTCGCCGCAGATCCGCGAGATGAACCTGTTCTCCCTGCCCTTCCTGCTGCAGGACAGCCGCGGCTTCGATGCCATCATCAAGGGGCCGATCGGGGCGGAGCTGTTCCGCACGCTGGAATCGCGGGACGTGCAGCCGGTCGCCTGGGGCGAGAACGGCTTCCGCGAGATCTCCAACAGCAAGAAGGCGATCCGCACGCCGGAGGATCTGCGCGGCATGAAGATCCGCTTCGCCGCGGGCGCCATCTTCGCCGAGATCTTCACGGCCCTCGGCGCCAACCCGGTGCAGATGTCCTTCGCCGATCTGCAGCCGGCGCTGTCCACCGGCGCGGTGGATGGGCAGGAAAATCCGGTGAATTTGTTCCTCGGCTTCCGCATGGACACGCTGGCGCAGCGGCATTTGACCATCTGGAACTACGTGGCTGATGCCGGGATCTTCCTGCTGACCAAGCCGGTGCTCGCCAGCTTCTCGGCCGAGGACCAGGCGCTGGTGCGGGCCTGCGCGCAGGAAGCGGCGCAGGAGCAGATCGTGGCCAGCCGCAAGGGCCTCGGCGCCGGTGGCGACCGCAGCTCGCTGGATGAACTGGCCCGGCGCAACGTGACCGTCACCATCCTGTCGGACGCCGAGAAGCAGGTCTTCGCCCGCGCCACCCGCGGCGTCTATGACAAATACGCGCAGACCGTGGGCGCCGACCTGGTGCGCCGTGCCGAGGCCGCCGTGTCCGGCGCCCGCGCCTGAGAGACTGCCGGCGCGGGGCCTGACCGCCCCGCGCCCGCCTGCGGGATGCCCCGATGACCGAGCACGCCGACATCCAGGCCCCCGGCCTCAAATTGGGGGAAGCCCCGCCGCGGATTCCGGTGACCATCGAGGGCGCGATCGGCGCTGCCATCATGGGCATCCTCGCGCTGATCACCTTCGGCAATGTGCTGGTGCGCTACTTCACCAACGTCTCCTTCGCCTTCACCGAGGAATATTCGGTGGCGCTGATGGTGGTCATGGCCTTCGTCGGCGCCGCCGCCGCCTTCGGCAATGACCGCCACATCCGCATGACCTTCTTCACGGAACGCCTGCCGGTGAGGCTGGCCCGCCTGGTCGAACAGGTGGTGCTGCTGGCCTGCCTGTTCATCTTCGGCTGCATCGCCTGGTACGGCGCCTGGTACACCTGGGACGAATACCGCTTCGAGGTGCTGTCGCCGGGCCTCGGCGTTCCGTCCTGGTACTACACCGTCTGGATGCCGCTGCTGTCGGCCGTGATCTGCCTGCGCATCGTGGGCCGCATGATCCGTGTGGCGAGGGCCTGATAGCCATGGTCCTCGAAGGGTCCCTGATCCTGCTCGGCGTGTTCTTCGCGCTGCTGTTCCTCGGCGTGCCGATCGGCGTCTCGCTCGGCCTGGCCGGCTTCCTGGTGATCGCGATCGAGGGGCTGGGCATCATGGCCCTGCCCACCAACATCTGGACCGGCATCGCCAAATATCCCCTACTGGCGCTGCCGATGTTCGTGCTGGCCGGCATGGTGTTCGAGCGCGCCGGCGTCGCCGCGCGCCTGGTCATCTTCGCCCAGGCGCTGGTCGGGCCGCGGCGCGGGGCGCTTGCCATTGTCGCCGTCATGGTCTGCCTGGTGCTCGGCGGCATCAGCGGATCGGGCGCGGCGGATGCGGCGGCCGTCGCCGCCGTGATGCTGCCGGCGATGATCAAGCAGGGCTACCCGCGCGCCTATTCCGCCAGCCTGATCGCGGCGGCAGGATCCACCGCCGTGCTGATCCCGCCCTCGATCCCCTTCATCGTCTATGCGGTGCTGGTGCCCGGGGTTTCCGTGCCGGCGCTGTTCCTCGGCGGGGTCATTCCGGGCCTGCTGGCGGGCCTGGCGCTGCTGGTACCGGCCGTGCTGCTGGCGCGGATCCACGGCTTCGGGATGCCTCCGGTGGGGGAAGTGCGGCCACCGCTCTGGGCCTCCTTCAAGGACGCGATCTGGGGGCTGCTGGCGCCCATCGTCATTCTCGGCGGGCTGCGCTCCGGCGCCTTCACGCCGACCGAGGCCGCCGTCGTCGCCGTGTTCTACGGGCTGTTCGTCGGGCTGTTCATCTACCGCGTGCTGCGCTGGCCGGACCTCTACGCCGTGCTGCGCGACAGCGCCGAGATCAGCGCCGTGGTGCTGATGATCATCGCACTCGCCAGCATCTTCGCCCATGCCGGCAGCACCGTCGGCGCCTTCGACGCGCTGGCGCAAACCCTGGTCGGCATCACGAGCAACGAGACCATCATGCTGCTGATGATCACCGCGCTGGTGCTGGTCGCCGGCATGCTGATCGACGCCATCTCCATCTTCCTGGTGTTCCTGCCCATCCTGCTGCCCATCGCGCGCGCCTTCGAATGGGACCTGACCTGGTTCGGCATCCTGCTGACCATGAACGTCGCCATCGGCGCCTTCACCCCACCCATGGCGGTGAATCTGATGATCACCTGCAAAGTCGCCGGCGCCTCGATGGAATCCACCCTGCCCTGGGTGATCTGGTTCGTCCTGGCGATGCTGACCGCGCTGCTGCTGGTCGCCTTCATCCCCGACCTCGCGCTGTTCCTGCCGCGACTGTTCGGGGATCTGTAGGGCGCCTCGGGCGACGGCAGGGGGCTCTGCCCCCTGCACCCACGTCAAAGGGACAGGATGGAGGAGGGGCGGAGAGGGAGCTCGGATGAAGCGGGCGCGCTGTGCCCCTCCTCCATCCTGTCCCTCATCCATGGTTCGAAGGGGCCACTGCCCCTTCGCGGGGTGCGCGAGGGGCAGCGCCCCTCGCAATCGCCGGTGCGCCCTACAGGCTCATATCCAGGGCCGGCGTGGCATCCGCGGGGAGCGGGCTTTCGTAGGGTTTGCCGCCGGTGCGCTTGGCGTGATCGGCCTTGGCGTCCGCGATGATGGCGGGGTTCTGCAGGGCGTCGATGGCGGTGCCGGCCATGACCTTGGCGACATGGACCATGCCCTTGTGGGCGGCGGGGAGCTTGCCCTGGCCGGTCAGCTGCCAGGAATGGAACGGCGTGCCGATGGCGCAGGTGGCGCCGCGGGCCTGCACGGTCGGCACTTTCCAGGACACGTCGCCGACATCGGTGGAGCCGATCATCGGCACGCCCTTGGCGTTCTCCGGCACCACCTGTTCGCAGAGCACTTCGCCCTCGCGCGGCTCGACGCCGACGCGGCGCCAGGCGGAGAGGATGTCTTCCTCGGACAGCGTCGCCTGGAATTCGGCGGCCTTGGCGCGGTCCGCGTCATCCCATTCCGGTGCGCCGATGCGAGCCAGGTTGGCGTGCATCGCCTTCTCCAGCGCGGTGTTTCCGAGCAGGTTCGAAACCGCGGAGACGACGCGGGTGGAGACGGTGCATTCCGTCATCAGCGCCGCCCCATCGGCGATCTTGCGGACGCGGGTGACCAGGGCGTTGAGCTCGGTCACGTTACGGGCGCGGATCAGGTAGCGGATCTTGGCGGTGGACTGCACCACATTCGGCGCGATGCCGCCGGCATCCAGATAGGCGTAGTGGACGCGAGCGTCGGAGGGCATGTGCTCCCGCATGTAGTTCACGCCGACATTCATCAGCTCCACCGCGTCGAGCGCCGAGCGGCCGAGATGCGGCGCTGCCGCGGCGTGGCTGGCGCGGCCGACGAACGAAAAGTCGATGCGGGTGTTGGCCAGCGAAATCGCGTCATCGACGCCGGCGAAGCTCGCCGGGTGCCAGGTGATGGCGATGTCCACATCATCGAAGGCGCCATCGCGCACCATGAAGCCCTTGGCGGCGCCGCCTTCCTCGGCCGGGCAGCCGTAGTAGCGCACGCGGCCGGGCAGGCCGTTGGCCTTCAGCCAGTCCTTCACCGCCGCGGCCGCCATCAGGCTGGCGGAGCCGAGCAGATTGTGGCCGCAGCCATGGCCGCGCGTCTCGCCGGCGACCGGGCGCGGTTCGGTGACGCCGGCTTCCTGGGACAGGCCGGGCAGCGCGTCATACTCACCGAGGATGGCGATGACCGGGCCGCCTTCACCGGCTTCGCCCAGGACGGCCGTGGGAATGCCGGCGACGTTGGTGGTGACCCGAAAACCCTCGGCCTCCAGCATCGCCTTGTGTTCGGCGGCGGAGCGGTGTTCGTCGTAGCAGAGCTCCGGCATGCCCCAGATCTTGTCCGCAAGCTCGACATAGGGCTCCCGCCGCTGGTCGACGAGCTGCCAGATCTGTTCCGAATTCTGCATGAGAGGCTCCCTTGGCGAAAGCCGAAGTATCGCGCGGATCGGGCCGGGCGGCCAGCGTGCCGAGGTCAATCGACGGCGCACCGGGCAAGCTGGCCGTGCGCTGCGCCTCGTTAGGGATCTGGCAAGATTTGCCGATCCGAGGCATAAGGGGAGCGTTGCGGCAGCGGGAAGACCCCGGCGCTGCGCCATGATGGCGCCCCGCAGCCCGCGCCAGAACGGCGCCCCATGCCGGCCCCGTTGGGCGCCGAAACGCAAAGGGGCCAGAGATGCCGGAGCTTTCGCTACCCACCATCGTGCTGATCGCGCTGCTGCTGCTGGCGGTGTTCACCGTCGCCCAGGGCGTTCGCACCGTGCCACAGGGGCAGGTGTGGACGGTGGAGCGCTTCGGCGCCTTCACCCGCCTGCTATCCCCGGGGCTGAACATCATCATCCCCTTCGTAGATCAGGTCGGACACAAGCTGAACGTGCAGGAAGTGGTGCTGGACATCCCAGAGCAGTCCGTCATCACCAAGGACAATGCCACGGTCGCGGTGGACGGCATCGTCTATTACCGCGTGATGGACCCGGCCAAGGCCGCCTATGCCGTACAGGACCTGACCCAGGCGCTGGTCGCCATGGCGATGACCAACATCCGCGCCGTGATCGGCGAGATGGATCTGGACCAGACGCTGTCCTCCCGCGACCGCATCAACACATCCCTGCTGAACATCCTGGACGGCGCGACGGACCCCTGGGGCGCTAAGGTCAGCCGCGTCGAGATCCGCAAGATCGAGCCGCCGGAAACCCTGATCCGCGCCATGAACCTGCAGATGACGGCGGAACGCGAACGCCGCGCCAGCGTCGCCAAGGCGGAAGGCGAGAAGCAGGCCCTGGTTCTTCAGGCCGAGGGCCGCCGCGACGCCGCGCTGCGCGATGCGGAGGCGCGGGAGGCGCTGGCCCAGGCCGAGGCGAACGCCACGAAGATGGTGGCGGAAGCCGCCGCCGGGGCCGGTGCCGATGCGCTGCGCTACTTCATCGCCCAGCAATATGTGAAGGCCTTCGAGGCGATGGCCGCCAACCCGTCCTCCCGCCTCGTCATCGTGCCGATGGAAAGCGCGGCGCTCGCAGGCGGCATCACGCAGGCCATGGAGCTGCTGCGTGGCACGCCGAGCGGCCCGACCACACCAGGCGCCCCGCCGCCGGGCGGCGGCCTGTTGCCGGGGGATCGTCCGTGGAACCGGGCCTGATCTGGATCCTGGTCGGGCTGGTGGCGCTGGGAGCGGAACTGGTCCTGCCCGGCGTCTATATCCTGTGGGCCGGCCTCGCCGCGATTGGCACCGGGCTGGTGATGTTGCTGGCCGGCGACCCCGGGTTCGGGGTGGATGTGCTGGTGTTCCTGGCCCTGCTGGCCGGCGGCGTCGCCGCCTCGCTGGCCACGCGACGCTTCCGCAGCCGCACGGCGCAGCGGGTGAATACGCCCGATTCGGGTCTGGCGGGGCGGCGCGCCATCCTGCTGCACGGGCCGGACAATGCGCTGCGCGTCCGGCTGGGCGATAGCGAATGGCCGGCACGGCTGGTGGCGGGCGCGGCGACTCCGCCGCTCGGCACGCCGGTGCAGGTGGAGGCGGTGGAGGGCGTGGTGTTGGTGGTGCGCCCGCTGCCTGATGATCTGGGGCGCGCCGCCTGATGCGCCTCATCCTGTCCGCGCTTCTGCTGGCGCTCGCCGCCGGCCCGGCCCAGGCTGCCTCGGACCCGCTGGAAGGGCTGAATCGCCGCATCCATGGCTTCAACCGCCTGGTCCAGGCGCATGTGCTGGATCCGGTGGTGGCCGCCTATGTCACCCATGCCCCGGCACCGATCCGCACCGGAATCGCCAATGCCTTCGCCAACCTGCGGGAGCCGGTGACGGCACTGTCCGGGCTGGCGGCGGGTGATTTCGGCCTCGCCTGGCACGCGACCGCCCGTTTCGGCATCAATTCCAGCCTGGGCCTGGCCGGGGTGCGTGACAGCGCCGCGGAATGGGGCTGGCCGCGGCGGGTGGCGCAGCCGGGCGATGCGGTTTGCGCCTGGGGCGTGCCGAGCGGGCCTTACGTGGTGCTGCCGATCCTCGGCCCCTCAACCCTGCGCGACGCCGGGGCGCTGCTGGCCAGCAGCGCCGGGCTGGCCCAGGCGCTCGGGCCGCAGGTGTTCATCCCCTGGCGCAGCGGCGACCTGATGGTCGCCTACAGCGAAATCTCGGGCGAGCTGGGTCGTATCGAGGCGGAGGCGCTCGACGCCTATGCGGTCTATCGCAGCGCCTATCTGCAACGCCGCGCCGCCACCTGCGGGGTGGATCGTGCGGCGCAAACCGCGGCGGCGGCGGAAGACTGACCGCGACGCAACGAAGTGGGCTCGCCGCCCCTCTCCTGGCTTGAAGCCGCCAAGCAACCCAGCCTAGCCTGCCGACAAGCGCCCCGGACCAACCCGGGCGCAGAGGAGGAGAGACGATACCATGACCCTGCTGTCCCGCCGTACCCTGCTGGCCGCCAGCGGCGCCGCGCTGACCGTGCCGCTTGCCATGCCGGCCCTCGGCCAGGGCAATTGGCCGAACCGGCCGATCCAGCTCATCGTGCCCTGGGGCGCCGGTGGCGGCACCGATGCCACGGCACGCATCGTCGGCAGCCTGCTGGAGCGTGACCTCGGCCAGCCGGTGAATGTGGTGAACCGCACCGGCGGATCGGGCGTGGTCGGCCATTCCGCCATCGCGACGGCGCAGCCGGATGGCTACACCATCGGCATGATCACGGTGGAAATCACCATGATGCATTGGCAGGGGCTGACCCAGCTCAAGCATGATTCCTACACCCCGCTGGCGCTGATGAACTCCGATCCGCCGGGCGTGCAGGTGGCGACCAACTCGCCCTATGCCGACATCAAGGCGCTGGCGGATGCCATCAAGGCGCGGCCGGCCGGCACCTTCAAGGCGAGCGGCACCGGCCAGGGCGGCATCTGGCACCTGGCGCTGGTCGGCTGGCTGCAGGCGATGGGGCTGAAGGGCGACCATGTGCGCTGGGTGCCTTCCAACGGCGCGGCGCCGGCTATGCAGGAACTGGCGGCCGGCGGCGTCGATATCGTCACCTGCTCGGTGCCCGAGGCCCGCGCGATGATCGATGCCGGCCGCGCCAAGTCGCTCGCCATCATGGCGCCGGCGCGCAACCCGATGTTCGCCCAGGTGCCCACCTTGAATGAGACGCTGGGCATCAACTACTCGGTCGGCGCCTGGCGTGGCATCGCCGCGCCGAAGAACCTGCCGGCGCCGGTGGCCCAGCGCCTCGGCACCGCGCTGAAGGCGGCCTATGACAATCCGCAGTTCAAGGAATTCATGACCAGCCGTGGCTTCGGCACGGTCTGGCAGGACGCGGCCGGCTTCGCCAGCTTCATGGCGGAAGGCGACCGCGCCATGGGCGAGGCCATGCGCGGCGCCGGCCTGGCACGCGGCTGAACTTCGGTGGGGGCGGCGCCGCCGCCCCCTTTGCCTGGGCGCCGTCCGGAAGGCCTGAAATGCGATTGAACGATGCCCTTCTGGGCGCGATCCTGCTTGGATTCGCGGGCTGGATCTGGTGGCTGACCAACTTCTTCCCCGCCTTCCCCGGACAGGATTACGGGCCGAACCTGTTCCCGCGCATCCTGGCTGCCGGCATCGGGTTTTGCGCGCTGGTGCTTGTGATGCGCGGTGTGCGCAGCCGGGCACCGCTGCTGGTGGTGGATGGCTGGGTGGTGCAGCCCGCGCGGGTGATCTCCTTCCTGCTGATCCCGCTGGCGGCCGTGGCCTATATCCTGGTCTCGGACCCGCTGGGCTTCATCCCGACCGCCTTCCTGCTGCTGCTCGGCCTGTTCCTGTGGTTCAAGGCGCGGCCGGTGGTGGCGGTGCCGGTGGCGGCGGGGATGACTCTGTTGGTGCATTGGTTCTTCGCCGGGCTGATGCGCGTGCCGCTGCCGCGCGGCATCCTCGACAGCGTATTGTGAGGGCCGGCTGATGGACGCGCTGACGCAGGCCTTTGGGCTGGTCTTCGACCCCTTCGTGCTGGCCGTGATCGGCCTGTCCGCCATTTTCGGCATGTTCGTCGGCGCCATGCCGGGACTGACCGCCACCATGGCCACCGCGCTGCTGGTGCCCGTCACCTTCTTCATGCCGCCGGTGCCGGCACTCGGTGCCATCGTCACCGCGACCACCATGGCGATTTTCGCCGGCGACATTCCCGGCGCCATGCTGCGGATGCCGGGCACGCCGGCCTCCGCGGCCTACGCCGATGAATCCTACGCCATGACGCAGAAGGGGCAGTTGAACCTCTGCATGGGCGTGAACCTGGTGTTCTCGGTCGGCGGCGGGCTGATTGGCGTGGCCGTGCTGATCGCCTTCGCGCCGATGCTGGCGGAAGTCGCCATCAACTTCTCCTCCTACGAATATTTCTGGCTCGCCTGCCTTGGCTTGACCTGTGCCGTCTTCATGTCCAACGCCGATCCGGTGAAGGGCTTTCTCTCGTTGTTCTTCGGGTTGCTGCTGGCAACCGTCGGCATCGACCCAGCCGCCGGCTTCCCGCGCTTCACCTTCGACAATGTGAACCTGATGGGCGGGGTCAATTTCATCGCCACCATGATCGGCATGTTCGCGGTGAGCGAGCTGATGCGCGGCGCGGTGACGGTGGATGCGACCACCAAGGTCGTCACCCAGGCGGTGGGCAATCTGTTCCGCGGGATTGGCGGCGTGTTCCGGCGCTATTGGCTGAACTTCCTGCGCGGCAGCTTCATCGGCACCGCCATCGGCGCCCTGCCCGGCGCTGGCGCCGACATCGCCGCCTGGATCAGCTACGCCGTGTCCAAGCGCTTCTCCAAGCAGCCGGAGAAGTTCGGCACCGGGGAGGTGGAGGGCATCGTCGATGCCACCTCCGCCAACAATTCCGCCCTGGGCAGTGCCTGGATTCCGGCGCTGGTCTTCGGCATCCCGGGCGACAGCATCACCGCCATCGTCATCGGCGTGCTCTACATGAAGGGCATGAATCCGGGGCCGACGGTGTTCCAGGAGAACCCGCAGCTCATCTATTCGGTGTTCCTGATCTTCATCCTGGCGAACCTGATCATGCTACCGCTGGGCTATGCGGCCATCAAATCCGCCCGCCAGATCCTGCGCGTGCCGCGCAACCTGCTGCTGCCGGTGATCCTGCTGTTCTGCCTGGTGGGCAGCTTCGCCATGACCAACAGCCTGTATGGCGTGCTGCTGATGCTGGCGATGGGCATCCTTGGCTGGATCATGGAGGAACACGGCATTCCGATCGCGCCGCTGATCCTGGGCCTGGTGCTGGGGGAGATGCTGGAGCAGACCTTCGTGCAATCCATGATCAAGGCGGATGGCGCCTTCCTGGACTTCTTCAGCCGCCCGATTGCCGGCACGCTGGGTGTCTGCACGCTGATGATCTGGCTGGTGATGCTGGCGCGCGGTTTCCGCCGCGCCCCGGTGCCGGGCGCTGCATGACGCCGCTACGCTCGGCCGATGAACTCGCGCCCGGGATGGAATTCGACCTCGGCGGCTTCGTGCTGCCGCGGGCGGAGGTGCTGGAATTCGCCGCCCGCTGGGACCCGCAGGCCTTCCACCTGGACGACGAGGCAGCCCGCCATTCGGTGTTCGGCCGACTGGTGGCCAGCGGATTGCACACCTACTCCGCCGCGGTCGGCCACCTGATCCGCAGTGGCCTGCTGGCCGAAATCAACCTGGCCGGCGGTGGCGCGGAACTGACCTGGCCGGCGCCGCTCGGCCCGGATGAGCCGGTGACGATGCGGCTTGTGGTGGTGGAGATCCGCACCAGCCGCAGCAAGCCGGAGATGGCTGTTGCGAAGCTGCGCTACCTGGTGGCAACCGCGGGCGATGGCACGCTGGTGCTGGATGCGCTGGGCACGCATTTCCTGAAGCGCTGAAACGCGAAACGGCGCGGGGGTTGCCCCCCGCGCCGCTCGCTGGCCGCCGACCCGGTTGGGATCAGGCGGACTTCTTCATAATTTCCTCGGCGACGTTGCGCGGCACCGGGTCGTAGTGGTGGAACTGCATCGAGAAGCTGGCGCGGCCCTTGGTCATGCCACGCAGGTTCGAGATGTAGCCGAACATTTCCTTCAGCGGCACATGCGCGCGCACGATGACGGAGGTTCCCGCCATGTCCTGCGACTGGATGACGCCACGGCGGCGGTTCAGGTCGCCGACGACGTCGCCGACATGGTCGGACGGCGTGGTGACTTCCACGTCCATGATCGGCTCCAGGATCACCGGGCCGGCCTTCTTCATGCCTTCGCGGAAGCAGGCCTTGGCGGCGATTTCGAACGCCAGGGCGCTCGAGTCGACGTCGTGGTACTTGCCGTCCACCAGCGTGTACTTGAAGTCCACAGTCGGGAAGCCGGCCAGCACGCCGGTATCGGCCTGCACCTTGATGCCCTTTTCCACCGCCGGGATATACTCGCGCGGCACCGAGCCACCGGTCGTGCCGTTGACGAACTCGACGCCCTCGGTGCGCTCCTTCGGCTCGAAGACGATCTTCACCTCGGCGTACTGGCCCGAGCCACCCGACTGCTTCTTGTGGGTGTAGGTCTCGGTGTGGCTCTTGGTAATCGTCTCACGATACGCCACCTGCGGCGCGCCGATGTGCGCGTCCACGCCATATTCGCGCATCAGGCGGTCGACGATGATTTCCAGGTGCAGCTCGCCCATCCCGGACAGGATGGTCTGGCCGGTTTCCTGGTCCGTGCGCAGGCGCAGGCTGGGGTCTTCGCCCGCCAGCTTCTGCAGGCCGAGCGTCATCTTCTCGACGCCCTCCTTGGTCTTCGGCTCGACCGAGATGTCGATGACCGGCACCGGGAAGGCCATGCGCTCCAGGATCACCGGGTCGTCGTTCGACGCCAGCGTGTCACCCGTGCCCGTGTCCTTCAGCCCGACGAAGGCCGCGATGTCGCCGGCGAAGACTTCCTTGATTTCCTCGCGCTTGTCGGCGTGCATCTGGAACATGCGGCCGATACGCTCGCGGCTGTCCTTGGTTGTGTTCTGCACCATGTCGCCCTGGCGCAACGTGCCGCGATAGACGCGCACGAAGGTCAGGTTGCCGTACTTGTCGTTGATGATCTTGAAGGCTAGGCCGGCGAAGGGCGCGTCCGCATCGGCCGGAATCACCTTGCGGTCGGCGGTCTCATCCTCGCCCTCGGCCGGAGCCACCTTGATGCCCGGGATGTCGATCGGGCTCGGCAGGTAGTCCAGCACGGCATCGAGCAGCGGCTGCACGCCCTTGTTCTTGAAGGCGGTGCCGCACAGCACCGGGCGGAACTCGCCGCTGATGGTGCCCTTCTTGATGCACTTCTTCAGGGTCTCGACGGAAACGTCGCCCTTGTCGAAGTATTCCTCCATCGCCGTCTCGTCGATGCCGACGGCGGTATCGACCAGCTTCTTGCGATACTCGACGGCCTTTTCCTTCAGGTCGTCCGGGATGTCCTGGTATTCGTACTGCGCGCCCAGTTCGTCGCCGAACCAGATGATCGCCTTCATCTCCACCAGGTCGACGACGCCCTTGAAGGTGTCCTCGATGCCGATCGGGAGCTGCAGGGCCACCCAGTTGATGCCCAGCTTCTCGGTCAGCGTGTCCGCGGCGCGATAGAAATCGGCGCCCGTGCGGTCCAGCTTGTTGATGAAGATGATGCGCGGCACGTTGTAGCGGTCGGCCAGGCGCCAGTTGGTCTCGGACTGCGGCTGCACGCCGGCGACGCCCTCGATGATGAAGATGGCGCCGTCGAGCACGCGCAGCGACCGGTTGACCTCGATGTTGAAGTCGATGTGCCCGGGGGTGTCGATGACGTTGATCCGGTGATCCTTCCAGATCGCCGTCACGGCGGCGGAGGTGATGGTGATCCCCCGCTCACGCTCCTGCGCCATGTAGTCCGTCGTGGTGTTGCCGTCATGGACCTCACCGATGCGGTGGGACTTGCCGGTGTAGTACAGGATCCGCTCGGTCGTGGTCGTCTTACCGGCATCGATATGCGCGGTGATGCCGATGTTGCGGATCAGGGCCAGTTCAGTGCGCGCCACGATGGGTCTCCATACGCGAAAGCGGGTTCGACCTCAGGCTTTCGCCCGTTGCCGCCCGCGCCATGGTTCCGAGAGTTTGTCTGACTCTAAGCTTGTCGAGCCGGGACATGCCCTCTCCCGCCGGTTTTTGCAAGCACTGGCGGCAATGCGGCGCGCGGCGATGTCACCAGCCGTTACGCCACCCGCACTCCGCCTGTGGTATTCTGATCCCATGAGCACGCTCGGCCACATCGCGGCCATCCGCTACGGCCTGGGTCTTAGACTCGGGGAGGATCCCCCGGCGCGGCCGCGCGACTGGCTGCTCGGCCAGATCGACCAGCCCGCGCCGCCGCCGGACGGCCCCGGCCTTGGCGAGGCGCTGGCGGTTCGCAACGCCGATCTGGTGGCCCGCCGCCCCCGCGACCCGCAGGGCGACCCACAGCAGGCCCGGGCTGCCCTCGGCGCCCTGTTGCGGCAGGAAACCGAGGGCTGGGCCGCGCGCCGGCTGGAAGCGGCGCAGCCCTTCCGGGAAAGGCTGGTCGATTTCTGGATGAACCATTTCACCGTCAGCCGCCGCTCCGGCAGCATCGCGGTGCTGATCGGCAGCTATGAGCGGGACGCCATCCGCCCGCATGTCACCGGCCGCTTCGCGGATATGGTGGTGGCGGTGGCGCGGCACCCGGCCATGCTGATCTACCTGGACAATGCGGGCTCCATCGGCCCGGGAAGCCCGGCCGGCCTTCGCAGCCGCCGCGGCCTGAATGAGAACCTGGCGCGGGAGATGCTGGAGCTGCACACGCTCTCCCCCGCCGGCGGCTACACGCAGAACGATGTCCAGGAGCTGGCCAAGATCCTCACCGGCTGGAGCTTCGTGGCGGAGGGTGACGCCCCCGGCTTCCAGTTCCGCCGCTTCACCCATGAGCCGGGCGAGAAATTCCTGCTGGGCCGCCGCTTCGGCCCCGGCGAGGCCGCGGGCGAGGCGGCGCTGCGCATGCTCGCCGAACACCCCGCGACCTGGCGGCACCTGGCCGTGAAGCTGGCGCGGCATTTCGTGGCCGACACCCCACCGCCAGAGGCCGTGCGGGCGCTGGAGACGGTGTTGCGGGACAGCAAGGGCGACCTCGCCGCGACCAGCCGCGCCCTGGTGGCGCTGCCGCAGGCCTGGGACCCGCCTTTGACCAAATTGCGGGCGCCGGTGGACTATGTGTTGGCCGCCAGCCGGGCACTGGGCCTCGATGCGCGCCAGGCACGGCACGTGCTGGGCGGCATGGCCAGCCTCGGCCAGCCGCTCTGGATCGCGCCGCAGCCGATCGGCTGGCCCGACATCGCCGCCGAATGGGCGACGCCGGAGGCGCTGATGCGCCGGATCGACTGGGCCTTCACCCTGGCCGGCACCCTGGCCGGCCGCATGGAGCGGGCGGATGGGATGGCGGCGGCGGAGGCCGCACTCGGCCCGCTTGGGCGGGCGGAGACGGTACGCGAGATGCGTCGCGCCGGCTCGATGCGCGATTCGCTGACCCTGCTGCTCGGCAGCCCGGAGTTCATGCACCGATGACCGACGCGCCCCATGCCTCCTTCCGAATCGGCCGTCGCGGCCTGCTGCTGGGTCTCGGCGCCAGCTTCGCGGCCGGCCAGTCCCGGCTCGCCTTCGGCCAGGCGCCGGGGGATCGGCGGCTGGTGGTGGTGTTGCTGCGCGGCGCGCTGGATGGGCTGTACGCGGTGCAGCCCTATGGCGACCCCGGCCTGGCGCCGCTGCGCGGCCCGCTGGCGTTGCCGGAACCAGGACAGGAAGGCGGGCTTCTGGACCTTGGCGGCCTGTTCGGGCTGCATCCGGCGCTGGCCAATCTCCATGCGATGTTCGCCGCAAACCAGGCCCTGGTGCTGCATGCGGTGGCCGGCCCCTATCGCAGCCGCAGCCATTTCGAGGCGCAGGACCTGCTGGAGGCCGGCAGCGACCAGCGCCTGGCCAGCGGCTGGCTGAACCGTGCCCTGCAGGCGCTGCCGCCGGGCGAACAGGTGCGCACCGGGCTGGCGGTCGGCACTGGCGTGCCGCTGCTGCTGCGCGGCTCTGTGCCGGTCGGTGCCTATGCCCCGCCGGGGCTCAACCGGCCGGCAGCCGAGCTGATGTACCGGCTGGCGGCGCTTCAGGAGGCTGATCCGCGCCTCGGCCGGAGTTTCGCCGAGGGCCTTCGCAGCCGCGGCTTCGCGCAGCAGGCGCTCGGCGAGACCGAAACCAACCGCGAGCGCGTCACCTTCCCGCGCTTGGCGGGCATCGCAGGCCGCCTGCTGGCGGAAGCGGGCGGGCCCCGCGTGGCGGCGCTCGAGCTTGGTGGCTGGGATACGCATGTGGCGCAGATCGGCCGCATCCTGGGCCCGCTGCGGGCGCTGGATGAGGGGCTGGGCCAGCTTCGGGACAATCTGGGTGAGCATTGGGCGCGCACCGCCGTGCTGGTGGTGACCGAATTCGGCCGTACCGCGCGCATCAACGGCAATATGGGCACGGATCACGGCACCGGCGGCGTCGCCTTCCTGGCCGGCGGCGCCGTGACCGGCGGGCGAGTGCTGGCGGATTGGCCGGGGCTGGCGGAGGACAAGCTGTTCGAGAACCGGGACCTGCAGCCCACGCTGGACCTCCGCAGCGTCGCCAAGGGCCTGCTGCGCGACCATCTGCGCCTGCCCGAAGACGCCGTGGCCCGCGCCTTCCCCGGCAGCAACGCGGCGTCGGCCATGCGGGGGCTGGTCCGCGCCTGAGCTGGTTGCAACCGCTGGCGCGCGCCCGGCGTTGCAGCCCCGAACAGGACAGGACCGCGCGCATGGCCGAACGCTTCCCCCTCTATCGCTACGAGACGCAGCACCCGGATGGCGCATCGGAGGCCCGCTATTCCTTCGCGCCGATGGAAGGCGTTGGCTATGGCGGCCGCGGCAGCGCCACGAGTGCCGGCGATGCCGATACCCCCGCCACCGAGGCGCGCCCCGCCGGCCATGTGGAAGCGCCAACCGGATCGCGGATCGTCAATGTGGAGCCGCCGACGCTGGAGGTGCCCGGCCGCGGCCAGGTGGATGTCTCCGCCGTGGTTGGCGTGACCGATGGCGAAACCTCGGAGACGAGCGAGGTGGTGCGCTGGCACCCGGCCGGCTGAGCACGCTGGACAAGCCGGGCGGGGCAGGCCACATGCCGCGCCGATGCCCGAGGTTCCCCCCCACCCCCCCCTGCGGACCGAGGATTTCGACTTCGCGCTACCCGAAGGGCTGATCGCGCAGTCGCCGGCTCGACCACGTGATTCGGCGCGGCTGCTGGTGGTGCGGCCAGGGGGCTTTGCGGACCAGGGCGTGCTGGACCTGCCGGGACTCCTGGAACCGGGCGATGTGCTGGTGGTGAACGACACCCGCGTGATCCCGGCCCGGCTGAATGCCCGCCGCGGCGAGGCCCACATCGAGATCATGCTGAACCGCGCCGAGGGCGGCGGGCTGTGGCAGGCGCTGGTCCGCAACGCCCGCCGGCTGCGCGTGGGCGATGTGGTTGAGATCGAGGGCGCACCCGGCTGCACCGCCCGGGTGGTGGAGCGGCATGAGGGTGGCTCGGCCCTCTTCGATTTCGGCCCGGACCAGGCGGCGTTGGCCGCGGCGCTGGAACAGGCGGGCGAGATCCCCCTGCCCCCCTATATCCAGCGGGACGGCAAGCCGGGCGCCGAGGATGCGGCGGATTACCAGACCATCTTCGCCCGCCACCCCGGTGCCGTCGCCGCCCCCACCGCCAGCCTGCATTTCACCGACCGGCTGCTGACGGCGCTCGATGCGCGCGGCATTGCGCGGGTGCCGGTGACGCTGCACGTCGGCGCCGGCACTTTCCTGCCGGTGCGGGATGACGACCCGCGCGCGCACAACATCCACCAGGAATGGTGCGAAATGCCCGCAAGCTCGGCGGCGGCGATCAACGCCACCCGCGCCGCCGGCCGGCGCATCGTCGCCGTGGGCACCACCGCCTTGCGCACACTGGAAAGCGCGGCGGCGGAGGATGGCACGGTGGCGCCGTTCCGTGGCCTGACCGGCATCTACATCCTGCCCGGCCATCGCTTCCGTGCCGCGGATGCGCTGCTGACCAATTTCCATCTGCCGAAATCGACGCTGCTGATGCTGGTCTCCGCCTTCGCCGGCACGCGCCGGATGCGGGCCGCCTATGCCCATGCGATCCACGAAAACTACCGCTTCTTCTCCTATGGCGACGGCAGCCTGCTGTTCCGCTGCGACCAGGACCTGCCTGCATGACCCTGCAATGGAAGATGGCCGCCCGCGACGGCGCGGCGCGGGCCGGCATGCTGCACACCGCGCATGGCGAGGTGCCGACGCCGGTCTTCATGCCGGTCGGCACCGCGGGCACCGTGAAGGCCATGACGGCCGATTCCGTGCGCGAGACCGGCGCGCGGATGGTGCTCGGCAACACCTATCACCTGATGCTGCGGCCGGGGGCGGAACGGGTGGCGCGGCTCGGCGGGCTGCACAGGATGATGGACTGGCACGGGCCGATCCTGACAGATTCCGGCGGCTTCCAGGTGATGTCGCTGTCCGGCCTGCGGAAGCTGGACGCGGATGGCGTGACCTTCCAGAGCCATATCGACGGGTCCAAGCACCGCATTACCCCCGAGCGCAGCGTCGAGATCCAGCACCTGCTGGGCGCGGACGTCACCATGTGCTTCGACGAATGCACCCCCTTCCCCGCCACGCATGACCAGGCGGCCGACAGCATGCGCCTGTCCATGCGCTGGGCCGCGCGGTCCCGCCAGGCTTTCGTGGCGCGGGACGGGCACGGGTTGTTCGGCATCGTCCAGGGCAGCGTCTTCGAGGATCTGCGCCGCGAAAGCGTGGCCGCGCTGACCGCGATCGGCTTCGAGGGCTATGCCATCGGCGGCCTCGCCGTGGGCGAGGGCCAGGCGGAGATGCTGCGCGTGCTGGACTTCACCGCGCCGATGCTGCCGCAGGATGCGCCGCGCTACCTGATGGGCGTCGGCACGCCCTCCGACCTGATTGAATCGGTCCGCCGCGGCGTCGACATGTTCGACTGCGTGATCCCGACGCGCTCCGGCCGCACCGGCCGCGCCTATACCAGCCGCGGCGTGCTGAACATGCGCAATGCGAAGCATGCCGAGGATACGCGGCCACTAGACCCGGATTGCGACTGCCCGGCCTGCCGCAACCATTCCCGCGCCTACCTGCACCATCTGATCAAGGCCGAGGAGATGCTCGGCCCGATGCTGCTGACCTGGCACAACATTCGCCACTACCAGACGCTGATGACGCGGCTGCGGACGGCGATCCTGGAGGGGCGGTTCGAGGCCGAAGCGGCAGCCATCGAAGCTGCCTGGACACCCGAAACCCCCTCCCCTGCGTAGCGGGGTGGGGGCAGGCCCCGCTATTCCGGCCGCCAACCCCGCAACTCGCGAAACACTCGCGCCACGGGTTCCGGCAGCGCCTTCGGCACGCCCGGCCCGGCCCAGCGCATTGCAGCGCCACCCTCGCTCAGCCCGCAGGTCATGTTCCCCGGCTGGCCCTGCGGCAGGTTTGCCAAGCCCGCCGCCGCCAGCGCCGCATGCCAGCGCGAATAGGCGGCCGGATCAGCGCCCAGCGGCGTTACGACCTCCGACGCGCCGGCCCGCGCGCGGACCAGCCGCGCAACCGTCCCATCCGGCGCAATCCGGGTACCGCCACCTCCACCCGTGGCGCCGCCGGCGCACCAGGCGGTGATGGGCTGCGCATGGACCGGCAGCGCCAGCAGCACGGAGATGGCAGCCCAGATCACGCGCATCCTCGCCCCCTGCCCGCCCCGCTGCTATAGCGCCAGCCAACCAAGGCTAGCGGAATACAGGCGGTGACCGAACCCTCCATCTCCACCGATACCAGCGGGCTGACCCTGCTCGGCCGCCAGGCTGGCGCGCCGGACAACCCGGATGCGGCGGTGCTGGAACGGGTGCCCAACCCGCATCCCGGCACGCGCTACTGCGTGCGCTTCACCGCGCCGGAATTCACCTCGCTCTGCCCGATGACCGGCCAGCCGGATTTCGCGCATCTGGTGATCGACTACATCCCCGGCGACTGGCTGGTGGAGAGCAAGTCGCTGAAGCTGTACCTCACCGCCTTCCGCAACCATGGCGCCTTTCATGAATCCTGCACCGTGGGCATCGCGAAGCGGCTGATCGATGAGATTGCGCCGGAATGGCTGCGGATCGGCGGCTACTGGTACCCGCGCGGCGGCATCCCGATCGACGTCTTCTTCCAGTCGGGCGAGGCACCGGCGGGGGTCTGGATTCCGGCGCAGGACGTGCCTGGGTATCGTGGCCGCGGTTGACGACATACGGGCGGAGGCGCTGCGCCTCGGCTTCGATGCCGTCGGCTTCGCCAGTGCCCATCTGGCACCCGAGGCGCGGGAGAGGCTTGGCCGCTTCCTGGCGGAAGGCCTGCATGGCGACATGGGCTGGATGGAGGCGCGCGCCGACCAGCGTGCCCATCCCCAATCCCTGTGGCCGGAGGCGGTGAGCGTGATCGCGCTCGGTCTGAATTACGGGCCGGAGGCGGACCCGATGGAAAGCCTCGCCTGGCGCGACCGCGGCACCATCAGCGTCTATGCTCGCAACCGGGACTACCACGACATCGTCAAGAAGCGGCTGAAGGCGCTCGGCCAGTTCATGGCGCAGCGTTTCAAGCATCAGCCGCTGAAGGTCTTCGTGGACACGGCGCCGGTGATGGAAAAGCCGCTGGCGCAGCAGGCGGGGCTGGGCTGGCAGGGCAAGCACACCAATCTGGTAAGCCGCACGCATGGGTCCTGGCTCTTCCTCGGCGAAATCTTCACCACGCTGGACCTCGCCCCCGATGCGGCGGAACGCGACCATTGCGGGTCGTGTCGCGCCTGCCTGGATGTGTGCCCGACGGACGCCTTCCCCGCCCCCTATCGCCTCGATGCGCGGCGCTGCATTTCCTACCTCACCATCGAGCATCGTGGCCCGATCCCGGAGGAGCTGCGCCCGCTCATGGGCAACCGCATCTATGGCTGCGACGACTGCCTTGCCGTGTGTCCCTGGAACAAATTTGCCCGGACCCATGCCGAGCCCGGCTTCCTTCCGCGCGCCGAGCTGAATGCGCCGCGCCTGGCCGAACTGGCCGCGCTGGATGATGCCGCCTTCCGCCACAAATTCAGCGGCAGTCCGATCAAGCGCATCGGCCGCGACCGCTTCGTACGCAATGTGCTGATCGCGATCGGCAATTCGGCCGATGCGTCGCTGCGTCCGGTGGCGCAATCGCTCTGCGAGGATGCGGACGAAACGGTCGCGGATTGCGCCCGCTGGGCTGTGGAAAGGCTCGCCGCATGAGGGATGTTGCCGCGCTGGTGCTGTTCAGCGGCGGGCAGGACAGTGCCACCTGCCTGGCCTGGGCGCTGGACCGCTTCGGCCATGTGGAAACGCTGGGCTTCGACTACGGCCAGCGCCATGTCATTGAACTGGAAACCCGCGCCGCGCTACGCGACGCGCTGTGCCGGAATGCGGTCTGGGCGGCGAAGCTCGGCGAGGATCATGTGCTGGACCTGCGCGCGCTGGGCGGCATCAGCGACACCTCGCTGACCCGCGACGTCGCAATCGAGATGGAAACCGGCGGCCTGCCCAATACCTTCGTGCCAGGCCGCAACCTGATCTTCCTGACCTTTGCCGCGGCGCTGGCCTACCGGCGCGGCATCCGCAACATCGTCACCGGCGTCTGCGAGACGGATTACTCCGGCTATCCGGATTGCCGGGACGACACCATCAAGGCGTTGCAGGTCGCCATCAACCTCGGCATGGAGCGCCGTTTCGTGCTGCACACGCCCCTGATGTGGCGCGACAAGGCGGCGACCTGGGAATTGGCGGAACAACTCGGCGGCGCGGAGCTGGTGGAGTCCATCCGGACCGTGACGCATTCCTGCTACCTGGGCGAGCGGACGCCGCATGAATGGGGTGCCGGCTGCGGCACCTGCCCGGCCTGCGAATTGCGCGCCGCGGGATGGAGACGCTACCGATGCAACTGATCCCCTCAGGCGCCGGGCGCGGCCTGCGGACGCCTGGCTTCGCGGCGACACCTGTCGCGGCGGCCATTCAGCCGCCCGGCCGGCGGAAGACGCCGGCCGCAGGTCGTAATGGGAATTCTTGGACATGACTCCTCGCCAGCAGGGCTTCCTCTTTCTCGCCGGCTTCGCGCTGTGCATCCCGGCCGCCAACTGGCTGATCGGGAATGTCGGCACCTATTGCGTGCCGCAGGGGCCATGCCTGATCCCCGTGGCGCCCGGCATCATGGCGCCATCCGGCGTGCTGATGATTGGCCTGGCGCTGGTGCTGCGGGACCTGGTGCAGCGGCGGCTGGGCGTGAGCTGGGGCTTCGGCGCCATCCTGGCCGGCACCGCGCTGTCCGCCCTGGTGGCACCGCCTTCGCTGGTGCTGGCCTCGGCCGTGGCGTTCCTGCTCTCGGAAACGGCGGATATGGCCGTCTATACGCCGTTGCAGCGGCGCGGGCTGGTGCGGGCGGTGCTGGCGAGCAGCCTGGTGGGGCTGGTGATCGACAGCGCCATCTTCCTCTGGCTCGCCTTCGGCAATCTGGACCTGCTGCCGGGCCAGGTGCTGGGCAAGCTGTGGATGGTGCTGGCGGCCCTGCCGCTGGTGCATTGGCTGCGACGCAGGGATACGGCGCGGAGGCTGGCGCAGGGCCTGGCATGAAGGCTGCCGCCATCCCGGTGCTGGAAACGCCACGCCTGCGGCTGCGCCCCCATGTCGCGGCGGATTTCGAGGCGCTGGCCACGCTATGGGCCGATCCCGAGGTCACCCGCCATATCGGCGGCCGGCCCTCCACGCGGGAAGAAAGCTGGGCGCGAATGCTACGCTATGGCGGCCTCTGGCGGATTTGCGGCTTCGGCTACTGGGCGGTGGAGGAGCGCGCCACTGGCCGCTTCCTGGGCGATCTCGGCTTCGCCGATTTCCAGCGTGGGATGGACCCGCCGGCACCGGCGATGCCGGAGGCCGGCTGGGTCCTGGCGCCGCACGCAAAGGGACGCGGCGTGGCGACCGAGGCCGCCGGCGCCGCGCTGGCCTGGCTCGGCCGCCCCTGCTTCTGCATCATCGCCCCGGCCCATGCCGGGTCCCTGCGCGTCGCGGCCAAGCTCGGCTTCCGGCAGCAGGGCCTGGCCCGCTACCGGGAGGATGAGGTGGCGGTGCTGGTGCGGCCGGGCTGAGGTCAGTCCGGCTGGATGTTGGCCGCCCGCACCAGCGCGCCCCAGGTTTCCACCTGAGCGCGGAAGAAGGTGCCGCATTCGGCGGGCGAGGACAGCACCAGCCGCGCCTGCTGCGTCTCCGTCATCATCGTGCGCGCGCGGTCTTCCGACAGCGTCTCCCGCAGCGCGGTGTTCATACGCTGCACCAGCTCGGCCGGCGTGCCATGCGGGGCGAAGACGGCCCACCAGGCCTCGGCCTCCATGTTGGGGAAGCCGGCCTCTGCGGCGGTCTGGGTTTCCGCCAGGCGGGACAGGCGTTGCGGGCCGAATTGCAGCAGCGGGCGCAGCGAACCACCGGTGATATGCGGCAGCATCAGCGCGGCGCTGCCGATCATCATGTCTACATGGCCGGCGACCGCGTCATTCACCGCCAGGCCACCGCTGCGGTAGGGCACATGCGTGATGCGAATGCCGGCCTTCTCCGCCAGCCGGATCATCGACAGATGCCCGATCGTGCCATTGCCGGTGGACCCGTAGGAGACCGCATCCGGCCGTGCCTTCGCGGCTGCTACCACATCCGCCATGGTCTGGAACGGCTTGTCCGGCCGCGTTGCCACCGCATAGGGGGACCCGCCGATATGCATGACCGGGTCGAGGTCCTTCAGCACGTCGAAGGGCGGGTTGCGGAGCAGGGCCGGGATGGTGGCGTGGCTGTCGAAGGTCAGCAGCCAGGTCTGCCCATCCGGCCGCGCCTTGGCGACGATATCCGCGCCGATCGAGCCCGCGGCGCCGGAGCGGTTTTCCACAACCACCGTGGCCCCCAGCCGCTGCTGCAAGCCCGGGGAAACCAGCCGCGCCACCGAATCGGTCGACCCGCCCGGGCCGAAGGGCACGACGATGCGGATGGTGGAGGATTGCGCGCGGGCCAGGTTCGGCGCGGCCAGCAGGGCGGCCATGGCGCCGAGCCCGGTGCGGCGGGTGATCTGGGTCATTCTTTATTTCCTCCCGTATCGCACGGCCTTCAGGTGCCGTGCGTGGTCTTGTCGAACAACTCCTCCACCGCAACCGCCTGTGCCGTCAACCCATCCGCATTGGCATAGCGGCACATGGCGTCCAGCTCCGCCCTGTTGCGGGTGAAGCCGTAGGGCCAGGGGTCGCCGCCCAGCATTGCCGTCTGCGCCGCCGCCTCCGCCACGATCCAGGGCAGCGAGACGCGCAGCACATTGCCCAGGCTGAGATCCGCCACCGCCTGGTCCTTGGCTGCGGTGAAGGCGCGGTGCACGGCCGTGGCGAGTTCCGGCCGGTCCTCCGCCAGGCTGCGGCGGATGGCGATGCAATGCATGATCGGGAAGAAGCCGGTGGCGCGGCAATAGGCTTCCTCCTCCGCCCGGCTGTTCGGGAACAGCCGCGCCACGGGGGCGCTGCCATCCAGGAAGCAGGCCGGCGGGCGCGGGCCGATGAAGGCGTCGATGCGGCCCTCGGCCAGCATGCCCTCCAGCGTCTCGCCTTCCCCGATCACCTGCATGTCGATTTCGGGCGGCAGGGATAGCGGCGTGCGTTCCCCGGCGGAGCGCCAGGAGATGCTGGACATCGACACGCCATAGTAGGTCCGCATCATCCCGCGCACCCACATCGCCGCGGTCTGCTGGTATTCCGGCACGCCAACCGTTTTCCCTGTCAGGTCCTTCGGCCCGTGGATGCCCCGATCGGTGCGGATATAGATGGCCGAGTGCCGGAAGGCGCGCGAGGGGAATACCGGCACGCCGATATACTGGCTGTCGCCGCGCGCCACGGACAGGATGTGGCTGGCCATCGAGAGTTCGGTGATGTCGTAGCGCGCCTCCCGCATGGCGATGCGGAACATATCCTCCGGCTCCCCGGCCGTCGCCACGATCTCATGGCCCTCGATGGTGATGCGGCCGTCGAGGATCGGCTGGGTGCGGTCACTGCGGGTGCAGGCAAGGGTCAGGCTGGTCATGCGGTTTCGATGGCCTTGGCGATGTTCTCGGGCGTGAAAGGCCAGTGACGGAGGCGAATGTCCAGCGCATCCGCAATCGCATTGGCGATAGCGCCAATCACCGGCCCCATGCTGCACTCCCCGGCCCCGAGCGGCGGCGCTTCCGGCCGCGCCACCAGCGTCGCCTCGACGCGCGGCACCTCGGAGAAGCGCAGGATCGGGTAGTCTTCCCAGGTCTCGGCGATGACGTTGCGCGCGTCGTGGCGTACCTGTTCCAGCAGGCAGAGGGAGGTGGCCTGGATGGCGCCGCCCTCGATCTGGTTCAGCGTGCCATCGGGGTTGATCACCTCCCCCACATCGGCGGCGAGCCACAGGCGGCGGCAGAACACCCGCTCCGCCGCCTCGATCTCCGCCACCGCGGCGCACCATGCGCCGGTGCCCTTGTAGCGGGCGACGGCGAGGCCCAGGCCGAAGCCCTCGCGTTTGCTGCGGCCGGACCAGTTCGCCATCCCCGCGGCGCGGGTCAGCACGTCCCGCGCCCGGGCATCCTCCATCTGGCGCAGGCGATAGGCCAGAGGGTCGGCGCCGACGGCCGCCGCCATTTCGTCCATCACGCTCTCGATCGCCCAGACATTCGCCAGCGCGCCGAGGCCGCGCAACGCGCTGGTGCGAACCGGCATCTCGGCCAGGTGGGTCATGCCGACATGCAGCGCCGGAATGGCGTAGCCCGGCACCGCATTGCGCTGCGCCCCGCCGCCGCCGGCCAGAGGCGGGTTGATGGCGTTGGGCACGGCAAAAGGCTCGGCCAGCATCGAGGCGGCGAGCAGCGTCGGCAACTGGCCGCGCCCGGGCCGCCCGGAATGGCCGTTGGAGGTGACGTGCTGCGTCCAGCGCAGCAGCGTGCCATCCGCATCGGCTTCCGCCGCCACATCCACCAGCATCGCCGGCGAGACGGGGCCCCAGCCAAGCTCCTCCGCACGCATCCACAGCACCCGCACCGGCACGCCGGGATGCGCGCGGGCCAGCAGCGCGGCGTCCAGCGCCACGTCATCGGCGCCGTTATGGCCGTAGCAGCCGGCGCCCTCGACATGCTGGATATGGAAGGCCTCGGCCGGCAGATGCATCGCCTTCACCAGATCGGCGCGCAGATTGTAGATGCCCTGGCTGTGGCTCCAGATCCGCATTCGTTCGCCATCCCATTGCGCCAGGGCGCAGCAGGTGCCGATCGAGGCATGGGTGACGAAGGGGCGGAAGAATCTTGCCGAGACGCGATGCGCGGGTTCCGGCGTCTCGGCCGTGCGTTCCAATACGGCGGTCGTCTCGCCGGGCGCCTCGGCCAGCCAGGATTCGAGATGCTCCGGCAGCGTGTCCCGCGCCGTCCATTCGGCGCGCGCGGCAACGCGCAGCGCAGCCGCCTCCGCATGGTGCTCGTGCTGCGCAAGCACCGCCAGGAAGCTGCCATCGCGGTGGAGGGTGGCGCCACCGGGCAGCGCGCCCTCGCGCACCGAGACCAGCTTCGTCCCCCGCGCCGCAGGCCGCACCACGCGGGCGTGCAGCATGTCGGGAAGGCGCAGATCCTGGATGAAGCGCGGCTGCCCGAACACCTTCTCCGGCAGGTCGAGCCGCGGCGCGGAACTGCCGGCAATCCGGCGCTGATCCGCCCGTTTCGGCATGGCGTCCGGGGTCGCCTCCACCGCCAGCAGCGCGGCATCCGCCAGCGACCAGTAGCTGCCGAGTACGCGCCCATCCGGCGCCACGAAATCGCCGTCGCGCACCGTGATGTCGCCGCGCGACACGCCGCTGCGCTGCGCGATGACACCGACAAAAATGCCGCGCGCCTCCGCGCAGGCATGGCGGATCGCCATGCCGGATTCCTGCACGGACAGGCTGCCGCTGGTCACCGCCTCATCCGGGCTGGTCGGCGTCGCCGCCGCCTGCACGCGGATGCGCGGCAGCGCCACATCCAGCTCCTCCGCCGCGATCTGGGCAAGCGCGGTCAGGATGCCCTGCCCCAACTCCACCTTGCCCGGCGTCAGCACCACCGCGCCTTCGGGCAGCATCCGCAGCCATTGGTCCAGGCGCCGGTTCACCTGCAGGCTGCCCGACAGCTTCGGCCGGCCATCGGCGGGCTGCGGACCAAGAAATGCGAGGTTCATGGGGCCATCTCCTCCGCCGCCCGCAGGATGGCGCGCAGGATGCGGTTGTGGCTGCCGCAGCGGCAAAGGTGCGGGTCGAGCGCCGCGCGAAGCTGGTCCTCGCTCGGCCGCGGGGTTTCGCGCAGCAGTGCCACGGCGCGAATCTGGATGCCGGACAGACAGAAGCCGCATTGCCCTGCCTGCAATTCCAGCAGCGCCCGCTGCACCGGATGCGGCGCATCGGCTGTGCCCAACCCCTCCACCGTCGTCACGCGCCGCCCCGCAACATCCCCCACCGGCAAGGTGCAGGCATACCGGGGAAGATCGTCCACCAGCACCAGGCAGGCGCCACATTGCTCCGCGCCGCAGCCGAAGCGGGTGCCAGACAGGCCGAGCGGCCCGCGCAGCGCCGCCAGCAACGACGCCTCCGGCTCGATCGGCGCGGCCACCGCCGCGCCGTTCAGCTGGAAGGTTGTGCTCAAGTGGGCGTCATCTTCGCCATGCGGATGAACTCCGCCTGCTTGGTGATGTCGGCGCGCACGAAGGCATCGAACGCCTGCACCGACATCGCCATGGGCTGCGCGCCCAGCCGGGCCTGGGCTGCCGCGGTCGCCGGCAGGGCCAGGATGCGGTTGACCTCCGCATTGATGCGCTGGCGCAGCGCCTCCGGCGTTGCCGCCGGCGCCATGAAGCCGAGCCAGATGGAAGCCTCATAGCCCGGCAGCGCCTCCGTCACCGCGGGCAGGTCCGGCATCAGCGGGCTGCGCTGCGGGCCGGTGGTGGCGAGGCCACGCACCAGCCCACCCTCGATCTGCGAGCGCATGGTGGGAATGGCGTCGAACATGATCGGCACGGTGCCGGAGATCACGGCCGTGCGCGCCTCGTTCGATCCGCGGAAGGGCACATGCGTCGCCGTCGCGCCCGCCATCGCCAGGAACACCTCGCCGGCCACATGATAGGGCGTGCCGGGGCCCGAGGAGGCGTAGTCGTACTTGCCCGGATTGGCGCGCAGCAGCGCGATCAGTTCGCCCAGATTATTGGCGGGGATCGAGGGATGCACGGCCAGCACGTGATGCGCGATGTTGATGGCGGCGACCGGCGCCAGGTCCCGCATCAGCACATAGGGGCGGTTCGGCAGCAGCGTTTCGTTTGCCGTGTGGGTATTGGACATCAGCAGCAGCGTGTGGCCATCGGGGGCCGATTTCGCCACCGCATCCGTGCCGATGGTGGCGCCGGCGCCGGGGCGGTTTTCCACCACGAAGGGCTGGCCGAAGGCCTGCGACAGGGGCTCCGCCAGGAAGCGCGCCGCGACATCGGCGGACCCGCCGAGGCCGAAGGGTACCACGATCCGAACGGGGCGGCTGGGCCACGCGGCCTGCGCCCGCACCACGCCCGGCGCGGCGAGCGCGCCGAGGGCCGCCCCGGTGCCAGCCAATACCAGCCTGCGTCCGATCATTTTCCTGAACCTCCCATGCAATCGATTGGTCGCAGGATCGCCTCACGACGCGGCGAGGGCAAGGGCCTGGTTCAGAACCGCGCCATCCGCCCTTGCACCTGCGCCAAGAAACCGGCGCGGCGGCGCTCATCGGCGCGGTTCATGTCGTACAGCGCCTGGTAGTCGATGGCGGCCCGCCCGGCGGTCAGCAGCCGGAAATAGCGCGTGACGGCCTTGCGCGGCGGGTCGCCCGCCAGCATGGCGGTCCAGCGCGGGCGGCCATAGGTGCTGATGCCGGCCACCTTGCGGATATGCAGCAGGTTCGGCTTGGCCACGCCATCCTCCAGCCGGAAGGACACGCCGGGCAGCAGCACCCGGTCCATCCAGCCCTTCAGGATGGCGGGCAGGCCGAAGCACCAAGTGGGAAAGGACAGCACCAGCGCCTCCGCCCGCTCCAGCCGGCGCACATAGTCCTCGACCGGGGCGCGGTTGCCGGGGATGGCGTGGTAGCCGCGGCGTTCCTCCGCACTCAGCACCGGGTTGAAGCCCTCAGCATACAGGTCGCACAGATCCACCACATGGCCGGCCTGGCGCAGGCCCTCGCGGGCGGCATCGCGGATCGCGGCGTGGAAGCTCTCGGGCAGTGGGTGGGCATACAGATACAGCACCCGCATCAGGCGGCGCCCGCGATCACGGCGATATCCTCGGCCGTCAGTTCCACCGGGATGCCGCTGCGGATCAGCTCGGCAAAGCCTTCGTTCGGCGTCATGAAGGTCAGACAGTACAGCTTCGCGGCCGTGTCGTTCACCACGACATGCTCGACGCCCGGCCGCAGCACGAAGGCATCACCGGGGCCGACCAGCATTTCCACGCCATCGGCATAGGCCTTGCCCGAGCCCTTCAGGACGAAGAAGCACTCCTCCGCCACCTGATGCGTATTGGGCGGCGTGCGGCCGCCCGGCTCGAAGATTTCCACCACCAGGGTGAAGGACACCCCATCCACCACCGGGTCGAACAGGCAGGCGAAGTAATTGCTGTCACCCGGCGCGATGCGGATGCCGCGCAGATCGGCGGCACGCCGGGCGAGGACGGGGGCTGACATCATCGGCGGCACATCTCCGTTGCGGCATCGGGCCGGAGCGTTGCATGAGGCGTGCCACGACCACAAAGGCCCCCCGGAAAGCCCCCCCAGAAAGGCCCCTGCCCTGATGCGCGTGCTGATGATCCA
>NZ_JBHMFS010000032.1:0-39041 GCF_051433165.1 Falsiroseomonas sp. E2-1-a4 | reverse complement strand
CGGCATCGCCGCGCAGCGCGGCCCACAATGGCGCCGCCCCTGCAACCCAACCTTCGCCAGGCCGCAATTTTTTCGACGTCGACTTGGCCTGTCTTTCTAGTCATCGCGGTTCCGACTGCCGCATCGGAGCCTGGCCTATCGATCCTGCGACTCGCCGGAAACGCACCTATTTCCTGCCGTTCCAGCGGTCCCGCCGGGCGCCCGCCCGGCACGGCCGGCCCACCTTCCGCGCCTGTTGACAGCGCGCCGCCGCGCCCCTATTCCCCGTTTCGCTGTTCGCGGGCGGGTGTAGCTCAGTTGGTTAGAGCGCCGGCCTGTCACGCCGGAGGTCGCGGGTTCGAGCCCCGTCACTCGCGCCACGCGAACAGGTTTCCTTATTTGATGACAGGGTCAGGGTGTGCACCATGCGGTGTACGCCCCAAATCCTGTTCTCGGCTTATGTGATGTCATCCCTGCCGGACATTGCCGCATGTCAACGCTTTCATCATGCGGAGGGCCTATGGCGGAGGAAGCGTGGCGGGGCTAATCTCCGCTGCGCTGCAACGCGATAGGGAAGGGCCTGCGGGATTGGCGCAGAAAGCCCTGTCTTGGCGCGCAGGTGGAACAGCAAGGGCGCCGTGTGGCACCCTGGACAGGCAAGGACAGCCGAGGCCCCATGACACAGCCGCTGCTGGCAGAGTATTTCCCGATCCTGGTGTTCCTCGGGATCGCCGCCGTCATTGCCAGCGCGATGGTGGGCGGCGCGCTTTTGGCTGCGAAGCAGAAGCCCTATGCCGAGAAGCTCTCGGCCTATGAGTGCGGCTTCGAGCCTTTCGACGATACGCGCCGGAAATTCGATGTGCGATTCTACCTGGTCGCCATCCTGTTCATCATCTTCGACCTGGAAGTGGCCTTCCTGTTCCCCTGGGCGGTGACGCTGGGTGAGATCGGCTGGTTCGGCTTCCTATCCATGATGGGCTTCCTTGGCGTGCTGACGGTCGGGTTCATCTATGAGTGGCGCAAGGGCGCGCTGGACTGGGAATAGGGGCGGGGCCGCAAGGCCCGGCCGCGATGAGGGGCCTCGGCCCTTCCGACAAGGGGCGCCGGCGGGGCGCCCGGAGAACAGCATGAGCGGTTCGGACAGCAATGCGATCGCCTGGAACCGGGAGGCTCTGCCCCCCGGCGCCCAGCAGGATTCGGTGGTGCGGGGCATCACTGGGGAGATCGAGGAAAAAGGCTTCGTCATCGCCAACCTGGACAAGGTGGTGAACTGGGCGCGGACGGGCAGCCTGTGGCCGATGACCTTCGGCCTGGCCTGCTGCGCGGTGCCGATGATCCACGCCTATATGGCGCGCTACGACCTTGACCGCTTCGGCATCATCCCGCGCGGGTCGCCGAGGCAGTCGGATGTGATGATCGTGGCCGGCACGCTGACCAACAAGATGGCCCCGGCACTCCGCAAGGTTTACGACCAGATGTCGGAGCCGCGTTGGGTCATCTCCATGGGCTCCTGCGCCAATGGCGGCGGGTATTACCACTACAGCTACTCCGTGGTGCGCGGCTGCGACCGGATCGTGCCGGTCGATGTCTATGTGCCGGGCTGCCCGCCGACGGCGGAGGCGCTGGTCTATGGGATCCTGCAATTGCAGAAAAAGATCCGCCGGACGGGGACCATCCTCCGTGGCTGACGCGCAGGAATTGCAGGCGCTGGGCGCCGCCATCGCCGAAGCCGCGGGTGCCGTGGTGGAGGAGGTGTTCGTGGAACGCGGGGCTGAGCTGGTGCTGCGCGCGCACCGCGATCAGATCGTGCCCCTGATGGGGCTGCTGCGCGACGATCCGCGCTTTGCCTTCGAACAGGTGATGGACATCTGCGGCATGGATTGGCCGGAGCGCGCGGAGCGTTTCGAGGTGGTCTACAATTTGCTCAGCCTGGCGCTGAACCAGCGGGTGCGCGTGCTGGTCTCGACCGATGAGGCGACGCCGGTGCCGAGCCTGATCAACGTCTGGCCCGCTGCCACCTGGTATGAGCGCGAAGCCTGGGACATGTACGGCATCGTCTTCGAGGGCCAGCCAGACCTGCGCCGCCTGCTGACCGATTACGGCTTCGAGGGGCATCCGCTGCGCAAGGACTTCCCGCTGACCGGCCATGTGCAGGTCCGCTACGACGAAACGCGCAAGCAGGTGGTGAATGAGCCTGTGGTGCTGACGCAGGATTTCCGGTCATTTGACTTCCTTAGCCCCTGGGAAGGCATGACCACGCTACCGGGCGATGAGAAGGTGCATCAGGTGCGTACCGAGCGCGGCCAGATCGAGGGGCCACAATCATGAGCACGGAACTCATCGCCGGCCTGCCGCAGATGGACGGGCCGAACGCTTCGCAGAAGCTGTTCGATGCCGAGACGCACACCATTAATTTCGGCCCGCAGCATCCGGCCGCGCATGGTGTGCTGCGCCTCATCCTGGAGATGAAGGGCGAGGTGGTGGAGCGCGCCGATCCGCATATCGGCCTGCTGCATCGCGGCACCGAGAAGCTGATCGAGTACAAGACCTATCTGCAGGCCATGCCGTACATGGACCGGCTGGATTACGTCTCGCCGATGTGCATGGAGCACAGCTTCGTCCTGGCGACGGAGCGGCTGCTGGGCATCGAGAATGACGTGCCGTTGCGGGCCAAGTGGATCCGCACGATGTTCGCGGAAATCACGCGAATCCTGAATCACTTGCTGAACGTCACGACCTACGCGCTCGACGTCGGCGCCATCACGCCCTCGCTCTGGGGCTTCGAGCAGCGCGAGCATCTGCTGGAATTCTACGAGCAGGTTGGTGGCTCGCATTACCACGTGAACTACTTCCGGGCCGGCGGCGTCGCGAAGGACCTGCCGGCGGGTCTGGAAGACCGGATCGGCGCTTGGTGCCTGCGCTTCCCGAAATTCCTCGATGAGCTTGAGGGGCTGCTGACGCAGAACCGCATCTTCAAGCAGCGCACCGTAGACATCGGTGTTATGACGGCGGAACAGGCGATGTCCTGGGGCTTCTCCGGGCCGTGCCTGCGCGCCTCCGGCTGCGCCTGGGACCTGCGGAAGTCGCAGCCCTATGAGATGTACGACCAGCTCGACTTCGAAATCCCCGTCGGCGTGCAGGGCGATTGCTACGATCGCTACCTGGTGCGGATGCAGGAAATGCGGCAGTCGCTGCGGATGGTCGAGCAGTGCCTCAACCATATCCGCCCCGGCCCGGTGAAGATCGCGGACCACAAGATCGTGCCGCCCTCCCGCGGCGAGATGAAGCGCTCGATGGAAAGCCTAATCCATCACTTCAAGCTCTACACCGAGGGCTACCACGTGCCCGCCGGCGCGACCTACACGGTGACCGAGGCGCCGAAGGGCGAGTTCGGCGTCTACATGGTGGCCGACGGCACCAACCGCCCCTATCGCTGCAAGATTCGCGCGCCCGGCTTCGCGCATCTGCAGGCGATGGAGGCGCTTTCGAAGGGGCACATGCTGGCGGATGCCGTTGCCATCATCGGCAGCCTCGATATCGTGTTCGGGGAGATCGACCGGTGAGCTTCGAACAGCCCACGCATTTCGCCTTCGACGAGTCGAGCGAAGCCGAGATCGGGACAATTCTCGCCAAGTATCCGGAGGCGAAGAAGGCGTCCGGCGTCATCCCGCTTCTCTATGTTGTGCAGCGCCAGATGGGCCGCAGCACGGGCAGCGCCTGGGTGCCGAAGGTGGCGATGGACGTGATCGCGGAGCGCCTCGGCATGGCGCCGATCCGGGTGTATGAGGTTGCGACCTTCTATTTCATGTTCAACATGAAGCCGATCGGCCGCCACCACCTCCAGCTCTGCGGAACCACGCCCTGCATGCTGCGCGGCTCGGATGACGTGATGCGGGCGTGCCATGACGCGGCGCATGTGCAGGTCGGGCAGACCTCTGCGGATGGGCTGTTCACGTTGACCGAGGTGGAATGCCTCGGCGCCTGCGTGAATGCGCCGGTGCTGCAGGTGGATGACGACTATTTCGAGGATCTCGATTACGACCGCACGGTCGCGCTGATCGAGGCGCTGAAGCGCGGCGAGCGTCCGACGCCTGGCAGCAGCATCGGTCGCCAGACCAGCGCGCCGGAAGGCGGGCCGCTGACGCTCGTCGATGTGCCCGGGGTTGTGGCAGGGGGGGGAGAATAGGCGATGGCACTCTCCGACAAGGACCGCATTTTTACCAACCTGTACGGCGTGCAGGATTGGCGGCTGCCGGCGGCGCAGATGCGCGGCAATTGGGACGGCACGGGCGGCATCCTCGCCAAGGGCCGTGACTGGATCATCGAGGAGATGAAATCCTCCGGTCTGCGCGGCCGTGGCGGCGCGGGATTCCCGACCGGCATGAAGTGGTCCTTCATGCCGAAGCAGGCGAGCGAACGGCCGCACTACCTGGTCGTGAACGCCGATGAATCAGAGCCCGGAACCTGCAAGGACCGCGACATTATCCGCCACGATCCGCACACGCTGATCGAGGGCTGCCTGATCGCCGGCTTCGCCATGGGCGCGCATGCCGGCTACATCTACATCCGTGGCGAATACTACAACGAAAGCCGCGTGTTGGATGCGGCGATCGACGAGGCCTACGCGGCCGGGCTGCTCGGCAAGAATGCGGCAGGGTCCGGCTGGGACTTCGACCTGTATGTGCATCGCGGCGCCGGCGCCTATATCTGCGGCGAAGAGACGGCGCTGATTGAATCGCTGGAGGGCAAGAAGGGCATGCCGCGGCTGAAGCCGCCATTCCCCGCCGCCGTCGGCCTTTATGGCTGCCCGACCACGGTGAACAACGTCGAAACCATCGCCGTGGTGCCGACCATCCTGCGCCGTGGCGCGGCGTGGTTCGCGGGCTTCGGTCGGCCAAAGAACTCCGGCACGAAAATCTTCTGCATCCAGGGGCATGTGAACAAGCCCTGCAACGTGGAAGAAGAGATGAGCATCCCGATGCGGGAGCTCATCGAGCGCCATGCCGGCGGCGTGCGCGGCGGCTGGGACAACCTGATGTGCGTGATCCCGGGTGGCTCATCGACACCGTTACTCCCAAAACACATCTGCGACGACGTGCTGATGGATTTCGATGCGCTGCGCGAGCACAAATCGGGCCTCGGCACGGCGGGCGTGATTGTCATGGACAAGTCCACCGACATCGTCCGCGCCATCGCCCGGCTGTCGCGCTTCTACAAGCATGAGAGCTGCGGCCAGTGCACGCCGTGCCGCGAGGGCATGGGCTGGGTCAGCCGCATGATGGACCGGATGGTGCAGGGCCGCGCGGAGATCGAGGAGATCGACGTGCTGGAAGAAGTGACCCGCCGCATCGAGGGTCACACGATCTGCGCGCTGGCCGATGGCGGCGTGTGGCCGGTGCAGGGGCTGATCCGGCACTACCGGCCGGTGATGGAAGAACGCATCGCCGCGTACAAGGCCGCGCACGCCGCGCCGTCCTTGCCGATGGCCGCGGAGTAGAACGATGGCGAAGGTCACGGTCGACGGGATCGAAGTCGAGGTCCCGAACGGCGCCACGGTGTTGCAGGCATGCGAGGCCGCGGGCAAGGAAATCCCGCGCTTCTGCTACCATGAGCGCCTGAGCGTCGCCGGCAATTGCCGCATGTGCCTTGTGGAAGTTGAGAAGGCGCCGAAGCCGGTTGCCTCCTGCGCCTATCCGGTGGCCGATGGCATGGTGGTGAAGACGGACAGCCCGGTGGTGCGCAATGCGCGCCGCGGAGTCATGGAATTCCTGCTGATCAACCACCCGCTGGATTGCCCGATCTGCGACCAGGGCGGCGAGTGCGATTTGCAGGACCAGGCGGTCGGCTACGGCATGGACCATAGTCGCTACCGCGAGGCGAAGCGGGCGGTGAAGGACAAGTATGTCGGCCCGCTGATCAAGACGATCATGACCCGCTGCATCCAATGCACGCGCTGCGTCCGCTTCGCGGCGGAAGTGGCCGGCGTGCCGGAACTGGGCGCGACGGGCCGTGGCGAGGCAATGGAGATTGGCACCTATGTCGAGAAGGCGCTGACCACGGAGCTTTCCGGCAACCTGATCGATATCTGCCCGGTCGGCGCGCTGACCTCGCGGCCCTATGCCTTCGTCGCGCGGCCCTGGGAGCTGCGGAAGACCGACAGCATCGACGTGCAGGACGCGACCGGCACCAACATCCGCATCGACACGCGCGGCCCGGAGGTTCTCCGCATCCTTCCTCGCATCAATGAGGAAGTGAACGAGGAATGGATGGCCGATCGCGGCCGCTTTTCCTTCGATGGCCTCAAGCGCAAGCGACTGGACCGGCCGTGGGTGCGCGTGAATGGCGGGCTGCGCCAGGCGAGCTGGCCGGAGGCATTTGCCGCGATTGCCGCGAAGCTCAAGGGTCTGCCAGGCGAGCGCATCGGCGCCATCGCGGGTGATCTGGTGGAAACGGAAAGCCTGTTCGCGCTCGGGGCGCTGATGGCGAAGCTCGGTTCCGAGAACCTTGATTGCCGCACGGATTTCGCGGCCATCGATGTGACGCGGCCGGATTTCTATCGCTTCAACACGACCATCGCCGGCATCGAGGAAGCGGATGCGCTGCTGATCATCGGCAGCAACCCGCGCACCGAGGCGCCGGTCATCAATACCCGCATCCGCAAGCGCTGGGTGGCCGGGCGCTTCCCGGTGGGCCGCATCGGCCCGGCCGGCATCGACCTGACCTACAGCCACGAACATCTGGGCGAGGGGCCTGACGCGATCCGCGCGCTGCTGGATGGCTCGCACCCCTTCATGGATGTGCTGAAGACCGCCAAGCGCCCGATGGTGCTGCTCGGCCGCGGGGCGCTGATGCGCGCTGACGGGCTGGCGGTGCTGGCCGCGGCCTGGGAGGTTGCGCGCCAGGCAGATGCGCTGCGCGAGGATTGGCACGGCTTCAACCTGCTGCACCTGTTCGGTGGCCAGGTCGGCGCGCTGGCACTGGGCTTCCTGCCTGGCGCGGGCGGCCAGGATATCGGCCAGATGCTGAGCGGCGGCGTCGATGCGCTGTGGCTGCTGGGCGCGGATGGCGTGGACCCCGCCACGATCCCGACCGAGACCTTCGTGATCTACCAGGGCCACCATGGCGAGCGTATTGCCGGCCGCGCCGATGTAATCCTGCCCGGTGCCGCCTATACCGAGAAGGACGGCACCTGGCTGAACACGGAAGGCCGCGTGCAGCGTGGGCATCTCGCTGTCTATCCGCCGGGCGAGGCGCGCGAGGATTGGCGCATCATCCGCGCGGCGAGCGAGGCGCTGGGCGCCACGTTGCCCTTCGACAGCTTGGGCGCGCTGCGCGAGACAATGGCGCTTTCGGAAGGGTTGGAACGCCGTTTCGCCGCGGACCCCACCGGCCCGGCCGGTGACCCGGCGGCGATGTCCGCTGCGCCCTTCGCGCTGCCGCTGGCGAATTACCACCAGGCAGACGTCATCGCCCGCGCCTCGGACGTGATGGCGCAATGCGCGGCGACCTATGCCGCGCCGATGCCGGTCGCGGCGGAGTAGGGACATGGACTCTTTCCTCGCCACCCCGGTCGGGGTGCTCGCGCTGACGGTCGCGCAGACCATGGCGCTGCTGGTGCCGTTGCTGCTGGGCGTCGCCTACCTCACCTGGGCAGAGCGCAAGATCCTGGGCGCCATGCAGATGCGGAAGGGGCCGAATGTCGTCGGCATCTTCGGCATGCTCCAGCCCTTCGCCGACGCCATCAAGATGCTGATGAAGGAAACCATCATTCCTTCCGGCGCGTCGCGCGCGCTATTTATCATGGCGCCGATGATCACCTTCATCCTGGCGATGCTGGGCTGGGCCGTGATCCCGGTGAATGACGGATGGGCGATCGCCGATATCAACGTTGGCATCCTGTACCTGTTCGCGATTTCCTCGCTCGGCGTCTATGGAATCATCATCGCTGGCTGGGCGTCCAATTCGAAATACGCCTTCCTCGGCGCGCTGCGATCCGCCGCGCAGATGGTCAGCTACGAAGTCTCCATGGGCTTCGTCATCGTCACCGTGCTGCTGTGTGTCGGCTCGCTGAACCTGTCGGAGATCGTGCGGGCGCAGGAGGGGATGTGGTTCATCTTCCCGCTGTTCCCGATGTTCGTCATCATGTTCATCAGCGCGCTCGCCGAGACCAACCGGTCCCCCTTCGACCTTCCGGAGGGTGAGTCCGAATTGGTGGCGGGGTTCTTCGTCGAATACTCGTCGATGTCCTTCGCGCTGTTCTTCCTCGGCGAATACGCGAACATGATCCTGATGAGCGCGCTCATCACCATCCTGTTCCTCGGCGGCTGGTACGGGCCCTTCGGGCTGCTGCCGGCGCTCGGGCCGCTGTGGTTCGTGCTGAAGATCTGCTTCTGCCTGTTCGTCTTCGTCTGGGTGCGCGCGACCTTCCCGCGCTATCGCTACGACCAGCTCATGCGGCTCGGCTGGAAGGTGTTCCTGCCCTTCAGCTTGGCCTGGTTGGTGCTGACCGCCTTCGTGCTGAAGATCTTCGGCTGGCTGCCGGGAGGAGTTTGATCCATGGCAACCCTCGATCGCGTCGCCCGTAGCCTGTTGCTGACCGAGTTGGTCGGCGGCATGGCGCTGACGCTGAAGCAGTTCTTCAGCCGCAAGGCGACCATCAACTACCCGCATGAAAAGGCGCCGCTTTCGCCGCGCTTCAAGGGTGAGCACGCGCTGCGCCGCTACCCGAACGGCGAGGAACGCTGCATCGCCTGCAAGCTGTGCGAGGCGATCTGCCCGGCCCAGGCCATCACCATCGAGGCCGAGCCGCGCGAGGATGGGTCCCGCCGCACCACGCGCTACGACATCGACATGACGAAGTGCATCTATTGCGGCATGTGCGAGGAAGCCTGCCCGGTGGATGCCATCGTCGAGGGTCCGAATTTGGAATTCGCAACCGAGACGCGGTCCGAGCTGATCTACGACAAGGACAGGCTGCTGGATAACGGCGATCGCTGGGAAGCGATACTCGCCCAGCGGCTCGCCCTCGACGCGCCGTATCGCTGAGGGGCCAGTCCATGATCGCCGCCATTTCCTTCTACCTGTTCGCCGCCGTGCTGATCGCCAGCGCGGTCATGGTGGTGACCAGTCGCAATCCCGTGCACTCCGTGCTGTTCCTGATCCTGGCCTTCTTCAACGCCGCGGCGCTGTTCCTGTTGGCCGGCGCCGAGTTTCTGGCGATGATCCTGGTCATCGTCTATGTCGGCGCCGTCGCGGTTCTGTTCCTGTTCGTCGTGATGATGCTGGACGTGGATTTCTCCGCGGTGCGCGAAGGCTTCCAGCGCTACGCGCCGATCGGCGGCGCCATCGGCCTGGTGCTGTTCGCGGAGCTGATTTTCGTCTTCAGCAGTTGGACCTTCGCAGAGGACTCCGCCGGGCTGCGGCTGAACCCGATGACCCCGGGCGTGGACAACACCCGTGAAATTGGTCGCATCCTCTACACGGACCATGTCTGGCTGTTCCAGCTTTCCGGGTTGATCCTGCTGGTCGCGATGATCGGCGCCATCGTGCTGACGCTGCGCAACAAGCCGGTGGCGAAGCGCCAGAATGTCGGCGAGCAGGTCTCGCGCATGGGCAGCGTCAATCTGCGCCAGGTGCGCAGCGGCGCGGGCCTCGGGGAACTGGGCATCGAAAGGCCGCCGGTCGAGGCGCCGCCTGAGCCCAAGCGCGTCGAACACCAGGGCGGAGGGCACCACTGATGCTGGCCATCGGCCTTGCCCACTACCTGACGGTGGGCGCGATCCTGTTCGTGCTGGGCATCCTCGGCATCTTCCTGAACCGGAAGAACATCATCGTCATCCTGATGTCGGTGGAGCTGATCCTGCTTTCGGTAAACCTCAACCTGGTCGCCTTTTCGGCGCAGTTGGGGGATCTCACCGGCCAGATCTTCGCGATGTTCATCCTGACGGTCGCGGCGGCGGAGGCGGCCATCGGGCTTGCCATCGTCGTCATCCACTTCCGCAACCGCGGTACGATCGAGGTGGACGACGTGTCCACCCTGAGGGGCTGAGCCCATGTATGTCGGCGCCATTTTCTTCCCGCTGCTCGGGGCCTGCATTGCGGGCTTCTTCGGCCGCTGGCTCGGCGACAAGATCTCCCAGTGGGTGACGGTGGCCTTCATGGCCGCGGCGGCGCTCTGCGGCATCCTGGCCTTCATCGATGTCGCGCTCGGCAGCGCGCCGGGTGTCGTGCCGCTGTTCACCTTCATCGATGTCGGCGGCTTCACCGTCGAATGGGCGCTGCGGTATGACACGCTGAGCGTGGTGATGGTGGCGATGGTCACCTTCATCTCGACGCTCATCCACCTCTACTCCGTCGGCTACATGTCGCATGACGCGACCATTCCGCGCTTCTTCGCCTACCTGTCGCTGTTCACCTTCATGATGCTCATGCTGGTGACGGCCGATAACCTGGTGCAGTTGTTCTTCGGCTGGGAAGGCGTTGGCCTCGCGAGCTATCTGCTGATCGGATATTGGTACGAGAAGGAAAGTGCCAACCGTGCGGCGATGAAGGCCTTCATCGTGAACCGCGTGGGCGATGTGTTCTTCATGCTCGGCCTGGCGCTGACCTTCTGGACCTTCCAGTCCGTGGAGTTCGAGACGATTTTCGCCGGTGTGGATGCCGCGCGCACCGCCACCTTCCTCGGGATGCCGTCGCTGGAAGTGATTGCGCTGCTGCTGTTCCTCGGCGCCTGCGGCAAGTCGGCGCAGATCGGCCTGCACACCTGGCTGCCGGATGCGATGGAGGGGCCGACGCCGGTCTCCGCGCTGATCCATGCGGCGACCATGGTGACGGCCGGCGTGTTCCTGATGTGCCGCATGTCGCCGGTGCTGGAATATGCGCCGACGACGCTGACCACCATCACCATCGTCGGCGCCACCACGGCAATCTTCGCAGCGACGATCGGCTGCGTGCAGAACGACATCAAGCGCATCATCGCCTATTCGACCTGCTCGCAGCTCGGTTACATGTTTTTCGCGGTCGGCGTCGGCGCCTATCAGGCGGCGATGTTCCACCTTTTCACGCACGCCTTCTTCAAGGCGCTGCTGTTCCTGGGCGCCGGCAGCGTGATTCATGCCATGTCGGACGAGCAGGACATCCGCCGCATGGGCGGCATCTGGAAGAAGATCCCGCTGACCTACACGCTGATGTGGATCGGATCGCTGGCGCTGGCGGGCGTGCCGTATTTTGCGGGCTACTACTCGAAGGACATGGTGCTCGAAGTGGCCTATGCCGCGCATAGCGGGGCGGGCAACTACGCCTTCGCCATGGGCCTGCTGGCCGCCTTCCTGACTGCCTTCTACTCCTGGCGCCTGATCATCCTGACCTTCCATGGCAAGCCGCGGGCGGATCAGCACACGATGGATCACGTGCATGAAAGCCCGTGGACCATGCTGGTGCCGCTGCTGGCGCTTTCGGTGGGTGCGGTGCTGACCGGCTATCATTTCTACGATCTGTTCGTCGGCTACCATCAGGTGCATTTCTGGAACGGCGCGATCTTCACCGCCACCGGCAACCAGATCCTGGAAGCCGCGCATCACGTGCCGGAATGGGTGCCGCTGGCGCCGACGGTGGTCGGGCTGTCCGGCATTTTCCTGGCCTATGTGATGTACATGTTCGTGCCGAAGCTGCCGGCCATGCTGGCGAATGCGCTGCCGGGCGTGCACCGCTTCCTGCTGAACAAGTGGTACTTCGATGAGTTGTACGACGCGATCTTCGTGCGGCCGACGCAGTACCTGGCGCGGGCTCTGTGGAAGACCGGTGACATGCGGCTGATCGACGGTATCCCCAATGGCGCGGCCGCCGCGGCGGTCTCCGTCGCCGGTGGCGCGGTGCGGCTGCAATCCGGGCGTGTCGCTAGCTACGCCTTCACCATGATCATCGGATTGGTGCTCTTCGTGACCCTCCTTCTGGTCGGGATGCCCCGATGAACGCCGCCGGCTTTCCCATCCTCAGCCTCGTCACCTTCCTGCCGCTGGCGGGTGCGCTGGTCATCATGCTGGTGCGCGGCGAGGAGGCGGTGGTCGCCCGCAATGCGCGCTGGACGGCGCTGTGGGCCAGCCTGATCACGCTGGCGCTGTCGCTGCTGCTGTGGACCGGCTTCGACCAGACGACGGCGGATTTCCAGTTCGTGGAGCGGGCCGAATGGCTGCCCGAATTCGGTGTCGGCTACCACATGGGCGTGGACGGCATCTCCGTGCTGTTCATCCTGCTGTCCACCATCCTGACGCCGCTCTGCATCCTGGCATCGTGGGAGAGCATCACCACCCGCGTGCGCGAATACATGGTCGCCTTCCTGGTGCTGGAAGCGATGATGATCGGCATGTTCGCCGCGCTGGACTTCGTGCTGTTCTACATCTTCTTCGAAGCCGTGCTGATCCCGATGTTCCTCATCATCGGCATCTGGGGCGGCGGTCGGCGGGTTTATGCCGCGCTGAAGTTCTTTCTCTACACGCTGGCGGGCAGCCTGCTGATGCTGCTGGCGATCCTGGCCATCTGGTACCAGGTCGGCACCACCGACATCCCGACCCTGATGCAGACGACCTTCACGCCGCGGATGCAGTTCTGGCTGTTCCTGGCCTTCTTCGCCTCCTTCGCCGTGAAGGTGCCGATGTGGCCGGTGCACACCTGGCTGCCGGATGCCCACGTGGAGGCGCCGACCGCCGGTTCCGTCATCCTGGCCGGCGTGCTGCTGAAGATGGGCGCCTATGGCTTCCTGCGCTTCTCCCTGCCGTTGCTGCCACAGGCTTCGGCGGACTTCGCGCCGCTAATCTTCGCGCTGTCCATCATCGCGGTGATCTACACCAGCCTTGTGGCCCTGGCGCAGGAGGATATGAAGAAGCTGATCGCCTATTCCTCCATCGCGCATATGGGCATCGTCACGCTCGGCATCTTCACCTTCACGGCGCAGGGCCTCTCGGGCGCGTTGTTCACCATGCTGAGCCATGGCGTCGTCTCCGGCGCGCTCTTCCTCTGCGTCGGCGTGCTGTATGACCGCGTGCATTCGCGGGAAATCGCGCGCTATGGCGGCGTGGCGAAGGTGATGCCGGCCTATGCGTTGGTCTTCATGGTCTTCACCATGGCCTCCGTCGCGCTGCCCGGCCTCGCCGGTTTCCCGGGTGAGCTGCTGGTGATTGTCGGCGCCTTCAAGGTGAACCCCTGGGTCGCGCTCGGCGCCTGCATGGGCATGATCCTGGGCGCCGCCTATGCGCTGTACCTCTACCGGCGCGTCATCTTCGGCAAGATCGTGCGGGAGGATCTGAAGACGCTGCTGGATCTCAGCCCGCGCGAATACGCCACCTTCGCGCCGTTGATCCTGCTGACCATCTGGATGGGGGTCTATCCCTCCTCCTTCCTCAACTTCTTCGAGGCGACCGTGGCCGCGTTGGTCGCGCGCCATGAAGCCGCCCTCGGCGCCGCGCGATTGGCTGGGATGTGATGAGCCCGATGAACTGGACCCTTGCCACGCCGGAGATCTTCCTCGGCATCGCCGGCCTGCTGATCCTGGTCGGCGGCGTGATCCCGAAGAAGGAGACCTTCTTCCCCGTCTCCATGGCCGTGATCGGCGCCTTCGTGGTAACCGCGGTGCTGGTGCTGGGGCAGGGGGAGGGCACCGCCTTCCTCGGCCAGTATGTCTCGGACGCCTTCAGCCGCTTCGCCAAGGTGTTGATCCTGCTCGGCGCCGCGCTCAGCCTGGTGCTGGCGCTGGACTTCAATGAGAAGGCGGGCATCGGGCGCTTCGAATACGCCGTGCTGATGCTGTTCGCGACGATGGGCATGCTGGTCATGGTTTCGGCCAATGACCTGATGTCGCTTTATATCGGGCTCGAGCTGCTGTCGCTCTCGCTGTATGTCATCGCCGCCTTCGACCGCGACAATCCCCGCAGCGCCGAGGCCGGCCTGAAGTATTTCGTGCTCGGCGCGCTGGCTTCCGGCCTGCTGCTGTATGGCTCGTCTTTGGTTTATGGTTTCGCCGGCAGCACCAATTTCGACCGTCTGGCGGATGCGCTGGCGGGCGGCACGGCAAGCCTCGGGCTGGTGGTCGGCCTCGTCTTCGTCCTGGCCGGGCTGTGCTTCAAGATCTCGGCGGTGCCGTTCCACATGTGGACGCCGGATGTGTATGAGGGCGCGCCGACGCCCGTCACCGCCTTCTTCGCCACGGCGCCCAAGGTGGCCGCCATCGCGCTGCTGATGCGCGTGCTGGCCGGGCCGTTCGGGGATATGGCGGCGCAGTGGTCGCAGGTGATCTGGGTGGCCTCGGTCGGCTCCATGCTGCTCGGTGCCTTCGCCGCGATCGGGCAGCGCAACATCAAGCGGCTGATGGCCTATTCCTCCATCGGCCATGTCGGCTACGCGCTGATGGGCCTGGCGGTGGCCAGCGACATCGGCTTCCGCGGCGTGCTGGTTTACATGGCGATCTACATGGTGACCTCGATCGGCACCTTCGCCGTGCTGGTCGCCATGCGCCGCGACGGCCGGTCGCTGGAACAGGTGGACGATCTGGCCGGCATCGGCCGCACGGACCCGGCCATGGCGATGTGGATGGCGGTGTTCATGTTCTCCATGGCCGGCATCCCGCCGCTCGCCGGCTTCTTCGGCAAGCTTTACGTGTTTCTGGCGGCTGTACAGGGCGGCTATTGGGTGCTGGCGGCGGTAGGCATCGGCACTTCCGTCGTCGCCACCTACTATTACCTGCGCATCGTGAAGGTGATGTACTTCGATGCCGGCACGGCGCCGCTGGATGCACGTCCGGCCGGTCTCACCATGGTGATGACGGCGACCGGCGTGCTCACCGTGCTGTTCTTCCTGTTTCCGGCACCGATCATCGCCGCGGCGCAGGTCGCGGTCGCGGCCATCGCTGGATGAGGTTGTGAGCCAACCGGCCGCGCCGCCGCCCGGCTGGCGGCTGCGTATCGAAGACAGCCTTCCTTCGACCAATGACCTGTTGCAGCGCCTGGCCGTGGCCGGCGAGCCGGAGGGCCTCGCCATTCTGGCCCGCCAGCAGAGCGGCGGGCGGGGCCGGGATGGCCGGGTCTGGTCCAGCCCGCCCGGCAATCTCTATTTCTCCCTCCTGCTGCGGCCGGGTGGGCCAGTACGGGATGCTGGGCGTTGGGCTCTGGTCGCGGGACTGGCGATGATCGAGGGTCTGGCCCCCTTCGCCGCGGATCCGGCAACGCTGCGCCTGAAATGGCCGAATGACGTGCTGATGGGGGACGCCAAGCTCGCCGGCGTGCTGTGCGAAAGCGCGGCAACCCCGGATGGCCGGCTCGACTGGTTCATCATGGGCATCGGCGCCAACCTCGCCGCCCCGCCGGATTTGCCGGACCGGGCGACCGCGGGCCTCGGCGCCATCCCCCCGGAATCGGTGGCCTGTGCCATGCTGCTGGCGCTGGAGCGGCTGCGGGCGCTGTGGCGCGCCGAGGGCTTTGGCGCGATCCGCACCGCCTGGATGGCGCGCGGGCCGGCGATGCAGTCGCCGCTGACCTTGCGCGGGGGCCGTTCCGGCCATTACGCCGGCCTGGCCGAGGATGGCAGCCTGTTGCTGGCCACCGAGGGCCGCGTTCATGCTGTGGCGACCGGCGAAGTCGCTTACCGGGAGGCAGGCTGAAAATCATGCTGCTGGCAGTGGATGCGGGCAACACCAATGTCGTCTTCGCCGTGCATGACGGCAAAGAATGGCGCGGCCGCTGGCGCATCCGTACGGATGCGGAGCGGACCTCGGACGAATACGCCGTCTGGCTGCTGACCCTGTTGCAGCATTCCGGCCTGAAGCCAGCTGACATCACGCGCTGCGTCATCGGCACGGTCGTGCCGGCCGCGTTGTACAATCTGCGCCGTCTGTCCCGCGAATGGTTTGAATGCGAGCCGCTGATCGCCCGCGCCCATCTGGACTGGGGCTTCGACATCCGGGTGGACGCGCCGCATGAGGTGGGGGCGGACCGGCTGCTGAACGCGCTCGCCGCCCACCAATCCTATGGCGGCCCCTTGATCGTGATCGATTTTGGCACCGCCACCACCTTCGATGTCGTGGGCAAGGATGGCGCCTATCTCGGTGGTGTGATCGCGCCCGGCATCAACCTGTCCATTGAGGCGCTGCACCGCGCCGCCGCCCGGCTGCCGCGCATCGGAATCGGCCGGCCGCAGGCGGTGGTCGGGCGGAATACGGTGGCGGCAATGCAATCGGGCATCTATTGGGGGTATGTTGGGCTGATCGAGGGGATCATCGCCCGAATCCGGGCGGAGCAGGAGGAACATCCGGTCGGCAATCTGAAGGTCATCGCCACCGGTGGTCTGGCCCCGCTATTCGCGGAGGGCACCACGGTGATCGAAACGACCGACCAGGATACAACCTTGGATGGTCTTCGCCTGTTGGCGAGCCGCAACCCCGCACCCATCTTCACAAGAACCGCGCGACGCGACGACCCCTGAGCCGAACCCTTCCCCAGGCGCCTGATGGCGACGGGACAGCGGCGGCCGGGCTTCGCGAAGCGCCCCGATACGACGAACGCTGCATAAGACTGGAACAAGAAGAATGACTGGTGACCTGGCCTTCATCCCGCTCGGCGGGACGGGGGAAATCGGACTCAACTTCAACGTCTACCGCTGTGATGGGGCCCTTCTGGCGGTGGATCTCGGCCTTGGCTTCGGCGGATCGGAGCATCCGGAAGTCGAGGTCATGGTGCCCGATCCGTCCTGGCTTGCCGAGCGACGGGACAAGCTGGTGGGGCTGGTGATCACCCACGCGCATGAGGACCATGTGGGCGCGGTTGCCCATATCTGGCCGAAGCTGCGCTGTCCGATCTATGCCAGCCCCTTCACCGCCTCCGTCCTCCGCCGCAAGCTGGGTGAGGCCGGCTTGCTGCAGCAGGCAGAGATCAACGTGATCCCGCTCGGCGGTCGCTGGAAGCTGGCGCCCTTCGACCTGGAGTTTCTCCGCGTCGCGCACTCGATCGTCGAGCCGCAGGCGCTGGCGATCCGCACGAAGCACGGCACCATCCTGCATACCGGCGACTGGAAGCTGGACCCCAACCCGCTGATCGGCCCGCCGACGGATGAGGCCGCCTTTGGGCGGCTTGGCGACGAAGGCGTGCTGGCGATGGTCTGCGACAGCACCAACGCCATGGTCGAGGGCCATTCGGGCAGCGAGGCCGATGTGCGCCGTAACCTGGCGGCGCTGATCAAGGGGCTGAAGGGCCGCGTTGCCGTATCCTGCTTCTCCACCAATCTGGCACGCATCGAATCCATCGCGCTCGCCGGCCGGGCGGCGGGGCGGGAGGTGGCGTTGTTCGGGCGCTCGCTCCGCAATGCCGATGCCTCGGCCCGCGAATGCGGCTATCTGCGCTCCATCCCGCCCTTCCTGTCGGAGGATGAGGCGGAGGATGTGCCGGACAACAAGCTGCTGGTGATCTGCACCGGGAGCCAGGGTGAGCCGCGCTCCGCACTGACCAAGATTGCCGCCGACACCCACCCTCATATCTCGCTGGGGGAGGGGGATTGCGTGATCTATTCCTCCCGCATGATCCCGGGCAATGAGCGCGCCATCCTGCGGGTGCAGGACGAATTCTCCCGCGCCGGGGTCAAGGTGATGACGGCGGATGACCACATGGTCCACGTCTCCGGCCACCCGGCGCGGGATGAGCTGAAGCGCCTGTACCAGCTGGTCCGCCCGAAATATGCGGTGCCCGTACACGGCGAATGGCGCCACATGAACGAGCACGCCAACCTGGCCGAGACGCTGGGTGCCATCGCCTATGTGATCGAGGACGGCGACGTGCTGCGCTTTGCCCCTGGCAAGCCGGATGTGGTGGAAAGCGTGCCGGTTGGCCGCCTGGCGATCGACGGCGACCGCCTGCTGCGGCTGGATGGCGATGTGCTGGCGGCGCGAAAGAAGATGCTGATGAACGGCGTCATCGTCGCCTCCTTCGTCGTGGATGGGGCCGGCAAGGTGCTTGGCAAGCCGCAGATCTCGGCGCCCGGCCTGTTCGACGAGACGGGCGAGGAATCGGGGCAGATCGCCGCCGATCTGGCCCGGGCTGTGACCGACATGCCGGGCAACCTGAAGCGTGAGGACGGGCTGCTGCGGGAAGCCGCGCGGACCGCGGTGCGGAAGGCTGTGGGGCGGCGCCTGCGCAAACGCCCCTCGGTCGAGGTCCATCTGATGCGGGTGTGAGGGTCACATGACCTGGTTCATTGGCGTCATCGTCTACGCGCTGTTGTGGTGGACGGCGCTGTTCATCGTGCTGCCCATCGGCACAAAGCCGGTGGATGTGGCGCCGGAGGATGGCGGCTGGCGCGGTGCGCCCGAGAAGCCCTTGCTGCTGCGCAAGGTGATCGGCACCACGGTGCTGGCCGCCGTGCTGTGGGTGGGCGTCTTCGCGATCATGGAAAGCGGCTGGGTCAGCTTCCGCGACGGCTGGTGGGCCTATACCGGCCCGGGCAGCTCCGCGATCCTGCCGGGACGCCCTGCACAAAATTAAGGCGGCAAACTCGCCTCCCCGCGAGTGCCGCCTCATAAAACGCCAGTTTGGATTTGGAAGCCTGTTTTTTGGCTTCCCACAGCGGCGTTTGCTGTTGTGCCGCTTAAGTGCCGAGGCCAATCTAGGTTCCAGAGGGAGGTTGATCCTCTCTCTGCCGTGTGACTGGCGTTTCCTCCCGAAACTCGGGCCGTACCCTCACGGGTGCGGCCCTTCTTTTTTACCCGGTCGCGATCGGGTTGCAAGCGTTTTCTTAACGACCGAAGCTTTTTTCCGCTCTTTCCTTACTCGGATGCTGGGGGTCGGCGTATTTTTATTGCTGCGGTGCAGCACCGCGCCGGCGAACCTGGAAAGCTGGCCCGCGCGCCCTGGCGCCAGGGCGGGCCGGGCACTAGTTTGCCCCATCCGATCTCTTTGAGGAGCCGCGTCTTGCGCCTCTCCCGTGCGTTCTTGCCGACCCTGAAGGAAACCCCGGCCGAGGCGACCATCGCCTCGCACCGCCTCATGCTGCGCGCCGGGCTGGTGCGGCAGACCTCCGCCGGCATCTATGCTTGGCTGCCGCTGGGCTGGCGCGTGCTGCAGAAGATCGAGCAGATCGTGCGGGAGGAGCAGGACCGCGCCGGCGCGCAGGAAATCCTGATGCCGACCATCCAATCCGCCGAGCTCTGGCGCCAATCCGGTCGCTACGATGCCTATGGGCCGGAGATGCTGCGCCTGAAGGACCGGCATGAGCGGGAGATGCTGTTCGGCCCGACCAACGAGGAAATGGTCACCGACATTTTTCGCGGATTTGCCAAGAGCTACCGCGACCTGCCGCGCAACCTGTACCACATCCAGTGGAAGTTCCGGGACGAGGTGCGGCCGCGCTTCGGCGTGATGCGCGGCCGCGAATTCCTGATGAAGGATGCCTATTCCTTCGACGTCACCAAGGAAGGCGCGCAGCACAGTTACCGCCAGATGTTCCTGGCCTATCTGCGCACCTTTGCCCGCATGGGGCTGAAGGCGGTGCCGATGCGCGCCGATACCGGCCCGATCGGCGGCAACCTGAGCCACGAATTCATCATCCTGGCCGAGACGGGCGAATCCCAGGTTTTCGTCAGCCAGGACCTGCTGGACCTCGATGCCCTGGCCGATGCGCCGGATTACGGCGCGGACCTCGCGCCGGCCGTGGACGCCTGGACCAGCCACTACGCCGCGACCGAGGAAATGCACGACCCCGTCGCCTGGGAACAGGTGCGGGAAGCCAAGCGCGTCTCCGCGCGCGGCATCGAAGTCGGCCACATCTTCTATTTCGGCACGAAGTACTCCGCGAGCATGGGCCTGTCCGTGCAGGGCTCCGATGGCAAGCCGGTGGTGCCGGAGATGGGCAGCTACGGCATCGGCGTCTCCCGCCTGGTCGGCGCCACCATCGAGGCCAACCACGACGAGGCCGGCATCAAATGGCCGGATGCCGTCGCGCCCTTCAAGGCGGTGGTGATCAACCTGAAGCAGGGCGACGCCGCCTGCGATGCGCTGAGCGAGCGCATGTACGCCGCCATCCCCGAGGCGCTGTATGACGACCGCACCGAACGTGCCGGTCCGAAATTCGCCGATGCCGACCTGATGGGCCATCCCTGGCAGGTCGTGATCGGCCCGCGCGGCGCCGCCAATGGCGTGGTCGAACTGAAGCGCCGCGCCACGGGGGAGAAGATGGAAGTCTCGCCCGAGGACGCACTCGCGAAAATCCTCGGCTGAGCATGTTCAACGCCTTCGAACGCACCATCGCCTTCCGCTACCTGCGCGCCCGCAAGGGGGAGCGCTTCGTCTCGGTCATCGCGATCTTCTCCCTGGTCGGCATCGCGCTCGGTGTCGCCACGCTGATCATTGTCATGTCGGTGATGAACGGCTTCCGGATCGAGCTGCTGGGCCGCATCCTCGGCCTGAACGGCCATCTCGGCGTGCATGGCATCGAGCGGTCGATCAGCGATTACGACGCGGTCGCCGGCCGCATCCGCGGCCTGCCCGGCGTGATCTCCGCGACACCGATCGTTGAGGGCCAGGTGTTGCTGACCAGCGATCATGGCGGTGCCTCTGGCGGCCTGGCGCGCGGGGTGCGGGCGGAGGATCTGCGGGCGCGTGGGCTTGTCGCGCAGAACATCATGGAAGGCTCGCTGGACCGCTTCGAAGGTGATGATGCCATCGTCGTCGGCACCCGCCTGGCGCAGCGCATGCGGATTGCGGTGGGGGACAAGCTGACGCTGGTCTCGCCCCAGGGCCGCACCACGGTGTTCGGTACGGTGCCGCGGGTACGCGCCTATACCGTGGTGGCGCTATTCGAGGTGGGCATGCAGGAATACGACAGCAGCTTCGTCTTCCTGCCCATGCCCGCCGCGCAGACCTTCTTCCAGACCGGCGACGCCGCGACCCAGATCGAGGTCTTTGTCCAGGACCCGACAGGTGTGCGTGCCGTGACGCGGGACATCCGCACGGCGCTCCAGGGCACGCCGGTTCGCATCGTCGATTGGCAGGACGCGAATTCCAGCTTCTTCGCCGCGGTGCAGGTGGAACGGAACGTGATGTTCCTGATCCTGACGCTGATCATCATCGTCGCCGCCTTCAACATCGTCTCCTCCCTCATCATGCTGGTGAAGGATAAGGGGCGGGACATTGCGGTGCTTCGGACCATGGGCGCCACGCGCGGGTCGATCCTGCGCGTCTTCCTGCTCTGCGGCGCCAGTGTGGGCGTGCTGGGCACGCTGATCGGCTTCACCGTCGGCCTGGTCTTCTGCCTGAACATCGAGGCGATCCGCCAGGCGATCCAGGCCCTGTCCGGCACCGAGCTGTTCAGCGCCGAGGTCTATTTCCTGACGCGCCTGCCCGCCGTGGTGGACCCGAAGGAGGTGATGCAGGTGGTCGGCATGGGCCTCGGCCTGTCCCTGCTGGCGACCATCTACCCGAGCTGGCGCGCCGCGAAGACGGACCCTGTGGTGGCGCTGCGCAATGAGTGAAGCGGCTGCCCTTGAACTGCGCGCCGTGACGCGCCGCTTCCACACGGAAGCCGGTGTGCTGGAGGTGCTGTCCGGCGCCGACCTCACCCTTGTCGCGGGTGAGATCGTGGCCCTCGTTGCCCCTTCCGGCACCGGCAAATCCACCCTGCTGCATCTGGCCGGGCTGTTGGAGAAGCCGGATGCGGGGGAAGTGTATTTCGCTGGTCAGGCCGCCGGCACGCTGGGCGATGATGCGCGCACCGCCATCCGCCGCACCGGCATCGGCTTCGTCTATCAGTTCCACCATTTGCTGCCCGAATTCTCCGCCCTGGAGAACATCGCCCTGCCGCAGATGGCGAACGGCGTGCCCAAATCCGCCGCCGATGCGCGCGCCCGGACGCTGCTGGCTGATTTCGGCCTGACGGGGCGGGAGGAACACCGCCCCGGCAAGCTCTCGGGCGGCGAACAGCAGCGCGTCGCCATTGCCCGCGCTTTGGCCAACAAGCCGCGCGTGTTGCTGGCCGATGAGCCGACCGGCAACCTTGATGTCGGCACCAGCGACCGGGTCTTCGCGGAACTGCTGGAAGCGGTGCGCGGGCAGGGGATGGCCGCACTGATCGCCACCCATAACCCGGAACTGGCGCGACGGATGGACCGGGTGGTGACGCTGCGGAAAGGGGAGGTGGTGGCGGCGTAGGGCGGCTACCAGGCACCGCGATGCGGAACCTCCGCCTCATCCTCCAATAGCGGCCCCACCACCTGAACCTGCCGCTGACCGGCCGCGAAGACCTCGCGGCAAGGCAGATCCAGGGTCAGGTTCTCGGGGTGCGGGCCGATCAGGGCCTTCAGCCGGCGCTCCGACAGACCGAACACCACGCGGCCGATGCCGGCCCAGTAGATCGCGCCGGCGCACATGGCGCAGGGCTCCGCGCTGCTGAACAGCGTGGCGGTGGCGCGCACTTCCGGCGGCAGTTCCAGGCAGGCGCGCGTCGCGATCAACCGCTCGGCATGGGCGGTGCCGTCGCCATGCGGCGCGAAGCCGTTGCCCTGCTCCATCAGCACGCGGCCCTGCGAATCGGCCAGTAGCGCGGCGAAGGGGTGCTGGCCGGTTGCATGCACCTCGGCCGAGAGGGCAATCACCCGTCGCAGCAGGGTTTCGTCATCCGCCATGCCAAGCCCCCGGCGCGCGTGGTAGGACGGGGCCATGCGCCCCTTCATCCACCTGCACGCCCATTCCGCTTATTCCCTCAGCGAGGGGGCGATCAAGGCCGAGAAGCTGCCGGTGCTCGCCCGCGCGGCCGGGATGCCGGCGGTGGCGCTGACCGATTCGGGCAATCTGTTCGGCGCGCTGGAATTCTCCCAGGCCTGCACGGGCAAGGGCGTGCAGCCGATCATCGGCTGCCAGTTGTTCCTCGGCCGCAGCGTCACGGATGATGCGGGCCGGGGCGGCGACCCGGCGCGGCACCGGCCGGACCCGATCGTGGCGCTGGCGCGGGATGCGGAGGGGCTGGACAACCTCCAGCGCCTGTCCTCCGCCGGGTTTCTCGGCAGCGATATATCCGGCATGCCCTGCATCGGGCTGGAGACGCTGGACCGCTATCGCGGCGGGCTGATCCTGCTGACCGGCGGCACCACCGGCCCACTCGGGCGCCTGCTGGCGGAAGGGCGGCGCGATGCGGCGGCCAAGCTGCTGGCGCAGTTGCGGGACATCTTCGGCCCGGACGATCTGGTGGTGGAGTTGCAGCGCCACGGCCTGGCGACCGAGAAGATGGTGGAGGCCGGGCTGCTGTCGCTGGCGGACGCCGCCGGCCTGCCCATCGTCGCCACCAACGATGTCTATTTCGCCGAGGCGAAGATGCACGCCGCGCATGACGCGCTGCTCTGCATCGCCGAAAGCCGTGTGATCGCGGAGCCCGATCGCCGCCGCGTCACCGCCGAGCATTTCTTCAAATCCACCGCCGCGATGCGCGAGTTGTTCGCGGATTTGCCGGAGGCCTGCGACAACACGTTGGCCATCGCGCAACGCTGCGCCGTGATGGCGGAATCGAAGAAGCCGGAACTGCCGATCTGTCCCAAGGTGATGGAGGGCATGACGGAATCCGAGACGGTCTTCGCCATGGCGAAGCAGGGCCTCGAAGGCCGTCTGGATGTGCTGGAACTCGATGAGGAAGCGCGTGCGCCCTATCGGGAGCGCCTGGCCTACGAACTCTCCGTCATCGAGACCATGGGCTTCTCCGGCTACTTCCTGATCGTGGCCGACTTCATCCAATGGGCCAAGGCGCAGGGGATCCCCGTGGGGCCGGGCCGTGGCTCGGGTGCCGGCTCCGTCGCCGCCTGGGCGCTGCTGATCACGGACCTCGACCCGATGCGCTGGGGCTTGCTGTTCGAGCGCTTCCTGAACCCCGAGCGTGTCTCGATGCCGGACTTCGACATCGATTTCTGCCAGGACCGCCGCGACGAGGTGATCGACTACGTCCGCCGCGAATATGGCGAGGATCGCGTCGCGCAGATCATCACCTTCGGCAAGTTGCAGGCGAAGGCCGCGGTGCGCGATGTCGGCCGCGTCATGGGCCTGCCCTATGGCCAGGTGGACCGCATCGCCAGCCTGATCCCCTTCAACCCGGCGAAGCCCGTGACGCTGGCGCAGGCGATCGCGGGTGAGCCGAAGCTGCAGGAGATGCAGCGCAGCGACGAACAGGTGCACCGCCTGCTGGAAGTGGCGCAGGAGCTGGAGGGGCTGTACCGCAACGCCTCCACCCACGCCGCCGGCGTGGTGATCGGGCGGCGGCCGCTGGTGGATATCGTGCCGCTGTACCGCGACCCGCGCAGCCCGGACCTCATCACCCAGTACTCGATGAAGTATGTCGAGCAGGCCAGCCTGGTGAAGTTCGACTTCCTCGGCCTCAAGACGCTGACGGTGCTGCAACGCGCCGTGCAGTTGCTGGCCGGGCAGGGGGTGACGATCGACCTGGATCGCATCCCGCTGGATGACGCCAAGACCTACGCGATGCTGGCGCGCGGCGATGCGGCGGGCGTGTTCCAGTTCGAAGGCCAGGGCATGCGCGACTGTTTGCGCATGATGCGGCCTGACCGCTTCGAGGATCTGATCGCCGCGGTGTCACTGTACCGCCCGGGTCCGATGGCCAACATCCCCGCCTATTGCCAGCGCAAGCATGGCGAGGCCTGGGCGGCGCCGCATCCGAAGATGGCGGCCATCGTGGATGAGACCTACGGCATCCTGGTCTATCAGGAGCAGGTCATGCAGATCAGCCAGGAGCTGGCCGGCTATACGCTCGGCGGCGCGGACCTGCTGCGCCGCGCCATGGGCAAGAAGATCCGCTCTGAGATGGAGGCGCAGCGCAAGATCTTCGTCGAGGGCGCCACCAAGAACGGCGTGCCGGATGCGAAGGCCGGCGAGATCTTCGACCTCATGGAGAAGTTCGCGGAGTACGGCTTCAACAAGTCGCACGCCGCCGCCTATGCCCTGGTCAGCTACCAGACCGCCTGGCTGAAGGCGAACCATCCGGTCGCCTTCCTCGCCGCGTCGATGTCGCTCGACCTCGGCAATACGGACAAGCTGGCGGGGCATATGCAGGAGGCGTCGCGCCTCGGCATCGCCGTGCTCCCGCCGGACATCAACCGGAGCGGCGCCGAGTTCCGCATCGAGGCGAAGGAGGATGGCACGCCTGCCATCCGTTTTGCCCTGGCCGCCGTGAAGCGCGTGGGCCTCGCCGCGATGAAGGATCTGGTGGCGCAGCGCGATGCCGCGTCGCCCTTCGCATCACTGTCCGAATTCGCCGGGCGGGTGGACCCCAAGCTGCTGAACAAGATGCAGGTGGAGAACCTCGCCAAGGCCGGCGCCTTCGACAGCCTGGAACCGAATCGCGCCCGCATGGTGCAGGGCGCGGAGCAGGTGTTGCGCGCCGCCCAGGAAGCCGGCGAGCGCCGCCTGAACCCGACGCGGGACATGTTCGGCGCCGAAACCGCGCCCCCGCCGCTGCGCCTGCCCGATGTGCAGGATTGGCCGGAACTTGAAAAACTCGGCTACGAGGCCGATGCGGTGGGCTTCCACCTTTCCGCCCATCCGCTGGACACCTACCGCCGCGTGCTGTCCAAGCTCGGCGCCGTGCCGTCCTCCCGCATCGCCGAACGCGCGCGCGGCGGGTCCGGGCGGATGAAGCTGGCCGGCACCGTGGTCGCGGTGAAATCCGGCCGCACAAAGTCCGGCACCAAGATGGCCTGGGTCCGCTTCAGCGACGCGGAAGGCAGCTTCGAAGTCACCTTCTTCAGCGAAAGCCTGGCCCGCGCCGATGGCATGCTGGCGGAGGGCACCGCGCTTCTGGTGACCACCGAAGTGCGGCTGGATGGCGATACGGTGCGGCTCACGGCGCTGGAGCTGGAGCCGCTGGAGCGCGTCGCGCAGGGCATGGGCCAGGGCATCCGCCTCTGGCTCGACCAGACCGCCGCCATCGACCCGATCCGCCTGATGCTGGACCGCGAAGGCAAGGGCCGCGGCGAGGTGCGAATCGTCTCCGTCACCGGCCCGGGGCAGGAGGTGGAGATCGCGCTCCCCGGCCGCTTCAACATCTCGCCCCGGCTGATGCAGGCGATGAAGGTGGTGCCTGGCGTCGCGGATGTGGCGGAGCTGTAGCCCCCTCGCGGACTGCGCTTTGGTAAGCTAGGAATGGCGCGCCCGCAGGAGGGGGTCTGTTCTGTCACACGGCCATCATCCCTTGCTTGACCTCTCCCCCGACCGCCGCGCCGCGGCGCTGATCGAAGCCGGGCTGCACCAGGCGGAGGCCGCGCGCCTTCGCGCCGCGGCCGGCCCCTTCCTGGATCGGCTGGACCCGGATGCCCGCCTGTTCGGCGAACACCTGGTCGAGGAGATCGCCCGCCTCTCCGCCCAGGTGGAGGCGCTGTCCCAGTTGCGGCAGGCCGATTCGCTGTCCCGCGCCGAGCGCATGCGGATCGACCCGCTGCCCTTCATCCCCGCCGCGCGCCGCGAGGCAGCCGCCGGGCCGGGAGCGGCACCTGAAGCCGCGCCCGTCGCCTTCGACGTGGCATCCGAGGATTTTATCGGCTTCGGCTGGTACCCGGCCGAGATGACCGATGCCGGCGCGCTGCGCTGGTCCGGCGCCGCGCGCTGCGCCACGGCGCAGTTGCCGGCGCTGGGCGGCGGCGCGCTGCGGATCACGCTCGCGCTGCGGGCGCCCTTCGGTGCGGCGCTGGATCTGGCGGCGCAGGACATTTTCCTCGATGGGCTGAAGCTGGACCTGGCCGTGCTGTCGCAGGATGGCGCGGTGGCGACCTGCCAGGCGGTGGCGGTGCTGCCGGTGCTGCCGGCCTCCTCGCGCATCTCCCTGCTGCTTCACGGCGCCCGCTTCACCGACCCCGCCACCGGCCCGCTGCGGGACAGCCGCACGCTGGGCCTGGGCCTGGGCTGGCTGCGGATCGAGCGCGAAGGCTGATGCAGCCGGCGACCGCAGCGCGGATCATCGTCACCGGCGACCTGCTGCGGCCGCAGGACAAGCTGTTCAAATCCTCCCAGAATGGCAACATCCAGTGGTTCCACCGCCTGGTGCGCCGCCCCCTGGCCGCCGCCACCGGCCTGCCGGTGCAGGCGCTGGTCTGGGATGAGCCAGGGATCGCGCCGCCGGGCAGCGACATCTGCGCCTTCGATACGCCAGGCTTCTACGCCGCCTGCGGTGCCGGGCCTGATATCGAGGGCTGGGTCAGCCTGTTCGACGCGATGGAATTGCCGCGCGACGCCGCCGCCATGCTTGCCGCGCCCTTCGCCGGCGCCGCGGCGGTGGTCGGGTTCGAGCTGACGGAGCTGCAGAAGCGGCTGCTGACGCTGGCGGGCATCCCCTGGGTCGATGTGAACATCCACCCGTACCGCTTCGGCCCCGACGTGCTGTTCGCCATCCAGACCGACCACCCCGAAATCCTGGCGCGGCTGATGCCGCACCACGCCGAGGACCATGTCTTCGAACCTTGGGCCGATCTCCTGGCCGCCACGGCCGTGAAGATGCCGCCGCGCGTGCCGGTGGAGACGCCCTGCCTGCTGGTCGGCCAGACCCAGGTGGACCGCGCGCTGATCCGCGGCGGCAAGCTGCTCGACCTGTCGCATTTCGCCGCGGCGCTGCATGCGGTGCTGGGCCCGGAGGGCCCGGTGCTGTTCAAGCCGCACCCCTACAACGCCGATGGCTTCGGCCTGCACAATGCCGGCCTGCGCCTGTCCCGCATCCGGCAGACGCGGGAGAACGCCTATGTGCTGCTGGCGCAGGATGCCCTTCGCACCGTGGTGGGCGTGTCCTCCTCCGTGGTGGCGGAGGCGCGGTTCTTCGGCAAGGAGGGTGTGTTCCTCGGCACGCCGCCGATGCGGATCGCGCCGCGCCGCGCGGATATCGCGCCCGACCGGCACGCCAGCGTGGTGGATGCCTGGCTGTCGGCGGATTTCTGGCGCGACCTGCTGGCCCCTGTGCTGCCGGTGACGGCGCATGACGGCCGCCGCCCGGCGCTGCCGCCGAACGCGCTGCGAACCTCGCTGCGGCAGTTCTGGGGCTGGGACGAGATCTTCTTCCAACTGCCCTGGGACCTGGCGCAGGGGCGGGCCAAGGCGCGCGGCTGACCTGCATGCCTGCCCCCCACCCCGCCCCCCTGTAAACGGGGGAGGGAGTCTGGCTTTCCTCTCCCGCAAAGCGGGGGAGGTTGGCCGCGCAGCGGCCGGGTGGGGGCCGGCTACACCGCTTCCCGCGGTTCCTCGCCCTGGAAGAAGGGCAGGAAGGCCTCCAGCACCAGGTCCGGCCGCTGCTCCGAAGGGTAGTGCCCGGTGGGAATCGCCCAGCCGCGCAAATCCGGCGCCCAGGGTCGCCAGGCCTCCATCACCGCCAGATGCCGGCCGACATGGCTGTTGCTGCCCCACAGCACCAGCACCGGGCAGGTGATCTGCCGTTTGCCGAATTCCGCGCGGTCCGTCTCGTAATCCAGCGTCACCGTCGCGCGGTAGTCCTCGCACACCGCATGGATCTGCTCCGGCGTCGTGCAGCGCGCATATTCGGAAAACGCCACCGGGTCGAAGATGGAAAGGCCGACGCCTTTCTTGTTCAGCTTGTAGTTGATGTAATAATCCAGGTCGGCGCAGAGCAGCTTCTCGGGGAAGGGCGCCTTCTGCGCCATGAAGAACCAATGGTAGCTCTCCAGCCCCCAGCCGAGGGTGATGTTGGACAGCAGATGCCAGGTCGGCACGATGTCCAGCGAGGCGAGTTGCGTCACGCAATCCGGATGGTCCAGCGCCATGCGGAAGGCCACGCGGGCGCCGCGGTCGTGGCCGGCCACGCCGAAGCGGGTGAAGCCCAGTTCGCGCATCACCTCCACCCCATCCAGCGCCATGGCGCGGAAGCTGTAGGCGGCGTGGTCGTCGCCGCCCGGCGGCTTGCTGCTGTCGCCATAGCCGCGCAGGTCGATCGCCACCACGGTGAAGTGGCGCGCCAGTTCCGGCGCCACGCGGTGCCAGCTCACATGGGTCAGCGGGTTGCCGTGCAGCAGCAGCAAGGGCGGGCCGGCGCCACCGATCGCGGTCATGATCTCGGCGCCGCTGGTACGGATGCGCTGGTGGCGAAAGCCGGGCAGCAGGGCGGCGGCGGCCTCACTCGGCGGCTGCGAGTCCGGCGTGTCATGGGTCATGTAGGGGTTCCTCCGTGCCCAGGGTTTGCCGGCAGCCTTCCCGGGTCAAGGCCCCGGGACGTCCCGGCCCCTGCGGCGGATCACCGGGCCGGTGCGGACCCGGCATGCGGCGCATAGGCGGCATCCAGCGCGGCCAGGAATTCATCGCGCCCCATCACGTCCCGCACGCTGGCGCCGTATTGCGCGCGGAGCGCCGGGTTCGCGGCTACCGTCATCACCCGGGCCAGATCCACCGGCGCGGCGCGCTTGAAGTGCAGGCCATCGACACCGCGCTCCACCTTCTCCGCCATGCCACCGATGTCGGAGACGATCAGCGGCGTGCCGGCGCGGCGGGCTTCCTGGATCACCACCGGCGAATTCTCCCACCACACGCTGGGCACCACGACCCAGCCAACGGAGCGCATCAACTCCACCGCATCCAGCGGGTCGTAGCGGCCGGCGAAGGTCAGGCTGGGGCCGGCGGCTTCCACCATCGGCTCCAGCGTCGGGAACAGCCGCAGCACATCCTCCCGCTCCGCACCGAAGACGGTCAGCACGATGTCGGGATTGCCGCGCAGCGCCATGGGCAGCGCGCGCAGCAACACGTCCAGCCCCTTGAAGGAGGTGGGCTGGCCGAAGAAACCGAAGCGGTGCGCCATGGCCTGCGGATCGGCCGCTTCGCGCGGCTGCGCCAGCATGGCGTCGCCCAGGTAGTTCTCCACCACCGGGTCGCGCGGCCCGGTCAGGCCCCAGTCCCGGTAGCGGCCGCGGATGAAATCGCTGGGGTGCAGGATGGTGTCGAAGCGCGACAGCACGGAAATCAACGTCGCCTTGCGATAGGCGAAGCGTTCCAGCGTCTGGTCGGGGAAGCAGGCCAGGCAGCGCAGCGGCGATTCGCGGCGGCACAATTCGCGCGATCGCGTCTTCACCATCTGTCCGTGATGCAGGCAGATTGCCAGCATCTCGTGGATGGTCATGACGAAGCGGGCATCCGGTCGCGCTTCCATCAGCGCATCGATCAGATCGGTGCCGAGCCGCCAGTAATGGTGGAAGTGATAGATCTCGCAATCCAGCGCCGCGAGGAAATCCACCAGCACGCCACGCTGATAGGCATCGTCCCAGGCCAGCCGATCCTCTGCCATGCCGGCGAAGGAATACAGGTATTCCCCGGCGCCAAGGGGCATCACCGTCTCGATCGGGCGGCTTTCGGCGTATTGCGTGCCGATCTCGCTGGCGCCGACGAAGACCACGTCGCGGCCGGCATCACGCATCGTCTCGAACTGCCGGTAGGCCGCCAGCTCCCCGCCGCCCTTGGAGAATTCCGGGTGCGAATGGGCGATGATGCAAACCTTGCCCATTCGCCGCTGCGCCGTCTCAGCCATGGGGCGCTGCCTCCGCCTGGCCGGTGGTCCAGAGCCGAGCCAGATGGGCGTTCACCACCTCCGCCGCATGCGGGCTGCTCCAGCCGCGCTGGACCGGAAGGAAGGCGGGCTCGCCGGGCTGCGTGCGGTACAAGCGCAACAGGCGGGCCAGGCTGTCGGCCAGTGCCGGCTCGCAGCCGGCCGCCGCGTGCAACGCCAGCAGCCGCGCCAGCTCCGCCGCGCCCAACGGGTGGGAAAATGCCGCGGCCGGTCGCCCGACGGCCACGGCGGCGGCAAAGCGCGGGGCCTCCACCGCCAGCAGGCCGGCGCGGCCGGCGGCCTCCCGCAGTGCCTGCACGGCGGCCGCACCCAGGCTGACGGGGATGCGACCGCGGCGGATGAAGGGCTGCGCCACCGCTTCCGCCGCATCGCCCATCACCAGCAGCCGGTCGCAGCGCCCCTCGAATTCCGGCGCGGTCACCTGGAACAGCCGCGCTGCCAGTGGGTCATCCGCGCCAAGGATCAGGCCAAGGCGTGGCAGGTGGCCCGCGGCATCGGGGGCCGGGCGCTGCGCCGCCAGGCTTGCCAGCGGCGGGGCCAGGAACGCCTCCCGCCGCGCCACGACCAACCGCAGCAGGTCGAGCGCCGCGGCGCCGGCGGCGTCCGTCGGTTCGGCAAAGGGTGTCGTGCGGCAGATCGAATCCAGAAGGTCCGGCACGGTCGCGGCACGCGGACGGCAGCGCAGGAAATGCACGAGGTCGGGCCGAACCTGCACCCGCAGCACCAGATCGAGCATCGAAAGCCTGTCGAGCCAGGCCGGGTCGATTCGGCCCTGGCCGACCAGCGCCTGCGGCAGCGCCACCATCTGCCAGTCAAGCAGCGGCACGGCCACCGGCTCCGCCCGCCCGGCGGCATCTGCGGTGCCGTTCGGGCGCTGGCCGAGGGCCACCAGTTCCAGCCGCGCCCCGGGCGGGAACGAGGCGCTGCCGCGCACCACCACCATCACCTCCCCGGCCAGGGAGGTCAGGGTCTCAGCTTCCTCGATCTCCGCCACATTCTCCGTCATCCGGCCGCGGACGGGGTTCAGCCCGCCGAGCCATTCGCCGAAGGCGCCAAAGGGGTGCTGCTGCCAATCCAACAGGGGCTGTAGTGCAGGGTTGGTGGCGGCATCCGCCAGCAGGGCAAAGCCGGCCTCCGCCGGCCAGGCGGCCAGGGCGCCGGCCAGCGCCGCCCCGTCCGGCCCTTCGACGGCGATATCGATGCGGCGGTCCCCGGCCTGCAGCACCAGCCGGGCGCCGGATGGCAGCGGCCCGGATATGAGGGTGAAAAGGCAGGTGGGGTGCGGGCTGTCAGATGCGGTTGGATCGGGGTGGAAGCGGATCTGCGCGATCGGGCAGGGCTGACCGTCAGGCGCCTCCAGGCGCAGCGCGGCCTGTGCCTCGGCCGGGGCTTGCGCCCAGCCGAGCAGCAGGCGGCCGCCGCCATGCAGCGCCACCTCGCATGTCAGCCCGAGCTGCAATGCCACCTCGGTCTGGCCGTCCTCGAACGGGCGATCCACCAAACACACCCTCCTGCCGGCCACCTGGACCGCCGCCGTCAAACGGGCTTCGGTCGCCCGTGTCAACCGCACCGTCAACCGCCGGAGGCAGGCGGCGCCGTCATCCGGCGGCGCCCCAGGCGATGAACGGCCCGTTGCGGAAGCCGGCCTGCGCCTTGCCGTAGTCGAAGGCTGCGCCCTGCGGCGTCTCGACCCTGCCACCGGCCGCTTCCAGCACCGCCTGACCGGCGGCGGTGTCCCATTCCATGGTCGGGCCGAAGCGCGGATAGACATCCGCCACCCCTTCCGCCAGCAGGCAGAATTTCAGGGAGGATCCGATGGCGCGATGCTCGCCGATCGGCAGGCGGCCCAGATAGGCTTCGGTCTCCGGGTCCATGTGGGACCGGCTGGCCACCGCGGTCCAATCCGCCGCCGGACGCGGCCGGGCGCGAATCGGCCGCCAGGCGGCGCGCTTCGGGTCGGCGCCGGGCGGCAGCGTTGCCATCTCCGCGCCCAGCCCCGCCGCGCCGCGCCAGATGCGCCCCAGCGCCGGCGCATAGACCACACCGCAGACCGGGCGCCCGGCCGTGATCAGCGCGATGTTCACGGTGAACTCGCCGGAGGGGCCGAGGAATTCCCGCGTGCCGTCCAGCGGGTCCACCAGGATGAAGCTGGCCCCCGGCGGTGGCGCGACGCGTGCGGCATCTTCTTCCGACACCACGGCGATGCCCGGCGCGGCGGCGGGCAGGCCGGCGGCGATCACTGCCTCCGCTGCCAGGTCCGCCTCCGTCAACGGCGAGCCATCCGCCTTCGCGCTCACATCATGCGGCCGGGCGCGGATCTCGACGATGCGTGCCCCGGCCTCCGCGGCGAGTGCGGCGAAGCGCGTGAGGAGGCTGCAGTGGTCGGTCATGGCGCGTCGGGTCCCGGGTCACATCTTGCCGCGCTGAGGGTGGTCATGGGATAGCCGGAAGGCAAGCCGGGCGCGCAGGAAACGGACCCAAGCCTCATGGACAGCCATCGCCACGCCCTTATGCCCGACCGACGTGGCCTGCTGCGCTTCCTCACCTGCGGTTCCGTCGATGACGGCAAATCCACGCTGATCGGCCGCCTGCTGTTCGACAGCCGGCTGATCATGGAGGACACGCTTGCCGCCATCACCAAGGACAGCCGCAAGCACGGCACGGTGGGGGAGGAGGTGGACCTCGCGTTGCTGGTCGATGGGTTGGAGGCGGAGCGCCAGCAGGGCATCACCATCGATGTCGCCTACCGCTTCTTCGCGACGCCGCGCCGCAGCTTCATCGTCGCGGATACGCCGGGGCATGAGCAGTACACGCGCAACATGGCAACCGGCGCGTCCAATTCCGACCTCGCCATCATCCTGTGCGATGCCCGCCGTGGCGTGCTGACGCAGACCCGGCGCCACGCCTATATCTGTTCGCTGCTCGGCATCCGGCATGTGGTGCTGGCGGTGAACAAGATCGACCTGGTGGGGTTCGACCAGGCGGTGTTCGACCGCATCACCGGCGATTTTTCCCGATTTGCCGCGGGGCTCGGTTTCCATTCAATGCTGCCGGTGCCGGTCTCGGCTCGCTTCGGGGACAATGTCTCAAGCCCCTCCGGCAACATGCCCTGGTATCGCGGCCCGACGCTGATCGCCCATCTGGAGCAGGTGGAGCCGGAGGCCGAGGCGGCTTCGCGACCCTTCCGCTTCCCGGTGCAATGGGTGAACCGGCCGAGCCAGGATTTCCGCGGATTCTCCGGCACCGTCGCCTCCGGCCGTGTCGCCACCGGCGATGCGCTGGTGGTCGCAGCTTCCGGCAAGACCAGCACCGTGGCGCGCATTCTCGGACCGGATGGCGACCAGACGGCGGCGGTGGCCGGCGATGCCATCACGCTCTGCCTGTCGGATGAGGTGGATGTGGCGCGTGGCGACGTGCTCGCCCCGCCCGCCGACCGGCCCACCGTCACGGACCAGTTCGCCGCGCACATCCTGTGGATGGATGAGGAACCGCTGCTGCCCGGCCGGCAGTATCTGATGCGTGCAGGCAATCTGTGGACGCCCGTCTCCATTACCTCCATCCGCCACCGGGTGGATGTGAACACGCTGGAACACCAGGCGGCGCGGCGGCTCGATCTGAACGAGATCGGCTTCTGCAACCTCTCCGCTGCGCAGCGCGTGCCGCTCGACCCCTATGCCGAGAACCGGCAGACCGGCGCCTTCGTGCTGGTGGACCGCTTCAGCAACCGCACCGCCGGCGCCGGCATGGTCGCCTTCAGCCTGCGCCGCGCCACCAACATCCACACCGAGGAATTCCTGGTGGACAAGGCCGCCCGCGCGGCGCTGGACCATCAGAAGCCGATGGCGATCTGGTTCACCGGCCTGTCCGGCTCCGGCAAATCCACCATCGCCAAGCTGGTGGAACAGGCGCTGCACGCGGAGGGGCGGCACACCTACACGCTGGATGGCGACAATTTGCGCCACGGGCTGAACCGCGACCTCGGCTTCACCGATGCCGATCGCGTCGAGAACATCCGCCGCGTGGGCGAAGTGGCGAAGCTGTTCGTCGATGCCGGGTTGATCGTGCTGTGCTCCTTCATCTCGCCCTTCCACGCCGAACGCCAGATGGTGCGGGAGATGATGGGCGAGGGTGAGTTCCTCGAGGTGTTCGTCGACACCCCGATCGAGGATTGCATCAAGCGCGACCCCAAGGGCCTCTACGCCCGCGCCATCGCGGGCACGATCCGCAACTTCACCGGCATCAGCAGCCCCTATGAGGCGCCGGAAAATCCGGAACTGCGGATCGAGACGCAGGGCCAGACGCCGGAAGAAGCGGCAGCCCGCGTGCTGACGCATCTGCGTAGCATGCTGGGCGGCGCATGATGCAGGCCCTGTTTGAGGGGCGGGCCATGGATTTCCTGCGTGACGCCGCCTTCGGCGCGAAACCCTGCATCTTCGTGCATGTGCCGAAGACCGCCGGCACCTCGCTGCGGGCCGAACTCGCCGCGATCCTGCCGCCCGACATCAACATCCATGTCGACTACAAGGATACCTCGCGCAGTTTCCACGACCGCATCGACGATGCCGTTTCGCGTTTCCTCGACCAGGCCGGCCCGCGCGGCATCCGCTTCGCCTCCGGCCACATCGTCGGCCGTCATGTCACGCGCATCGCGCAGCAGATGCCCCAGGCGCGCTTCATCACCATGCTGCGCGACCCGGTGGCGCGTGTTGTGTCCGACTTTCGCCACCAGTGCTCGCCTCGCCATCCGGGACATGAGGCGTTCCGCGCGCGGGTGCCTGATCTTGGCGCCTATCTGGATCTGGGTTGGGAGATGGATAAGGCCGCGCTGCACTTGCTGCCGGGCGAGGTGCTGGCCACGCGCGATCCTGCCGCCTGCATCGCCCATGTGATGCAGCGCTATGCCTTCGTCGGCATCCAGGAAATGTACGACCTGTCCTTCCGCACCCTGACCGCGCTGGCCGGCCGGCAACAGCCGCCGCGGCTGCGCGAGAACGTCAACACGGATGAGGATGGCGCGGCGGCGATCGATGCCGCAATGGCGCAGCGCATCCGCGCGCGGAACCCGCTGGATTGCGCGCTCTACACGCATTTCGCCGCAGCGCTGCGCCGCGCCGCGCCGGCGCTGCGCTCGGCCTTGGCCTGACCGCGTGCCGCCGCTGCGCGCCTTCTTCGACGGCGATTTCGAGGCCTGGCTGGCGGCCCTGCAGCCGCCCCCGCCGCTCTGGCTGTTCGTGCATGTGCCGAAGACCGCCGGATCATCGCTGACCTCCGACATCGCCGCGGGGCTGCGCCCCTATCGCAGCCTGCACATCGACCATCTGGACCGCGCCCGCCCCGCCATGCAGCGCTACGACACGGCGGTGGACCAGGCGCTGGCGGCATGGCGTGAGGTGCCCTTCCGCTTCGCCTCCGGCCATGTGCAGCAGCGCCAGGTCGCGCGCATTGTCCAGGGTATCCCGGGAACGCGGCTCTTCACCATGCTGCGGGAGCCGGCGGCGCGGCTGGTCTCGGATTATTTGTACCAACGCTCGCCGATGCACCCGCTGGCGGAGGAAGTGCGCCGCCGCGTGCCGGATTTCGATGCCTTCCTGGACCTGCCCGGCCAGCGCAACCGCACCGCGCGCCACCTGGTGCCGAAGGCGGTGCTCGATTCCGGCGATGCCGAGGCGGCGATCGCGCATGTCGAGGCGCATTTCGCCTTCCTCGGCCTGCAGGAACATTATTCTGCAAGCTTCAGCGCGCTGACCCGCATGTTGGGCCAGGCACGGGCGCCCGCTGCGCGGCTGCGGGTGAATAGCGCCGCGGCAGCCGAACGCGCGGAAATCGCCCCCCGCCTTGCGGACCCCGCGCTTTCGGCACGGATCGCCGCGGCGAATGCGATGGACCTGGCGCTGTACCGCCACTTCGCGGCCCGTTGGCAGGACATCGCGCCGCGGCTGGAGGCGTGGCTCAGCCCGGGCCGCTGACGCCCGCCGCCGGCCGCACCTGGCCTGCCCGCGCTGCGTCCACCGCCGCCAGCAGGGCGCGGCCGCGATCGGCCCAGGCCTCCTGCTCCTCCGCCGGCAGCCCGGCGACGCGGGCGGCGCGACGGGCCAGGGCGGGCAGCAGTTCCAGCAGCGCTGCCAGCATGGCGCGGTCCTGGGCGGAGGTGAGGCCGGCCAGAGCCGGCGCCGCGGCCGCGGTCTCCAGCCGCCAATAGGGGCCGAACTGGTCGTTGCCGCCTTTTGGCCAGGCCTCGAACATCTGTGGCCAGCCCTTGATACGCCGGAACTCCAGCCCGACCGTGCCGCGACGGTCGAACAGCTTCAGCCGCACCTCCCGCCACAAACCGCTGGCCGAGACCAGCCCGGTCAGTCCCAGCTCGATGTGCTGGTAGCTGCCATCCGCATTGGTGGTGTGCTGGTGCAGCTTGACGTCCTGAAAATCCGCGCCGCCGGGCGCCATCTCGCCGCTCGCCTGGGGGGTCGGCGCGGCCAGGGTCATCGGCGTGGTGGCGGGTGCGGGCGCCGGTGCCGGGGCGCCGGCCTCGCCGCTCGCCAGCGGTGGCTGCGGGGCGGCCGGCTCTGGCGGTGGGCCGGGCAGGCCGGATGGCGGCAGCGGCTCGGCCCACTGCGGCCCCGGTGCTTCGGCCGGGGTGCCGGGCAGGGCCGCCGAGAATTGCGGTGTGGCGGTGGCGCGCGCCTGCGGCGGCAGGCGCCGGGGCGCGCCGGCCGCACCGGCCATCAAGGCCAGGATCGAGACCTCCACCGTCACCGCCGCCGCGGCGCGGTTGCGGAAGCCCAGGCCAAGCCGCACGGCACCCGCCAGCCCGGCCGGCAGCGGCAGCGCGATGCGGAGCGACCCGCTTGCATCCGGCATGCGCCATCCGCTGTCCCGCGCCGGCCCGGCCTCCGGCCCCGCCTGGAGCGCCACCTGCAGCCCGGCCGCCTCGCCAAGCCGGCAGGACAGCTCGGCCAAGGCCAGGTCGGCCGCGCCCGGCGGGAGCGGCGGCAGCGCCAGCCGCGCCGTGCTGCCGGGCGCAATCCGGAGCATCAGCCGCGGTGCTTCCGCCCCGGCCGCCACGGGGGTGGCCTCGGCGCCCTCGACAAGGGCGGCCTCCCAGGCCTGCGGCGGCACCGGCAGCGCTACGCCAGGGCGCGGCGCGGCCACGCCGCAGGCGGCCCAGTCGAACTGCCAGGGCAGTACCAGGTGATGTGGCTCCGCCGTCTCGGCGCGCAGCGCCAGCGGGGCGGCGGGGCCAGGACCGGCGGTGGAAAGTTGCAGGGTCTCGCCCGGCGCGACCTCCACCGCCACCTGCAGCACCGCCTCGGCCGCACCCGACGCCGCCGGCTGCGGCAGGTCCAGTGGCAGCCAGCCGGCACTGAGCATCTGGCCAGGCAGCGTCCAGGCGCCGATCACCCGCCCATCCGCAAGCAGCCGCACACGCAGCAGGCTGGCGGCGGTGGCGCGCGCGCCGGCGACATGCAGCGACAGGCCGCAAAGCCCCTCCGCCGGCCGGCCCAGATGCTGCGTCACCTGCGCGGGCGGCGCGGTGGCGGCGGGGACGGGCGGCAGGTCGATCACCAGGCGGCGCACGGCGGGCGGCCTGCTGCCGGGCTGGCCCTGCAGCGCGAGTCTCGCCGCCTGCGCCGCGGCCAAAGCCTGCAAGGCCAGGCCGAGCAGAGGTATCGCGGGATTGGTGCCGAGGATCCGCGGCACGCCCCGTGGCAACCCCGCTGCCAGGCTGGCCGCCGCCGCCGCATCCGGCGCCAGCACGGCCAGCGGCGCCAGGCCCGGCGGCAGGGGTTCGGCCGGGCCGTCCCCGGCCTCGCGCCGCAGCACGCCGGCGAAGGGCCGCAGCACCGCCAGCGGCAGCGCCTCCAGCCCCGTCATGCCGGGCGCGGCAACCACGGCGGGTTCCCCGGCGGCGAGGGCGGCCCTCTCGGCGGCGCCGATCAACACATCATCAGCTGCGCCGATCGGGAAATCGGTCATGCGGGCGTCTCCATCTCAGGGGCCGGTTCGTGGGCCAGCGCGTGCTGGGCGCCCGCGGCGCGCAACAGGCCCAGCCATTCAGGCAGGATGCGGTCCCAGGACCGGCGCGCCGCCTCCGCCCTGGCGCGTTCGGCCAGCGCCGCGGCACCCTCCGGATCCGCCAGCAATTCACGCAGTGCGGCGCCGAAGGCCGCCGGTTCCGGCGTCTTCACCAGCCGGGCAAGGCTGGGCGCGGCGGGACCGAGGCCTTCCAGGGCCGCCTTCGTCGCCACCACGGGGCAGCCGGCCGCCGCGGCCTCGAGGAACACCAGTGGCAGCCCCTCCAGCGCCGAGGGCAGCACCAGCGCATCCGCCGCCAGATACCAGGCGCTGGGATCGGCGAGGTGGCCCAGCAGCCGCAGCCGCCCGGCGGGGTCCGCCGCCGCCTGGCGGTCCAGCGCCGCCCGCAGCGGGGGGGGGGGGGGGGGGGGGAGAAGAGAGGGGGGGGGAGGGGGGGGGTGGGGGGGGGGGGGGAGACACACTCT
>NZ_JBHMFS010000031.1:0-42452 GCF_051433165.1 Falsiroseomonas sp. E2-1-a4 | reverse complement strand
AATTCACTCAGACAGAATCACGCCCTAGGGCCTTGATTTTTCGGGCATAATGGCGGAGAGGGTGGGATTCGAACCCACGGTAGACTTGCATCTACTTCGGTTTTCGAGACCGACGCGATCGACCACTCTGCCACCTCTCCGCAGGCGGTGGCGCCCTATAATCACCCGAAGGACGGCGCGCAACCCGCCACGCCGTTGACTCTCGGCCCGGCAGCCCGCTATACGCTGCGCCCTCCGGCCACCCAGGTGCCAACAGCCTGGGGATGCTGGCGGTCAGTCATGGCCGAATAACCAACATTGTCCGGGCGAACCCGCCCAGCAGCACCGGACCTCCGAAAGCCCGAGCGCGAACATGACCTATGCAGTGATCCGCACCGGCGGCAAGCAGTACCGCGTCACTCCCGATGCCGTGCTGACCGTCGAGAAGCTCGAGGCCGAGCCCGGCGCCACCATCACCTTCCACGACGTCCTGGCCCTCGGCTCGGATGATGGCCTCACCCTCGGCGCGCCGACCGTGCCGGGTGCGACCGTTACCGCGGTGGTCGAAGGCCAGACGCGCGGCGACAAGGTGATCATCTTCAAGAAGCGCCGCCGGAAGAACAGCCGCCGCAAGAACGGGCATCGCCAGATGCAGACCGTTCTCCGCATCTCCGCGATCGCCGCGGCCTGATCAACTAGCGACAGAAAGGGACCCCCACCATGGCACACAAAAAGGCCGGCGGTTCGTCGCGCAACGGTCGCGACTCGGCTGGCAAGCGGCTTGGCGTCAAGCGCTCGGATGGCCAGTTCGTCCAGGCCGGCAACATCCTCGTCACCCAGCGTGGCACCAAGATGCGCGCCGGCTCGAACGTCCTGGTCGGTCGCACGCATTCCCTGCATGCGCTCGTCACCGGGCACGTGAAGTTCGAGCGCAAGGCCGAGGGCCGCGTTCAGGTCTCCATCACGCCCATGGCCGTCGCGGCCGAATAGGCCGAGACCTCCTGGCGAGCGTTTGGACGGGGGCCTCCAGGCCCCCGTTCGCGTTTCCGGGTATCGGACACACCCTCATGAAATTCCTCGACGAAGCCAAGGTGCATGTGAAGGCGGGTGACGGCGGAGACGGCGTCATCGCCTTCCGGCGTGAGAAGTTCATCGAATACGGCGGCCCCGATGGCGGCAATGGCGGCAAGGGCGGCGATGTGATCATCGAAGCCGTGGACGGCCTGAACACGCTGATCGACTACCGCTATGCGCAGCACTTTAAGTCCCGCAAGGGCGGCAACGGCGCCGGCCAGGACCGTACAGGCGCCGGCTCCGACGACGTCATCATGAAGGTGCCCGTCGGCACGCAGATCCTGGACGATGACAAGGAAACGCTGCTGGCGGACCTGACCGAGGTCGGCCAGCGCGTCGTCATCGCCAAGGGCGGCGACGGCGGGCATGGCAATGCCACCTTCAAGACCTCCACCAACCGCGCCCCGCGCCGCGCCGACAAGGGCTGGCCGGGGGAGGAACGCTCCATCTGGCTGCGGCTGAAGCTGATCGCCGATAGCGGGCTGCTCGGGCTGCCCAATGCCGGGAAGTCCACCTTCCTCGCCGCCGTCTCCGCGGCCCGGCCGAAGGTGGCGGATTATCCCTTCACCACGCTGCACCCGCAGCTCGGTGTGGTGCGGCTGAACCCGGATGGCACGCCGACGCGCGACGGTTCGCTGGAATTCGTGCTCGCCGACATCCCCGGCCTGATCGAGGGGGCGCATGAAGGCGCCGGCCTCGGCACGCGGTTCCTGGGCCATGTCGAACGATGCGCGGTGCTGCTGCACCTGGTGGACGGCACCGCCGCCGACCCGGCCGCCGCCTACCGCACCATCCGCGAGGAACTCGCCGGCTATGGCGGTGGGCTGGCGGACAAGCCAGAGGTGGTGGCGCTGAACAAGTCGGATGCCATGACCCCGCAGGCCACCGCATCCCGCCTCAAGGCGCTGTCCAAGGCCGCGGGGCGCCCGGCGCTTCTGGTCTCGGGCGCCACCGGGGCCGGGGTGAAGCAGGTGCTTTACGCGCTGTACCAGCAGATCCTGGCGGATCGCCAAGGCTGAGACGCGCGTGATGTTGCCCTCCCTCGCCACCGCCCGCCGCATCGTCGTGAAGATCGGCTCCGCCCTTGTCGTGGACAACGCCACCGCCGCGCCGCGTGCCGCCTGGCTGGCGGGCGTGGCGCAGGATGTGGCGGCGCTGCGGGCGCGGGGGGCGGAGGTGATCCTGGTCTCCTCCGGCGCCATCGCGCTGGCCCGCCATGCGCTCGGCCTGACGCGGAAGAAGACGCTGCGGCTGGAGGAGAAGCAGGCTGCCGCCGCCGTCGGCCAGATTCGCCTGGCCGGCGCCTGGGCCGATGCGCTGTCCGCCGTGCAGCTCAACGCCGCCCAACTTCTGCTGACGCTCGAGGATAGCGAGGATCGCCGCCGCTACCTGAACGCGCGGGCCACGCTGAACACGCTGCTGGCGCTCGGCTGCATCCCCGTCATCAATGAGAACGACACCGTCGCCACCGCTGAGATCCGCTTCGGCGACAATGACCGCCTGGCCGCCCGTGTGGCGGAGATGGTGGAGGCGGATGCGCTGGTGCTGCTGTCGGATATCGACGGCCTCTACACCGCCGACCCCCGCCGCGACCCCGCCGCCGCCCATATCCCCATTGTGGAGCATATCACGGGGGAGATCATGGCGATGGGGGGCGAGCCGCCGCCCGGCTATTCCTCCGGCGGCATGCGCACCAAGCTGATCGCCGCGCGCATCGCCACAGGCGCCGGCTGCGCCATGGCGATCGCCCTCGGCGCGCAGGACCGGCCCCTGCAGGCGATGCAGCAGGGCGCGCCCTGCACCTGGTTCCTGCCCGAGCGTGAGGGCCGTTCCGCCCGCAAGCGCTGGATCGCAGGCAGCCTGGCGCCGCTCGGCGCGCTGGTGGTGGATGCGGGCGCGGCGCGGGCCCTGGCGCGCGGATCATCCCTGCTGCCCGCCGGCGTGCGCGCGGTGGAAGGCCGCTTCGAGCGCGGCGACCCAGTCAGCGTGCGGGACGAGTCCGGCCGGGTGCTGGCGCGTGGCCTGGTCGCCTATGATTCCGCCGACGCCACCCGCATCGCCGGCCATCGCAGCGAGGAGTTGGAACAGATCCTCGGCTGGCGTGGGCGGGACGAGATCATCCATCGCGACGACCTGGTGCTGCTCGCGCTGGCGGGCTGACTTGCCGGGTGGGGCGTGCTGCCGCAGCATCGCGCATCAGCAAGGATCTTGCCCATGCGCCGCGTCCTTCCCCTCGCCGCCCTGTTGCTCCTCGCGCAGCCTGCCTTGGCCCAGACCACGCTCCGCATCGGCATCGGCGCCGACCCCGCCGTGCTCGACCCCGCGCAATCCGGCAGCTTCGTCGAACGCGTCGTCTTCGCCGCCATGTGCGACAAGCTGGTCGATGTCGGCCCGGATTTGCAATTCCGGCCGGAACTCGCCACCGCCTGGGAATGGGCGCCGGACGGCCTCGCCCTGACACTCACGCTGCGCGAAGGCGCGCGCTTCCAGGATGGCGCGCCGATCGATGCGGCGGCGGTGAAGGCCAATCTGGACCGCTACCGCACCGCCCGCGAAAGCCGCCGCCGCACCGAATTGCAGCAGGTCTCGGCGGTGGAGACGCCGGATGCGCGCACAGTCCGCCTGGTGCTGTCCGAGCCCTTCGCGCCGCTGCTGTCCGTGCTGTCCGACCGCGCCGGCATGATGCTGTCTCCCGCCGTGCTGCCGATGGCAGAACGGGTGGGCGAGAACCCGGTGTGCTCCGGTCCCTTCCGGCTGACGCGCCGCGTGGCGCAGGACCGCATCGAGATGGAGAAATTCGCCGGCTACTGGAACGCCGCGAACATCCATGCCGACCGCCTGGTCTTCCAACCGATCCCCGACAACAATGTCCGCCTGCTGAACCTGCGCGCCGGGCAGCTCGACCTGATCGAGCGCGTGGCACCGGTGAACCTGCCCTCCGTCGAGCGCGACCAGCGGCTGCGGCTGGTGGCGGGCGATTCCATCGCCTACCAGACGCTCAGCATCAATGTCGGCAACGGCCCGTTGGCGCAGCGCCCGCTCGGCGCCGATCCGCGCGTGCGGGAGGCCTTCGAGCGCAGCATCGACCGCGCCATCATCAACCAGGTGGCGCTGGAGGGCCGCTTCGCCGCCAACAACCAGCCGGAGGCGCCCGGCACCGCCTATCATTTCGCCGACCTCGCCCCGCCGCCACGCGACCCGGCCCGCGCCCGCGCGCTGCTGCGGGCGGCGGGGCATGAGCGGGTGGCCTTCACGCTGAAGGTGCCGAACCAGCCCGTGGAATCGCAGGTGGCGCAGATCATCCAGTCCATGGCGGCGGAAGGCGGCTTCGACATCAGCATCGAGACGCTGGAATCCGGTGCCATGGTCGCGGCAACCCGGCGCGGGGATTATGAGGCCGCCATCGCCATCTGGTCCGGCCGCCCGGACCCGGATGGCAATATCAGCTTCTGGCTGGCCTCCAACGGCTTCCTGAACTGGGGGAAATACGCCAACCCGCGCGTTGATGCGCTGTTCGCCGAGGCCCGCCAGGTGACAGACACGGCTCGCCGCCAGGCACTGTACCGGGAGGCGGCGACCATCTGGCTGGCCGACCGCCCGCATCTGATGCTGTACCATCACCGCTGGTTCTGGGCGATGCGCAGCGGCGTGGAGGGTTTCGTGCCGAGCCCGGATGGCATCATCCGGTTCGCCGGGCTGCGCCTCGGCCGCTGAAACGGCGAAAACCCCCACCCGCGTCAGCGGGTGGGGGCCGGGTCCGGAAAGGCTTTGCGGTTCAGCCGCGGAAGCCGGTATCCGCGCGGCGGGTCGCGTCCGCAGACGGCACCCAGACGGTGCGCTCACTCTCACCGGAGCCGACCGTCACGGCGCGCAGGCCCTCACGGCCCTGCTGCACGAAGCTGCTGTCCGTGTGGCGGATATGAACGCTGCCATTCGGCTCCTCCGTCACCGAGACGGCACCGCCGCCGACGATGTTCCGCGCCGGGCCCGGGCCGTACTCGACCTGGGAATTCTCGCCGGTGCCGACCACGCGGGGGAAGTAGCTGTTCTCCGCGATGGTCTGCGCGAAGGCGGGGCCGGACAGGGCCAGGGCGCCGGCCGCGAAAGCGGCGGCGGCGATGCGATGGATGCGGGTCATGTCGATTATCCTTTTTTCTTTATGTGGCCGGCGGCGCGGGGGCGCCCGCCTGGCCTGAAGGCGTGGCGTGGCGGTTCAGCCGCCGACGGGGCCGAAGCCACCGGCCAAGCCGGTTGCGGTCGCGTCCGCGGTCGGTACCCAGGCCGTGGTAACGTTCTCACCGGACCCGGTGGTCACCGGCACCAGCCCACGCCGCGGCGTTTGGGCAAAGCGCGGCTCGAGGTGGCGGATCTGCACGTCGTTGCCGGTGGCCTCGGAGGTGGTCACGGCGCCGCCGCCGAGAATGTTCCGAGAATCGCGCGGGGCGTATTGCACGGAAGCATTCTCACCAGTCCCGACCACGCGAGGGTAAGTAACGTCGAGCGCCAGGGCAGGCACGGCGAAGCTCAGGGCTCCGGCGGCAAGCAACGCGGTGGCGATGCGATTGAAGGGGTTCATCTGCGTATCCTTGATTCGTCTCTGCCGTACATCCGACTTCGCTGTGGTCGGCCTCGGCGTTACGCAGCAGATGATGCCCGTGGCGGGTTTCCTCCAATCGGCATGACGCATCGTCGCCATAAGTCCGTATGATGACACGCTGGCGTGACACGCCTTGCGCCGGCCCTGGTTACAACCACCTGCGCGCGCAGGCTGTGTGTTGCTTCCCTCCCCGCCAGCCGCGCGCTACCTCTCGGGCGAGGAGACCCCGCCATGACCGTCCTCGCCGACGAGGTTGCCCGCCTGCTCGACACCGCCGCCCGCGCTGCCCGCGACGCGGCGCGGGTGCTGGCCACGGCGCCACGAGCGCAGCGGGATGCGGCCCTGATGCACGCCGCCGCCGCCCTGCGCGCGCGGGCAGATGTGGTGCTGGCCGCCAATGCGGAGGACCTCGCCGCCGCCCCGGATCTCTCCCCCGCCTTCCGCGACCGCCTGGCGCTGACGCCGGCGCGGGTGGAGGCGATGGCCTGCGCGGTGGAGGAAGTGGCGGCGCTGCCCGACCCGGTGGGCCGCGTGCTGAGCGAATGGGCGCGGCCGAACGGCCTGGTGATCCGCCGCGTGGCGCAGCCGCTCGGCGTGATCGGCATGATCTATGAGAGCCGCCCGAATGTCGGCGCCGATGCCGCGGCGCTGTGCCTGAAGGCTGGCAGCGCGGTGATCCTGCGCGGCGGCAAGGAATCCCTGCGCAGTGCGGGGGCGATCCATTCCTGCATGGTGGAAGGCTTGCGTGCGGCCGGGCTGCCGGAGGCCGCGGTGCAGGTGGCCCCCACCGCCGACCGCGCCTTCGTCGCCGCCATGCTGCGCGCCGCCGGGCTGATCGACCTGATCATCCCGCGCGGCGGCAAGGGCCTGGTGCAGCGGGTGCAGGAGGAAGCGCGCGTGCCGGTGCTGGCCCATGCGGAGGGCCTCTGCCACACCTACATCCACGAAGCGGCAGACCCCGCCATGGCGCGCAGCATCCTCGCCAATGCCAAGATGCGCCGCACCGGCGTCTGCGGTGCGACGGAGACGCTGCTGATCGACGCGGCCATCGCCCCCACCCTGCTACCGCTGCTGGTGGCCGATTTGCGGGCGCTGGGCTGCGACTTCCGCGCCAATGACCGCGCACGCGCCATCCTGCCGGAGCTGCCCGCCGCCACGGAGGCCGACTTCGCCACCGAATGGCTGGATGCCGTGCTGTCCGTGAAGGTGGTGGATGGCCCCGATGCCGCGCTGGACCACATCGCCCGCTTCGGCAGCGAGCATACCGAGGCGATCATCACGCAGGATGATGCCGTGGCCGCGGATTTCCTGGCGCGCCTGTCCTCCGCCGTCGGCATCCACAACGCCTCCACCCAATTCTGCGACGGCGGCGAGTTCGGCTTCGGCGCGGAGATCGGCATCGCCACCGGCCGGCTGCATGCGCGCGGCCCGGTCGGGCCGGAACAGCTTTGCACCTTCCGCTACCAGGTAATGGGAAGCGGGCAGACCCGCCCGTGAGGTGAGGGAACCTAGCGCCATGAAAGCCAAAGTCGCCATTGCCGCCGCCGCCCTGGCCGCGCTCGCCACCCCCGCCGCCGCCGCCTGCCCGGAGGTGCCGGAGGTGGCGCGCCTGGCGGCGGCCATCCTGGACCGCCGCGCGGCACCGCCACCGCCGCCCGGCATGTCCCTGGCCGATGCCGTCTGTGCGCGGGATCGGCTGGTGGCGGCGCTGGCGCAGCCCTGGGGCGACCGGGTCGGCTGGAAGGTGGGGCTGACCAATGCGGCGGCGCAGGCCCGCTTCGGCGTGCCGCATCCGGTGGCCGGCGCGATCTTCCACGGCACCATCCGCGCCCGGTCCGGCGCCGAGATCCCGGCCGGCTTCGGCATCGTCCCCGTGGTGGAAAGCGATCTGCTGGTGCGGGTGCGGGATGAGGGGGTGAACGAGGCGGGCGCCGACCCGATCGCGCTGCTGCGCCACCTGGATGTGGTGATCCCCTTCATCGAATTGCCCGATCTGGTGCATGGCGCCGGCACGGCCTGGTCCGGCCCGCTGCTGGTCTCGATCAATGTCGGCGCCAGGCTGGGCGTGCTGGGGGAGGAGATTCCCGTGCAGGCGACAGCGGATTTCGCCGCCCGCCTGGCGTCCATGGAGGTTTCGCTGACCGATGATGGGCGGGAGGTGGCGCGCGCTCCGGGCCGCGCCCTGCTCGGCCACCCGCTGGCGGCACTCGCCTGGCTGGTGGAGGATCTGCGCGCCCAGGGGCGGCGGCTGCGGGCGGGGGAGTATGTCTCGCTCGGCGGCTTCTTCCCGGCGCTGCCAGTGCAGGCGGGGCATGACTATACGGCGACCTATACGGGCCTTCTCCCGGCGCCGGTCTCGGTGACCGTGCGCATCAGATGACGCTGAACGAGCGGGGCGATCGTCGCCTTCGGCGCATCGGCCTGCTCGGCGGCAGCTTCAACCCGGCCCATGCGGGGCATCGCCATGTGGCGGAACAGGTGCGCCGCGCGCTGCGGCTGCATGAGGTCTGGCTGATGGTCTCGCCAGGCAATCCGCTGAAGCCGCGGCGCGGCATGGCTGATTTCGCAACACGGCTGGCCTCGGCGCGCGCCATCGCCGATGGCCGGCGCATCCGCGCCACAGGGATCGAGGCGGCGCTCGGCACACGCTACACCGCGCATACGCTGGCGGCGCTGCGGCAACGTTTTCCGCGGGCGCGCTTCGTGCTGGTGATCGGCGCCGATAATCTGTGGCAGTTGCCGCGCTGGAAATCCTGGGCCGCCCTCGCCGCCGGCACGCCGATCGCGGTGCTGCCGCGCCCGGGCTGGACGCGCCGAGCGCTGGCCGGAAAGGCGGCGCACCGCCTGGCACGGCACCGCCGGCGGCCTGCCGCGTTGCTGTCCGGCGGTGGACTCGCGCATGCGCCCTGGTGCTTCGTGCCGGCGGCGGAGCATGCGGCCTCCGCCACGGCAATCAGGGCCGCGATGCAGGCGGCGTGACGCCGCGCGTTGTGCTACAGCCTTACGCAATGCATTCGTGAAGAGGAGGCGGCCATCGCCCGCAAGCCGAAAACCCCTGAGACGCCGGAACCGGAAGCCGTGACGCCGAAGCCGCGTGCTCTCGCCGCGCGCGCGACCACGGCAACGCGTACGGCCAAGCCGAAGGCCGCTGCCAAGACCGCCGCCAAGCCGAAGGCTGCCGCCAAGACCGCCGCAAAGCCGAAGGCCGTCGCCAAGCCCGCCGCAAAGCCGAAGGCCGCTGCCAAGCCCGCCGCAAAGCCGAAGGCTGCCGCCAAGACCGCCGCGAAGCCGAAGGCCGCTGCCAAGCCCGCCGCAAAGCCGAAGGCCGTTGCCAAGCCCGCCGCAAAGCCGAAGGCTGCCGCCAAGCCCACCGCAAAGCCGAAGGCGGCTGCCAAGCCCGCCGCGAAGCCGAAGGCCGCTGCCAAGCCCGCCGCAAAGCCGAAGGCCGTTGCCAAGCCCGCCGCAAAGCCGAAGGCGGCTGCCAAGCCCACCGCAAAGCCGAAGGCGGCTGCCAAGCCCGCCGCGAAGCCGAAGGCCGCTGCCAAGCCCGCCGCAAAGCCGAAGGCCGTCGCCAAGCCCGCCGCAAAGCCGAAGGCTGCCGCCAAGACCGCCGCGAAGCCGAAGGCCGCTGCCAAGCCCGCCGCAAAACCGAAGGCCGCTGCCAAGCCCACCGCGAAGCCGAAGGCCGCTGCCAAGCCCGCCGCTAAGCCGAAGGCCTCCGCCAAGCACACCGCAGCGCCGAAGGCCGCTGCCAAGCCGCGCGCCAGCCGCAAGGCGGAGCCGTTGGTGCCGATCCCGCCGGAGCCGGCACCCGTGAAGGAACGGCGCGCGCGCAAGCCCGCACCGGCGATCACGCCGGATGCGGCCGAGGCGGCGCCGATGCCGAGCGCGGCCGCACCGCCGGCAAAGCGTCGCGCGACCCGCAAGGCCGAGGTTCCGGCCGAGCCTGCCGTGGATGCCCCGCCCGAGGCGGAGGCAGCACCGCCCGCCAAGCGCCGCGCCACGCGCAAGCCCAAGGCGAATGCGGACGCCCTGCCCGACAGCAAGGCCGAGGCAGTCCTCGCCGAGTCCCGGGGCACCGCGCCGCGTCCGCGCCGTGCCGATCGCCAGAAGGTTGAACCGGCGCTTCTGGACCGGCTTGTCGCCGCCGCGCAGGCCAGCCTGGATGCGGACAAGGCCGAGGACATCATCGTCCTCGATGTCACCGGCCGCGCCGACTATGCGGACTACCTGGTGATCGCAACCGCGCTCGCCGACCGGCAGATGCAGGCCATGGCCTCCCACCTGGAGGACGCCTTCGAGGCGGAGGGGCTCAAGCTGCGCCGCGATGCCACCCAGGCCTCCCCGGACTGGGTGCTGATCGATGCCGGTGACCTGGTGGTGCATCTGTTCAAGCCGGAAGCCCGCACCCTGTACGGGCTGGAGCGGATGTGGGGCCCCGACAGCCCCGCCGCGCGCGCCGAGGAGGAGTCGGAGGACGACCGCACCCCGTTGCCCGATGACGGCTCCGTGCCCGAGCCGGGCATCGAGGATGACGACGACGAGTAGGGGCCCTCGCCTCATCGCCATCGGCCGGATGAAGCCGGGGCCGGAACGCGCGCTGTTCGAACAGCACGCCGCCCGGCTCCGGCCCGCCTTGGCGGTGACCGAGGTGCCGGAGGCGCAAGGCGCCAACCCGGCGGAAATCCGAAGGCGGGAAGGTGCCGCGCTGCTCGCCGCGCTACCCGATGCCGCCTTCGTCGTCGCGCTCGACCTCGGCGGCGCCGCGCCGACGACGGAGGCGCTGGCCGCGCTCGTCACCCGCTGGGACGAGGCCGCCCGCCCGGTCTGCTACCTGATCGGCGGGACTGAGGGGCTGGACCAGGCGGTGCTGGACCGCGCCGATCATCGCCTGTCGCTCGGCAGCCTGACCTGGCCACATTTCCTGGTGCGCGGCCTGCTGGCCGAACAATTGTTCCGCGTTCAGGCGATCCGCACGAACCACCCCTACCATCGGGCGTGGCGCCCTGCTTGAGTGCGCTGTCCATCGCCGGAGTGCCACGCCATGACCCTGCTGATTCTCGCCGCCCTGCTGTGGGTGGGTGTCCATGTCGGCATTTCCGGCACCGCCCTGCGGGGCCGCGTGATCGCGGCTGTGGGGGAGAAGTCCTTCATGATCGGCTTCTCGCTGGCCTCCGTCGTCTCCATCACGCTGCTGGTGCTGGCCTGGCAGAACGCGCCGACGACGCCGCTGTGGTCCGCCGGCCCCGGGCTGCGCTGGGTGCTGGCGGTGCTGATGCTGTCCACGCTGGTGCTGTTCATGACCAGCCACAAGCGCAACCCCACCGCCGTCGGCAACAAGGGGCTGGGGGAGGAACCGCGCGGCATCCAGCGCGTCACGCGCCACCCCATGCTGTGGTCCTTCGCGCTGTGGGCCGGCATTCATATGGTCGGCAATGGCGACACCGCCTCCCTGGTTTTCTTTGGCGCCTTCCTGGTGACGGCGCTGGCCGGCATGCCCTCGATCGACGCCAAGTTGGCGGCGCGGCATACGGCAAGCTGGCCAGCCTTTGCCGCGCGCACCTCCATCATCCCCTTCGCCGCCATTGCCGCCGGGCGGAACCGCCTCGCGCTCCGCGAGATCGGGCTGATGCCGCCGCTGGTGGGGCTGCTGCTGTGGGCGGCGCTGCTGCATTTCCACCGCCACATCTTCGGCGTGCCGGCGATCCTCATGTAACCAATCTGGGGGCTTGAACGCGGCGACGGGAAACGCCATTCCCTGCCGCGCCTCCAGGGAATCTCCGATTGATGCAGGAAGTGATTACACCGGCCGATGCCGGCGATTCGCCGCGCGCGCGCGCCGCCCGGCTGGTCCTCACGCCGCTGTTCCAGCGGGTGGTGATCGGGCTGATCATCCTGAACGCCATCACGCTGGGGCTCGAAACCTCCGCCAGCATCATGGCCGAATGGGGTGGGCTGCTGCATGTGGTGGACCGCACATTGCTGTGGATCTTCACCGCCGAGATCGCCTTCCGCATCTACGCCTTCCGCGGCCGCTTCTTCCGCGACCCCTGGGGGCTGTTCGACATCATCGTGGTCGCCATCGCGTGGATGCCGGCCACCGGCCCGCTGTCCGTGCTGCGCGCCCTGCGGGTGCTGCGCGCGCTGCGGCTGATCTCCGCCGTGCCGTCCATGCGCCATGTGGTGGAGGCGATGCTGGCCGCCCTGCCCGGCATGGGCAGCATCGTGCTGCTGATGGGGCTGATCTTCTACGTCTTCGGCGTGATGGCGACGAAGCTGTATGGCGACATCCTGCCGGAGCGTTTCGGCTCGCTCGGCCTCACGCTCTATACCCTGTTCCAGATGATGACGCTGGAAAGCTGGTCCGAGGCCAATGTGCGGCCGATCCTGGCGGTGCAGCCGCTGGCCTGGATGTTCTTCGTGCCCTTCATCCTGATCGCGACCTTCGTGGTGCTGAACCTGTTCATCGGCGTGATCGTGGACAGCATCCAGACGCTGCGCGCCCAGCGCGAAAGCGCCGATGTCGCCGCCGGCCAGGCGGCGGTGGATGCGGCGCGCAGCGAGGCGCATCTGGACAGCCAGATGCTGCTGGCCGAGATCCGGGCACTGCGGGCGGAGATGGCGGAGCTGCGCGCGCAGCGCTGACCCGCCGGCGGCCAGGGCCGTTCAATTCCCGCCGGGCTTGCTGTAGAGCCTGCGCGACCATCGCACAGGATGCCGCCCGATGCCCGCACCCGCCCACCGCCCCGTCATGCTCGCGATCCTGGATGGCTGGGGCTGGCGTGAGGAGGCGGCGGATAATGCGGTGCTGCAGGCAAGGACGCCGGTCTTCGATGCGCTGTGGCAGGCCGGGCCGCGCGCCTTCCTGCGCACCTCCGGCCGCGATGTCGGGTTGCCGGATGGGCAGATGGGCAATTCGGAGGTCGGCCACCTGAACATCGGCGCCGGCCGCGTGGTGATGCAGGACCTTGTCCGCATCGACGCCGCCTGCGCCGATGGAACGATCTCCACCCTGCCCGCCTTCACCAGCCTGGTGGCGCGCACCAAGGCCGCCGGCGGCGTGCTGCACCTGATGGGGCTGCTCTCCGAAGGCGGCGTGCACAGCCACCAGGACCATGCGCTGGCGCTGGCCCGTGCCGCGGTGGCCGCAGGGCTTCAGGTGCGCGTGCATGGCTGGACCGATGGCCGCGACACCGCCCCCAGCTCCGCCCCCGCCTTCATCGCGAAATTCGAGGCGGCGCTGCCGGATGGCGCGCGCATCGCCACCATCTGTGGCCGCTACTTCGCCATGGACCGCGACAATCGCTGGGACCGCGTGCGCCAGGCGCATGATGTGATGGTGCTGGCCAAGGGCACCCGCTTCGCCACGGCGCAGGAAGCCATCGCCGCCGGCCATGCGGCGGGCAAGACGGATGAGTTCCTGCCGCCCAGCCCGATCGGCGACTATACCTGCATGAATCACGGCGACGGGCTGCTGTGCTTCAACTACCGCGCCGACCGGGTGCGGGAGATCATGGCATCCCTGGTCGAACCCGCCTTCGCCGGCTTCGAGGCCGACCCCACCATCCGCTTTGCCGCCACGGCGAGCATGACGGAATACAGCAGCGTGCTGGCCCCCTTCCTGCCGGCGCTGTTTCCGCCGCAATCAATGGCGGACATCCTCGGCGCCGTCGTCTCCTCAGCCGGGCTCACCCAGTTGCACATGGCGGAGACGGAAAAGTATCCGCATGTCACCTACTTCCTGAATGGCGGGGAGGAGACGCCTTATCCCAGGGAGGACCGCATCATGGTCGCCTCCCCCAAGGTCGCGACCTATGACCTTCAGCCGGAGATGTCGGCGCCGGAATTGACGGACAAATGCGTCGCCGCCATCGAATCCGGCCAATACGATTTGATCGTGCTGAACTTCGCCAATGCCGACATGGTCGGCCATAGCGGCAAGCTGGCCGCCGCCATCCAGGCGTGCGAGGCGGTGGATGCCGGCCTCGGTCGCATCGCGCAGGCCATCCGCGCCGCCGGCGGCCGCCTGCTGGTCACCGCGGACCATGGCAATGCGGAGCTGATGCGGGACCCGGTGACGGGCGGGCCGCATACGGCACACACCACCAATCCGGTGCCGGTGCTGCTGCTGAACGCGCCGGCGGGGGCGACGCTGGCGGATGGCAGGCTGGCGGATATCGCGCCGACGCTGCTGGCCCTGCTCGGCGTGGCCCAGCCGGCGGCAATGACGGGGCAGTCGCTGCTGCGGTAGCGGGGGTCGGGGGCCCCCGCGCCCGACCCTCTCCCCCGTTGGGGCGAGAGGGCTTTTCGGGGCGGCTAGGCGGCGCCGATCTGGCGGCGCAGGGCGTAGATCTGGTCCAGCAGGGACAGCACCAGGGCCAGCGCCTCCTCCTCCAGCGCCAGGGTTTCGCGCAGTTCCAGGATGAGAGCGACGCGCGCCACGTCGATCTCCTGGAACACCAGCGCCTCACCTTCCGGATCGGCGCGGACGTAGCCGGCGGCGACCCAGCCGCGCAGATCCTCCGGCGCCAGGCCCTGGAAACGGGCGCAGACCACCTCGAGCGTCATCATGGCGCGGCCTCCCCCATCGCCTCCCGCGGGTCCTGTGGGTGTTCCGGCTGCCAGTCGCGCAGGAACGCCTCCAGCGCGGCATCGGGCTTGCCCACCATCACCCGCAACGTCAGCAACAGGTCACCGGCCGGGCGGTTGCCTTCCGCCGCCACGCCCTTGCCGCGCAGCCGCACCACCCGGCCGGTATCGCTGCCGGCGGGCAGGGTGACGCGCAGCGGGCCGGTCGGCGCGGGCACCGTCACGGCGCCGCCCAGCACGGCCTCCCGCAACGTCACCGGCAGGTCCAGGTGCAGGTCCATTCCGTCCCGCCGGTACAGCGGATGGTCCGCCACCTCCAGCTCGATCACCGCATTGCCGGCCGGCCCACCATTGCGCCCTGGCCCGCCCTGCCCGCGCAACCGCAGCGACTGGCCGCTGACCACCCCGGGCGGGATCCGCACGCTGAGCTGGCGGCCATCCGGCAGCACGAGTTGCTCGGTCGCGCCCAGCACCGCAGACAGGAAGGGCACGCGAAGGTGATAGGCCATGTCCCGCCCCGGCCGCGGCGCGGATTCCGCCGCCTGCTGCCGGGCGAACAGGTCGGCGAAGACATCGCCGAGATCGCCTAAATCCCCATGTGGCTCATAGCGCCCGCCCGCCGCGGCCTCCGCATGGCGCCGCCAGCCGCCGGCGGGGCGTGGCGGTGCCCTTTCCTGGCCCTCGGCATCGATCTCGCCGCGGTCGAAGCGCGCCCGGCGATCGGGGTCCGACAGCAGATCATGCGCGGAGGCGGCGGCCTTGAAGCGCGCCTCCGCCTCCGGCTTGCCGGGGTGGAGGTCCGGGTGGTTCTGCCGCGCCAGCTTGCGGTAGGCCTTCTTGATCGACTCCGGTGTCGCGTCGCGGGCGACGCCCAGGACCTGGTAGGGATCCTCTGCCATGCGGCCCTCTCGCGGGGCGAGGATGCCCCATCAGCTTAAATGGAAACGAGCACCCCCTACGCCAAGCGGCCCGCGCTTGTCCCGGCGCAGGGCAGGGGTCTATGCAGCACGGGGGTGCAGGGCTTGAAGGTTTCAAAGCGTATCATAGCCCGGGTGGGCAGATGGGGTGCGGCGTGGCGGCTCGTTCTGCTGCTGTCCCTGCCGCTGGCCCTGCTCGCCGCGCCGGCCCAGGCGCAGCCCACCGCGCGGGACCTGCGGGCCGCCGAACAGGCCGCCGAACAACGCCGCCAGGACGCCGAGAACGCCGCCGCCCGCGCCCGCGCCTTGGCGGAGGAGGAGGTGGCGCTGGCCGCCCGCCGGGTGGAGCTGGCCGCGCTGGCCCAGGCGGCGGAGGCGGAGGTGGCGGATGTCTCCGAACGTCTGGAAGCCGCCCGCGCCGGCGGCGCCCGCGCCGCGCGCCAGATCGCGGACCGCGCCAACGCCATGCGCCCGCTGCTGCCGGTGATGCTGCGCCTGTCGCTGTATCCGGCGGAAACCGTGCTGGCGATTCCGGGGGAGCCGGAGGATGCGCTGCGTGGCGCCCTGGTGCTGCGCGGCCTGATCCGCCGGCTGGAGGAGGAAGCCACCGCCCTGCGTGAGGCGCAGGTAGCCGCGCAGGAAGCCGAATGGCTGGCCGCACGGGAAGCGCTGGCGCTGGAAGCCGCCGAACGCGGCGCGCGGGAAGCGGTGGCGGGGCTGGAGGCGGAGCTGGCCGTGGCCCGCACCCGCCGCGGTGATGCCGAAGCCGCGGAGGAACGCGCCGCCACCCAGGCCGCCGCCGCCGCCGCCCGGGCCAGCGACCTGGCCGATGTGCTGGCGCGGCTGCAACGGGACCGTCAGCGGCGGGAGGCCGACGCCCGCGCCAATGCCGCCGCCCGCCAGGCCGAACAGGCCCGCCAGGCGGCCGAAGCGGAACGGGAGCAGAGGCTGGCGGAGCAGGCCGCCAGTGCTGCGCCACATGCCGCGCCACGCGCCGCGGCGCAGCGCCAGGCCGCCGTGCCGGTGCCCTCCGGCGGCCGCGCCCTGCCGGTGGCCGGGCGCATCGCCACCGCCTGGGGCCAGGCCGCGCCGGGCGGGCCGCATCGCGGGCTGACCTATGCGGCTTCGGGTGGCGCGCGGGTGGTCTCACCCTGCAATGGCCGGGCCGTGTATGCTGCGCCGTTCCGCTCCTTCGGGCTGTTGTTGATTGTGGATTGCGGAGGGGGATACCATTTCGTGCTGGCAGGGCTGGAGCGGCTCGACGCCTCGGCTGGGCAGCGGCTTCTGGCGGGGGAACCGATCGGCATTCTCGGCGGCACTGGCGCTTCGGGCGGTTCCCTTTATGTGGAGTTGCGCCGCAACGGGCAGCCGGTGGACCCGCGACCGTGGTTTGCGGCGCGGGGGTAACCTTCGGGTCATCTCCCGAGGGCATATTTGGTCAGGTCGGCGGCTAGCGGGGCCGCGACCCAAGGATCGGGTGGTCGCATGAGCGACGTGTCTGGGCGCAAGGATGATAACCGGGACGGCAGGATGCCGAGCCGGGGGTCCGTAACAGGGCCGGTGGCGACGCGTGCGCCGGCGACAAGACGCCGGCGGCTGGGCATGGTGGGCGCCGTCAGTGCCGCCTTCCTGGCCGGCGCGGTGGTCGGCCCCATGCTGGCGGTGCCTGGCATCCAGGCCTGGGCGCAGGAGGGTGGCCGGGCGGAGACCTACCGGCTGCTGAACCTGTTCGGCGATGTGTTTGAGCGGGTCCGCGCGGAATATGTCGAGCCGGTCACCGACCGCGACGTGATCGAGAATGCCATCAACGGCATGCTCCAGGGCCTCGACCCGCATTCCTCCTACATGAACCCGCGCAGCTTCCGGGACATGCAGGTGCAGACCCGCGGCGAGTTCGGCGGCCTCGGCATCGAGGTGACGCAGGAAAACGGCTTCGTGAAGGTGATCAGCCCGATCGATGAGACGCCGGCCTTCCGCGCCGGCATCAAGCCGGGCGACCTCATCACCCATCTGAACGGCCAATCCACCCAGGGCCTGTCCTTGCAGGATGCGGTGGAGCAGATGCGCGGCGAGCGCGGCAGCACCATCCGCCTGACCATCCGGCGTGAGGGCGAGGCAAGGCCGCTGGAGATCTCCCTGACCCGGGACGTGATCCGCCCGCAGGTGGCGCGCTTCCGGCTGGAGGGCAACGACATCGCCTATATCCGCCTGTCGTCGTTCAATGAGCGCACCGAGGGCGCGCTGCGCCAGGCCATGACCACCATGCGGAACCAGGCTGGCAGCAACCTGCGCGGCCTGGTGCTGGACCTGCGAAACAATCCGGGCGGGCTGCTGGACCAGGCGGTGCAGGTGACCGACGACTTCCTCGACCAGGGCGAGATCGTCTCCACCCGCGCCCGCCGGCCGGAGGATGCCCAGCGCTGGAATGCGCGGCCGGGTGACCTCGCCCAGGGGTTGCCGATTGTGGTGCTGATCAATTCCGGCTCCGCCAGCGCGTCCGAGATCGTCGCCGGCGCGCTGCAGGACCATCGCCGGGCCGTGGTGATGGGCGTGAAGTCCTTCGGCAAGGGCAGCGTGCAGACCGTCATGCCGATTCCGGGCAATGGCGCCATGCGGCTGACCACGGCGCGCTACTACACGCCCTCTGGCCGCTCCATCCAGGCGACCGGCATCCAGCCGGATATCGAGGTGCTGGCCGCCCGCGCCGACCCAAACGCCGCGACGCGCGAACGGGACCGGGAGGCTGATCTGCGCCGGTCGCTTCGTAACGGCACCACGGAGGCGGTACCGCCTCCGCCGGCGCTGCCGGCTTTGAACCTGCCGGCCGGGGTGGTGGATCGGGTGGTGCGGGAACCGGCGGAGGGCGCAGCCGCCTTCGACCCGACCAAGCCGGAGACCGACCACCAGCTGCAACAGGCCCTGCAATTGCTGCGGGCCGTTGCAGCCGCACCACCCGCCCAGCGGCGTGCCCAGCGATGAGCAGCCGGTGACACTGGGCCGGCGTCGCGACAGCGCGGATGAGGGCGTGGCGCAGCGGGCCGCGCCGCAAAGTCGGTGAGCCGTGCCCTCTCCCGGCGCCGGCTGGGACTGTTCTGGGCCGTGCTGGTGCTCTGCCTCGGTGCCGGTGCGGCCACGCTGCATTGGCTCGGCCCACCGGCCGGGCCGGACATGGCGGGCCTCGATCCGGCGCCGATGGCGGCCGAGCCGGAGATTGCGCGGGGGCCTGAGCCGGTGCGCGAGGCCGCCGCGGCCGATCCGCCGGCCCAGACCCCGACCCCGCAAGCCCCCCCCATCGCCGCCACACCGGCCAGCCTGCCGGTCGCCGCGCCCACTGCGCCGGTACCGGCTGCAGCCGCCGCCGCAGGCGCGGAGCCGCCGGCCGTGCCCGTGTCCGTGTCCGTGTCCGTGTCCGTGCCGGCCATGTCCGTGCCGGCCATGATGCCTGCCGAGGCCGCCCCCGCCGCACCGCCCCCGCCACCGCTCGCCACGCCGGCAGCCGCCGCGCCCGGCGCCGCCCCTGCCACGGCGCGCGCCGCGGCACCGGACCCGGTGATCCCGCCGCCCGACCCGCAGATGCTGGAACGGTCCCGCCATGGCATGGTGCCGAAGCTGGGGCCCGACGGCCGCACCTCGATCCGTACCTATGCCCGCAGCTTCGACCGGGAGGCGGACCGGCGCCCGCGCATCGGACTGGTGATCGGCAATGTCGGCCTGTTCGCCCAGCATTCCGAGGAAGCCATCGCCCGCCTGCCCGGCGCCGTCACCCTCGCCTTCAGCCCCTATGCGCTGCGCCCGGAGCCGCTGCTGGACCGGGCGCGGGCGCGCGGGATGGAGGTGCTGGTGGCCCTGCCGCTGGAGCCCGCCGGCTTCGGCCAGGATGCCGACCCGGGCGACCGCGCCTTGCTCACCAGCCTTTCGGCGGAGGAGAATCTGGAGCGGCTGGATTGGGCGCTGTCCCGCATCCAGGGCCAGGTCGGCGCCATCGGCGCGCTCGGTCGGCTGCGCGGGGAACGCTTCGCGGCGAATGCGGACCTGCTGGGCACCATCCAGGCGGCGCTGACCACGCGCGGCCTGCTGTACGTGGACCCGCGCCCCAGCGCCCCCACCCCGGCCCGCGCCTTTGGCCGCACCGTGGACCTGGTACTGGACGACCCTTCCGAAACCCGCAGCGAGGTGGAGCGGCGGCTGGTGGAGCTGGAGGCGCTGGCCAAGCGCAACGGCGCCGCCCTCGGCCTGCTCGGCAACCCCGCCCCCTTCTTCATCGCCGCCATCCTCGCCTGGTCGGCGGGGCTGGAGGAACGCGGCGCGGTGCTGGTGCCGGTCACCGTGCTGCTGCGCCGGCCCGGGTCCCAGGCCGCGTTGCCGCAGGGTTCCCAGGCGACGCGCTAGGCCGTTACAAGGCGCCCATGACCCTGCTCCCTTACCGCGCCAATGTGGGCGCGCTGCTGTTCAACCCCGCCGGCCAGGTGCTGGTGGCCCGCCGCGCCGATATGCCCAATGCCGAGGGCGCTGCCGGTGGCTGGCAATTGCCGCAGGGCGGCATCGACGATGGCGAGGATCTGCGCCGCGCCGTGCTGCGGGAACTCGCCGAGGAAATCGGCACCGACCGCGCCGAGATCCTGGCCGAGCACCCGGAATGGCTGAGCTACGACTTCCCGCCGGAATTGCAGGCCATGCGGATTGCCCGGAAATACCGCGGCCAGCGCCAGAAATGGTTCGCGCTGCGATTCACCGGCAGGGATGCCGATATCCGCCTGGATGCCGACCCGCATCCGGAATTCGATGCCTGGCGCTGGGCCAGGCTGGTGGAGTTGCCGGGCCTCGCGGTCAGCTTCAAGCGGGCGATCTACGAGGATCTGGTCCGCGAATTCGCCCGTTTCGGCGGGTAGCGTTCAGCCCGCGCTTTGGCCCAGGAAGGCGCGCGCCAGGGCGCGCCACATCTGCTTGCGGTTCAGTTCCCAGTCATAGGGCAGGCCGCGATGCACATCACCGGGGTCCAGCGCCACCGTCTGTTCCCGGTGCAGCCAGGACCAGCGATCGCTGATGCCCCAGGTCAGCAGGGTGCGGGCGCCGCCCTCGAAGGCGGCGCTGGCGAATTCGTGCACGCGCCGCGCCACGGCCGCATCGCGGGCGACGAAATCGCCGACCGGCGGCCGCACCTCCCGCACATCCAGCTCCGTGATCAGCACCTGCAGGCCGAGCGCCCGGATATCCTGCACGAAGGCGCGGAAGATCGCGGGGCTGAAGGCCTCCCGCATCTGCAGATGGCCCTGGATGCCGACGGCATCGAGCGGCACGTTGCGATCGCGCAGGGACCGCAGCAGGCGCAGCAGGCGGCGGCGCTTTTCCTCGGCCGAGGGGCTGTCCGCCTCCACGCCGTAATCATTCAGGGTCAGCCGCAGCGTTCGGTCCCGCTGGCGTGCGGCGCGCAGCGCGGTCGCCACGTAATCCGGGCCGAGGCCGCGCAGCCAGGGGCTGTCACGCAGGTCGCCGCTGTTCCCCGCAGGTTCCGGCACATCGCTGCCAGGGGGGTTGGCGATCGGTTCATTCACCACATCCCAGTCACGGATGCGGGCGCTGGTATGGGCCAGCACATGGTCGAAATGTGCCTCCATCACGGCTTGGGCGCGGGCGGGGCTTTCCGTCACGGCGGGCGCCACCCAAGCCGGCAGGGCGTTGTGCCAAACCAGTGCGTGGCCGCGCACCGGTTTGCGGAAATGCTCCGCCCAGCGGAGCAGGGCGTCCAGCGGCGCGGTGTCGAAGCGGCCCTGCTCGGGTTGCAGGGTGTCGAACTTCGCCTCGTATTCCGGCACCACCAGCCCGGCTTCCTGCGCCACCAGGGCAGCGAATTCCGGCTCATCCGCCAGCAGCCGCGCGGTGACGGCGCAGCCATAGGTGAAGCCGCGGCTCTGCGCGATCTGCGTCAGCGGCTGGTTCGGCGCGCTGGCCGGCGTGAAGCTCTGCGCGCGCGCGGTGACCGGCGCCAGCAACAGCGGGCCGAGCGCCCGGCGGGACAGAGGCAAGCTCAGGCCGCCACGGGCCGGCTGGCGGCGGGCGCCAGGGGTTTGCGGGCAAGCTGCGCCGCGTAGCGATTGCGGCGCCAGGTCAGCAGCCGCCAGGCGCCGCGGGCGGTAAGGGCGGATAGCCGGCCGCGCGGGTCCAGCCCCACCGACTTGAAGACCATGCCCATGCCCCGCTCGATGTGCCGGAAGCGATAGTAATGCATGGCGCGGCCCATGTAGCCGGCGATGCAACGGTCGTGGTCGTAGGGGGTGCTGACGTCCTCGTTACCACAATGGAAGGCGAAGGCGAGCTCGTCATCCTCACTCTCGCCAATGCGGCCGGCGGCGACACGCAGGCGCTTCGGGAAGGACAGTTTCTCCCGCGCCAAGTACCGCTTCATGTGGTCGTAGAACAGCTTGAAGTGCCGGTATTCATCGGCCGCGATCAGGCGGCAGACCTCCTTCAGCACCGGCTCCTCCGTCGCCTCGCCCAGCGCGGTGTAGTAGCTGCTGGTGCCGGTCTCCACCATGCAACGGGCGATCAGCTCCCCGGTGCGGGACCCGCGGATGGAGGCGTCGGCCTTGATGTCGATCTTGTAGCCGGCGCGATAGCGGGCGAAGGCCTGTTCGAAATCCCAGGCCGGATCGGCCAGCATGGCCCATTTGCCCAGCGCATCGCCGTGCTGGACCTCCTCCTCCGCCCAATGGCTGGCGGCCTGGTGGAAATCCGGGTCGTCATGGAAGACGGATTGCAGATACAGCGCATAGTCGTCGCCGTTCCGCTCGACCATGGCTGCGGCCTTGACCAGCGGTATGATCTCGGGGTCGAGCCGGCCTGGGTCGAAGGCGTCCCACTTAACCTGCTCGATACGCCAGTGCTTCATCCTGTATCCCGCCTAGCCTTGAGCGCACGCCACCGCGGAGTATGTGCCAGGCGGCGGCTGAGGCCAGATGTTTCGTGGCGGGGTGCCGAATTCAAGCCGTCAGGCGGCCTCTGCCGCCAGAACCATGGCACGCGCGGTCAGCAGACGGGTCATGGTCGCCTCGCGCTTCTCGGGCGTGTCCATCGCCGCAGCGGCATAGGCGGCCTCGGCCTCCCGCACCCGGGTTTCGGCGGCGGCCTTGGAAAGCTGGCCGACCGGGGTGGCTTCATCGGCCAGCACGGTGCAGCGGCCGGGCGTGACCTCGGCGAAGCCGCCCGCGACGAACAGGCGTTCCGTCACCTGGCCGCCTTCCGTCACGGCGATGACGCCGCCGCGGAGCGTGATGATCATCGGCGCATGGCCGGGCAGCACGCCCATCTCGCCTTCGGCGGCGGGCAGCACGGCCATCTCCACCGCGCGGCTGAGCAGCAGCTTCTCGGGGGAGACAAGTTCGAGCTGGAAGGTGGCCATGGCGCTACCTCATCAAATCCAACAAAGGCGGCCCGCTGTCAGCGGGCCGAGGCCGCGAATGCGGCCCGGCGCCTGAGGGCCGAAAAATCAGATCAAGGCTGCCGCTTATGCGGCGGCCTTGAGCGTTTCGCCCTTCTTCACGGCGTCTTCGATCGTGCCAACCATGTAGAAGGCGGCTTCCGGCAGGTGGTCGTATTCGCCGGCGCAGATCGCGGCGAAGGAACGCACCGTGTCCTCAAGCTTCACGAACACGCCCGGCGTGCCGGTGAAGACTTCCGCGACGTGGAAGGGCTGCGACAGGAAGCGCTGCAGCTTGCGGGCGCGGGCGACGACCAGCTTGTCCTCCTCGGACAGCTCATCCATGCCCAGGATCGCGATGATGTCCTGCAGCGACTTGTAGGTCTGCAGGATGCGCTGCACTTCGCGCGCCACGCGGTAATGCTCCTCACCCACCACGCGGGGGTCCATGGCGCGGCTGGTGCTGTCCAGCGGGTCGACCGCCGGGAAGATGCCCAACTCGGCAATGGAGCGGTTCAGCGTGGTGGTGGCGTCCAGGTGGGCGAAGGAGGTGGCCGGCGCCGGGTCGGTCAGGTCGTCCGCCGGCACGTAGATGGCCTGCACCGAGGTGATGGAGCCCTTCTTCGTGGAGGTGATGCGTTCCTGCAGCGCGCCCATGTCGGTCGCCAGCGTCGGCTGATAACCCACGGCGGACGGAATGCGCCCGAGCAGCGCGGAGACTTCCGCGCCCGCCTGGGTGAAGCGGAAAATGTTGTCGATGAAGAACAGCACGTCCTGGCCCTGCTCGTCGCGGAAATACTCCGCGATGGACAGGCCGGACAGCGCCACGCGCGCACGCGCGCCCGGCGGCTCGTTCATCTGGCCATACACCAGCGCCACCTTGGAGCCTTCGGTGTTGCCATCGTTCAGCTTGATGACGCCCGCATCGACCATCTCGTGGTACAGGTCGTTGCCCTCGCGGGTGCGCTCACCCACGCCAGCGAAGACGGACACGCCGCCATGGCCCTTGGCGATGTTGTTGATCAGTTCCTGGATGGTGACGGTCTTGCCGACGCCGGCGCCGCCGAACAGGCCGATCTTGCCGCCCTTGATGTAGGGGGCGAGCAGGTCGATGACCTTGATGCCCGTCACCAGAATTTCCGCCGAGGTCGCCTGGTCCTCGAAGGACGGCGCCGCGCGGTGGATGGTGTAGGTCTTGGTGGCGTTCACCGGGCCGCGCTCGTCGATCGGCTCGCCGATGACGTTCAGGATGCGGCCCAGCGTCTCATTGCCCACGGGCACGGAAATGCCGGCGCCGGTGTCCACCACCTCGGTGCCGCGGACCAGGCCGTCCGTGGTGTCCATGGCGATGGTGCGGACGGTGCGCTCACCCAGATGCTGCGCGACCTCGAGGACCAGCGTGCGGTCCTCGATCTTCAGGGTCAGCGCGTTCAGGATGGCAGGCAGCTCGGCGGGGAACTGCACGTCCACGACGGCGCCCAGAACCTGCGTGACCTTGCCGACATTGTTCTTCATCGTGCGGATTCCTGCTCAGACAGCTTCAGCACCGGAGATGATCTCGATCAGCTCCCGGGTGATGTTGGCCTGTCGCGTGCGGTTGTAGTTCAGCGTGAGCTTGTTGATCATCTCGCCGGCATTGCGCGTGGCGTTGTCCATGGCGGTCATCTGGCTGCCGAAGAAACCGGCGGAGTTTTCCAGAAGCGCACGATAGACCTGGATCGCCAGGTTCTGCGGCAGCAGTGCGGCGAGGATTTCCTCCTCGCTCGGCTCATATTCATACAGCGCCTGCGCGCCGGAGGCCGGCGCTTCCGCCGTCTTGTCCTCGGGCAGCAGGGTCGGGATCATCTGCTGTGCGGTCGGCACCTGGCTGATGACGCTGCGGAAGCGGTTGTAGACCAGCGAGCAGACGTCGAACTCACCGGCCTCCAGCATGGCGACGATGCGCGTGGCGATATCCTGCGCATCGACGAATTCCACGCGCTTCTTGCCGGCCAGCGAAATCTCGCCGGTGATGCGGCTGGCGAATTCGCGCTTGAGGTAGGCCGCGCCCTTGCGGCCCACCGCCAGCACCTTCACCGTCTTGCCCGCCGCCTCCAGCTCCCGGATGCGGGCGCGCGCGAAGCGGCCGACATTAGTGTTGAAGGCGCCGGCCAGGCCGCGATCGCCGGTGACCACCACCAGCAGATGCACCTGGTCCGCCCCGCTGCCGACCAGCAGCTTCGGCGCATCCGGGCTGCCGGCGACGGAGGCGCCGAGCGAGGCCAGCATACGCTCCATGCGTTCCGCATAGGGGCGCGCGGCCTCGGCCTGCGTCTGGGCGCGGCGCAGCTTCGCGGCCGCGACCATCTTCATCGCCTGCGTGATCTTGCGCGTGCTCTTCACCGAAGTGATGCGCGCGCGAAGTGCCTTGAGGCTGGCCATGGCGCTCTATCTCAGCCGAAGGACTTGGCGAAGCTGTCGAGGAAGGCGACCAGCTTCGCCTCGGTGTCCTTCTTGATCTCGCGATCGGTGCGGATCGAGGCCAGGACCTCCGGCGACTGCGCCTTCAGGCCGGACAGCAGCTGACGCTCGAACTCGCCCACCTTGTTCAGCGGCACCTTGTCCAGGTAGCCGCGAGTGCCGGCGAAGATGGCGACGACCTGCTCCTCAACCGGAACCGGCTTGTACTGCGGCTGCTTCAGCAGCTCCGTCAGTCGCGCGCCGCGGGCCAGCAGGGCCTGGGTGGTGGCATCGAGGTCGGAGGCGAACTGCGCGAAGGCCGCCATTTCGCGGTACTGCGCCAGGTCCAGCTTGATCTTGCCGGCCACCTGCTTCATCGCCTTGATCTGCGCGGCGGAACCGACGCGGGACACGCTGAGGCCGACGTTCACGGCGGGGCGGATGCCCTTGAAGAACAGCTCCGTCTCCAGGAAGATCTGCCCGTCCGTGATCGAAATCACATTGGTCGGGATGTAGGCGGAGACGTCGCCGGCCTGCGTCTCGATCACCGGCAGCGCGGTCAGCGAACCGGCGCCGAAATCGTCGTTCATCTTCGCGGCCCGCTCCAGCAGGCGGCTGTGCAGGTAGAACACGTCGCCCGGGTAGGCTTCGCGGCCCGGCGGGCGGCGCAGCAGCAGCGACATCTGGCGATAGGCGACGGCCTGCTTCGACAGGTCATCGTAGAAGATGACCGCGTGCATGGCGTTGTCGCGGAAATATTCGCCCAGCGTGCAGCCGGTGTAGGGCGCCAGGAACTGCATCGGCGCCGGGTCGGAGGCCGTGGCGGCGACGATGATGGAGTATTCCATCGCGCCATTCTCTTCCAGCGTCTTCACCAGCTGGGCGACGGTGGAGCGCTTCTGGCCGATGGCGACGTAGATGCAGAACAGCTTCTTGCTGTCATCATCGCCGGCGGCATCATTGGCCACCTTCTGGTTGATGATGGTGTCCAGGATGACGGCGGTCTTGCCGGTCTGGCGGTCACCGATGATCAGCTCGCGCTGGCCACGGCCAATCGGGATCAGGGCGTCGATCGCCTTGATGCCGGTCTGCATCGGCTCATGCACCGACTTCCGCGGGATGATGCCCGGGGCCTTCACCTCGACGCGCATGCGCTTCTCGATGGCGATCGGGCCCTTGCCGTCGATCGGGTTGCCCAGCGCGTCCACGACGCGGCCCAGGAAGCCCTTGCCGACGCCGACGTCCACGATCTCACCGGTGCGGGAGACGGTGTCGCCTTCCTTCACGCCCTTGTCGTCGCCGAAGAGGACGACGCCGACATTGTCGGTCTCAAGGTTCAGCGCCATGCCCTTGATGCCGGCGCCGGGGAATTCCACCAGCTCACCGGCCATGACATTCTGCAGGCCGAAGACGCGGGCAATGCCGTCGCCCACGGTCAGCACGGTGCCGACCTCGGCAACATTGGCTTCGGAGTCGAAACCGGAGATCTGAGCCTTCAGGATCTCCGAGATTTCGGCAGGACGGATATCCATCAGGCGGCCCCCTTCATGGCGTACTGCAGGCGCTGCAGCTTGGACTTGAGAGAATTGTCATAGAGGCGCGAGCCGATGCGGACGACGAGACCACCCAGCAGGGTCGGGTCCACGCTTTCCTTGAGCTGCACGCCCGAATATCCGGCCTCCGTCAGCCGCGCGACGATCTGCGCGCGCTGCGTATCGGTCAGGCCATGGGCGGTGGAGACGGCGGCAATCTGCTGGCCACGCCGGGCCGAGAGCAGCGCGCCGAAGCTGGCGGCAACCTCCGGCAGCGCCGCGAGGCGCCGGTTGACGATCATCACGCCCAGCAGGTTGCGAATTTCAGTGCCGATGCCGACACGCTCCAGCACCGCGAAGACCGCGCGCTTCTGTTCCGTGCTGTCGTAGCGGGGATCCGCCACGAAGGACCGGAAGCCGGCATCGTCCTGCCAGAGGCGGAACAGCCGGTCGAGATCCGCCGCAATACGGTCGGCAGCGCCGGGCTCCGTCGCATGCAGATCGTCCACGATACCAAGCAGCGCGAGCGCATAGCGCTCGGACAGCCCGGTGGGGTTCGGGGCCTGGATGGAGGCCGAGGTAACGGTGGTCGCTTCGGAGGCCAAGGGGATCCCGGTCCTGTCTCTGGTCGGAGCGTGAAATGCGGCACGCGGGCCCCGGGGCAGGTGTGACCACCCCGTTTATGCGGCCGCGGCGCCTTAGCATGCGTATTGCGTTGCGGCAACCTATCTCCGGCGTCCCCGACCCGCTTCCACGGCCTTCTGCGCCCGTTCGCAGGCCCCGGCGCTGTCTCAGCCGAGCCGGGCCACCAGCGCCTCGGCGAGGTGACGCTTTGGGAAATTGCCCTGTGCCAGGGCGCGATGGAGCAGCACGCGCGCTTCCTCTGGCTGCCCCTGGGCGCTGCGGAGCGCCGCCATATGGTAGAGCGTGGTCGGGTCATCCGGTGACAACTGCGCCGCCTTCTCCAGCGCCTGCGCGGCGCCCACCAGCTCGCCGCGCTGCAGCAGGATCCAGCCCAGCGTGCTTCTGGCCCAGCCTGCCTCAGGTGCCAATGCCACCGCCTGTTCCGCCAGGCGCTGCGCCGCCGGAAGCTCCGCCCGGTCGGCCCGGATGTTGGCCAGGTTGTTCAGCGCCGGGGCGAAGGCCCGCGGGCGGCTGCTGCGACGGTAGTCACCTTCCGCGCCAGGCAGGTCGCCCGCCTCATGCCGCAGTGAGCCGAGCAGGAAGTGGTCCGCAGGGCCCGGGGACGGCAACAGGGTCAGCATCCGGACGGCATGGCGAACGGCAAGCTGCGGCTGCCCGACACGGGACGCCGCCAGGGCCTGGGCGCGGGCAATGTCAGCCCGGCGCGAATCCAGTGCCGCGGCGCGCTCCAGCACCGGCAGCGCCGCCTGGTAGTTGGTGCGGGATGCAAGGAAGGTGCCCAGCCGGAATTGTGCGCCGGCGTCATTGGGGAAGCGCTGGGTCATGCGGCGGAACACCGCTTCGGCCCGGTCCAACTCCCCGGTCATCAGCAGCCTGTTGCCGACGATGTCGAAGGTGGCGAGGGTGGCGGCCGGGCTCGGCAGCACCAGATCCTCGAAGGTGAGCGCTGCACCGGCGGGGCCGAGCGCGGCGCGGCGTGCATTGGCGAATGCCTGCAGCACGGCAGGTTCGGCAGGCTGCAGCGCCAGCGCCTGCTCGGCCGCCGCCTGCGCCCGCGGCGCATCCCCGGCGCCCAGATGGGCGGCGCCCAGCAGCAGCCAGCCTGTCACGTCGAAGCCAGCCTGGCCGGTCAGGTCGGACAGCAGGGCGATACTGTGGGCGAAGCGCTGCTCCGCATTGTAAAGCGTGGCGAGATCGAGCTTGACGCCGACATAGCCCGGCGGCGTGCCAAGGATACCGCGCTCCAGATGACCGATCGCGGCCGCCACGTCACCGCGCCGCTTGGCGATCAGGCCCAGTCTCTGGTGAATGCGCCGATCCTCTGGCGTCAGCGCCAATGCGCGTGCCAAATTCTCCACCGCCGCCGTTTCATCGCCGCGCGCCAATTGGACATCGGCCAGTTTGGCGAAGGCGCCGGCCTGGCGCGGATCCAGGGCGATGGCGCGCCGCAGCGCTGCTTCGGCCGCCGGGATCTCACCACTCAGGGCGAGGGCGGCGCCGAGCAGTTCCAAGGCGGGCGCAGATTCGCCAAGCCTCGCGATGGCGGCGCGGATTTGCGCCACGGCCTCCTCATGCCGGCCGGCATTCAGCGTCCGTAGGGCCTGTGCCAGCGGGTCGGGGCGCGCACCGGGCATGGGGCTTTGCATCCAGGATTCGGCCCGTTCCAACTCGGGGTGCAGCGCCACGGCGGCCATGCCTGAGGCGGTTGGGATGAGGACAAGGCTCGCGAGCAGAAGGAAACGGTGCATCGGAGTGTCTCCGCAGGATTGGGGCTTTGGGGGCGGGCCGGGTCTGAAGGCCCCGGCCCGCCGGCGCGAAAAGCTGGCCGCGCCCCCTTTGCGTCAGGCCCTGAGGCGGCGCGCACCGGCGAGGCCGGCCAGGCCGACCATCAGCAGCGCCAGCGTGCCGGGCTCCGGCACCGGCACCGGGCCGTCGCCGGTCACCGTGATGAAGTCCTTTTCCACCGCGCCGGCCAGGCCGACGACGAAGGTGTCGAACTCATAGACGCCCGGGCTGGTGCCGGTGATGTCCATGCGGAAGGTGCGGCTCGACCCGGGCGTGACGCCGGTGCAGCCGGCCGCGTCGGTGCAGGTGAAGGCGATGTTGAGCCCCGACGTATCGCCCGAGGTCCCGAGTTGCAGGTCGATGGTCGCGATCGCGTCGGACACCGCGGCGAGGATCGACTCGATCGTCGCGTCCAGGTTGCCGCCCGTCACGCCGTTGGTCAGAGAGCCGCCGGTGGCGCTGGTGATCGCGCTGGCCTGGCCGGAGGCGTCGATGCCGGTATTGGCACTCCGCGTATTGATGCCGACCACGGTCACGCCATTGGCCTGCAGGGCGGCGATTGCCTCAGCCTGATCCACGGTCGTGGTATGGGAGATGGCGTCGCCGAACCAGACCACCACCTTGCCGGCGCCGCTGCGCCAGCCGGTATCCGCACCGGTGCTGAGGCCGCCAGCCACGTCGGTGGAGCCGAGGCCATCCGTCGGCCCGCCCGAGGTTGCCACCTGGTGCAGCCCGAAGAAGTTGGCTTCCGGGGCATCGCCGCCGCCACTGGCAAACCAGCCATTGATCGCCGTCTGTGCGGAGGCCTGGGAGGTCGTGATGCTCCGCTGCAGCTGGTAGGCGTTGTTGGCACGCTGTGCCGGCGTTCCCCCGAATTCGCGCGGATCGCCCAGGTAGCGACCGACGCCGAAGCCGACATCGATGCCGGCGAACCGCGAATCGCCACCGGAGATCGCGGTGAGAATCTGGTTCGCTCCGCTTTTGACCGAATTGAGGATGCCGCCCATCGAGCCGGTGTTGTCAGCCAGAAAGAAGACGTCGACGCGGCTGGTGGCGGGCCCCGTCTCCGACAGGGTCACGGTCTTGTTGACGCTGACAGTTTCGCCAACACCGATCGTCGCGCTGAAGGTTGCCGGCGTCAGCGTGTTCGCCATGACGCCGGCGGGTAGGCAGAGCATCGCAACGGCGCCAAGCCGTGCTAAGGACCTTAGCATTGGTCGTTCTCCATTCGGTTTCGCGCCACGCCATGCGGCGCCTTCTTCGGCATTCTCCATCGCAGCACGCCAAGCCGCGCCCAGGGTGCGTGCTTGACAGGCGCACTCGGGAGGCAAGGCCCGTGCCAAGAAAGTTCCCCGATAGAAATCAAACACCTGTGGGCCAAGGTGCGGAAGCACGTTGCCTGGCTGTAAAGACCGGCGACGGGCCTGCTGCGTCGTGCCCGGATAGGCGGGACGGGATGGGTGGTGCCGTTGGCGGGCGCACCTTTCCCGGCATGGGGCAGGCCAGGCGCAGGCGCCGGCGCAAGGGCTCCCTCAGACGGTCGTCCGAAGGCACGTCTGCGGCGTGACGCGCAAACTTCCGGTTTTCTTTGACTTCGCGCCTGCGCGGCCTTGGATCTGTCAGCAGACCGTTCTGCCGTGATCATGCCTGCTTGCGGTCGATCAACCCCTTGCGGATCTTGCGGCCGCGCTGGATGCGGTTTTCGATGAAGCCCGCCTCCCCCTTACGCAGGGGGCGGCCCAGCGCCTGCGAATCCTCGGTGAAGCGCGCACCATTTCCAACAGCGCCTCCCGGTTGTTCAGGAACACGTCGCGCCACCTGGTGGGGTCGGAGAGCGCGATGCGGGTGAAGTCGCGGAAGCCGGAGGCGTGGGAACGGTTTCCCGGACCCGGCGCGCGCCAGACCTTCAGCGGCGCGCCCGGCGTTTCGGCGGAGGCTCCGGCGCCTGGGCCGGCGGGGTGTGGGCGCGCAGGCCCCGGCGCACCAGGGCAGCCCAGCCCTCCTCCGGCTCATCCACCACCTCGAACAGGTCGAGATCCGCCTTGGCGATCATGCCGTGCCGGGCCATCGCCTCGAAATTCACCACCTCGGTCCAATAGGCGCGGCCGAACAGCACGATGGGCAGCGGGCTGGCCTTGCGGGACTGCACCAGGGTCAGCAGTTCGAACAGCTCGTCGAAGGTGCCGAAACCGCCGGGGAACACCGCCAGCGCATTGGCGCGCATCGCCAGGTGCATCTTCCGCATGGCGAAATAATGGAAGCGAAAGGTCAGCGCCGGGGTGGAGAAGTCGTTCGGCGCCTGTTCATGCGGCAGGGTGATGTTGAAGCCGATGGAGGGCGCGCCGACATCCGCCGCGCCGCGATTGGCCGCCTCCATGATCCCCGGGCCGCCGCCGGTGGCGATCACATTGTCCCGCGCCGCACCGCTTTCCGCCAGCGCCCCACCGCGCAGACTGACGATGCGGGCGAAGGCGCGGGCCTTGTCGTAATGCTCGGCGAAGGCCAGGCGCTCCTGCGCCAGGCGGCGTGCCTCCGGCTGGCGGGTGGCGCGCAGGGTGCGCTGGGCGTCCTCCGGGCTTTGCACCCGGGCACTGCCGAAAACGACGACCGTGGAGCGCACGCCCCAATCCCGCAGCGCCAGCTCCGCCTTCAGATATTCCATGCCGAAGCGCGAGGCACGCATCTCGTCCCGCAGCAGGAATTCCGTATCCTCCACCGCCAGCAGGGTGCTGCGGTTGGGTTTTGGCGGGGCGGGCTGGGCCATGCTGTCGTCCTCAGGCTTGCTTGCGGTCGATCAACCCTTTGCGGATCTTGCGGCCGCGCTGGATGCGGTCCTCGATGAAGCCCGCCTCCCCCCAACGCACGGCGCGGCCCAGCGCCTGCGAATCCTCGGTGAAGCGCGCCAACATTTCCAGCAGCGCCTCCCGGTTGTTCAGGAACACGTCGCGCCACATGGTGGGGTCGGAGGACGCGATGCGGGTGAAGTCGCGGAAGCCGGAGGCGGCGAATTTCAGCACCTGCTCCTTGGTTTCCTCCGCCAGATCGTCGGCGGTGGAGCAGATGGTGAAGGCCAGCAGATGCGGCAGGTGGCTGACGATGGCCACCACCTTGTCATGCGTCGCCGGGTCCATGCATTCGATCATGCTGCCGGCGCGGCGCCAGAACTCCCGCACCGTCTCCACCGCCGCCGGGTCGGTTTCCGCTACCGGGGTGACGATGACGTAGCGGCCCTGGAACAGCTCGGCGAAGCCGGCATCGGGGCCGGAGAATTCGGTGCCCGCCATCGGGTGCGCCGGCACCAAGTGCACGCCCTTCGGTGTCAGGGGCGCCAAGTCCCGGTACACGCTCATCTTGGTGGAGCCGACATCGGTGACGATGGCGCCGGGCTTCAGATGCGGCGCGACCTGCGCCATCACCCCGGCATAGGCGCCGACCGGCACGCAGAACACCACGCAATCGGCGCCTTGCACCGCCTTCGCCGCATCGGGTTCCACCACATCGGCGATGCCCAATTCCCGCACCCGGTCCAGGGTTGCCGGCGTCTTGGCATGCGCCACCACGGTGCGGGCGATGTCGCCGCGCTCACGGGCGACGCGGGCGATCGAGGACCCGATCAGGCCGACGCCGAGCAGGCACAGCCTTTCGAACAGGGGTTCAGCCATTCCGGGTAAATTCGGTCAGCGCCTCGATCACCATCTGGCATTCCTCGGCTGTACCGATGGTGATGCGCAGGCAGGGCGCCAGGCCGTAGGAGCCCATCGCCCGCACGATCAGCCCGCGCCCGCGCAGATGCGCATCCGCCGCCTTCGCGCGTTCCGCCGCGCCGAAATCGGCGAGGATGAAGTTGCCTTCACTCGGCCAGACCTTGAGGCCGGCGACTTCCAGCGCCGCCGCCACCTTGCCGCGCCATTCCGTGTTGTGCGCGACCGAGGCCTCGATCCAGCCCGGCTCCGCCAGCGCCGCGATGCCGGCGACCATGGCGGCGCCCGAGACGTTGAACGGCCCGCGCACCCGCCCAAGCACATCCACCACATTGGCCGGCGCATAGCACCAGCCCAGCCGCATGCCGCCGAGCCCAAAAATCTTGGAGAAGGTGCGCGTCATCACCGTGTTGTCGCCGGCATCGACCAGCGCCTGGCCCGGGTCGTAATCCGGCGTCGTCACATATTCCGCGTACGCCGAATCCAGGACCAGCAGCACATCCCCCGGCAGCCCCCGGCGCAGCCGCACCAGTTCGGATTGCGGCAGGATGCTGCCGGTGGGGTTGTTCGGATTGGCCAGGAACAGCAGCTTCGTGCGCGGCCCCACCGCGGCCAGCAGGCCATCCACATCGGCCCGCAGATCCTTCTCCGGCACCTTGATGACGCGGCAGCCGGCCCAGCGGCCGGCCAGGTCGTACATCAGGAAGCCATGGGCGGACATGACGATCTCCGTCCCTTCCCCGCCATAGGCCAGGATCAGCAGGGTCAGGATCTCGTCCGAGCCGTTGCCGCAGACGATGCGGGCCGGGTCTAGCCCGAAGCGCGCGCCAATCGCCTCCCGCAGCGCCTTGGCGCCACCATCCGGGTAGCGATGCGCCTCCTTCGCCGCATGGGTGATGGCAGCGATCGCGCCGGGCGGAGGGCCGAAGGCGCCCTCGTTGGAGGACAGCTTGATGATGCGGTTGACCCCCGGCACTTTCGATTCGCCGCCGACATAAGGCTCGACCGAGAGGATGGACGGGCGCGGCATGACGGTCATGGGGCTGATCCGGCTGGAAGAGGGGCGCCCTGCATAGACGCCGTGCGTGCCGGCGCCAAGCGGCCCCCAGCCCCGCCACACGCCGTGGTTGCCGCCGGGGGTCCGCGGCCCTATTTCTGGCCGGCGCCGAAACCACCCCCGGGACCCATGACCGAGGCCCTCGCCCAGACCCCGCAAAACCAGACGCCACCAAGCCAGACGCCGCTGGTCGACCACCAGCGGGCCGTCTTCCCGGCCGGGCTTGCGCTGGATTCGGGCGCGGTCATCGCGCCGGTCACCGTCGCCTATCGCACCTACGGCACGCTGAACGCCCAGCGCAGCAACGCCGTGCTGGTCTGCCATGCGCTGACCGGGGACCAATATGTCGCCGAACGCCACCCCATCACCGGCAAGCCCGGCTGGTGGGAAGCCGTGGTCGGGCCGGGCAAGGCCGTGGATACGGACCGCTACTTCGTCATCTGCGCCAATGTGCTCGGCGGCTGCATGGGGTCCTCCGGCCCCGCCGAGCTGATGCCACCCCAGGCGGAGCCGACGCTTGGCGCCAGCCGGCCCTACGGCACGGATTTCCCCTCCATCACCATCCGGGACATGGTCCGCGCCCAGAAACTGCTGGTGGACCATTTCGGCATCGCCCGGCTGCTGGCCGTGGTCGGCGGGTCCATGGGCGGGATGCAGGTGCTGGAATGGGCCGCGACCTACCCCGAGATGGTCATCGCCGCCGCGCCCATCGCCTGCGCCGCCTACCACTCCGCCCAGAACATCGCCTTCCACGAGGTCGGCCGCGCCGCCATCCATGGCGACCCGGATTGGGTCGGCGGCCGCTACTGGGAAGACGGGCGCATCCCCGCCAAGGGCCTGTCCGTCGCCCGCATGGTGGCGCACATCACCTATCTTTCCGAAGCAGCGCTCGGCCGGAAATTCGGCCGCCGTCTGCGCGGCGCCTCCGCACTCACCTTCCTGGAAGACGTGTTCGAGGTGGAAAGCTACCTGCGCCACCAGGGCAGCACCTTCGTCACCCGCTTCGACGCCAACAGCTACCTGACCATCACCCGCGCCATGGATTATTTCGACATGGCCCTGGAACATGGCGGCGACCTGCCGGCAGCCTTCCGCAACACCACCACCCGATTCCTCGTCGCCTCCTTCAGCAGCGACTGGCTGTTCCCCACCGAGGAATCCCGCGCCCTGGTCCGCGCCCTGAACGCGGCCGCGGCCAACACCTCCTTCATCGAAATCTCGACCGACAAAGGCCACGACGCCTTCCTGCTCGACGAACCCGTCTTCCACCGCGCCCTCGGCGGCTTCCTGCGCGGCGCGGCGGAACGGGTGGGGGTCTGACGGGAGGCTGATTACGCTGGTTGCTTGCAGGGGGACGCTGTCCCCCTGCACCCCCTGCCAGGGGCCCGGCCCCTGGACCGCGGGAACTTTAAGCGGAGAAGCGGAGGGGGCCGACGCGGCCGTTTGTCCGGCAGATGCTCAAGCCCCCTCCGCTTCTCCGCTTATGAGTCATGGGTTCAAAGGGCCAAAGCCCTTTGCAGGTGGGGTGCGGGGAGGACAGCGTCCTCCCCGCGGACAACCCGCGCCACCCACCCCCGTCAGGCCCCGCGTCGCCGGACTAACGCGCGATCGTCATCGGGGTGCAGTCGGTTTGCCGCAGGGTGCGCGGCGAATGGGATGAGGATTGTGACGCATGGCGCCGATTCGGCTGGTGCATGTGGCGGATACGCATTTGTCTGCCACCCACGGCTATTTCGCCGAGAACTGGGTGGCTTTCCGGGCCGCGATGGCGGCGGCGCGGCCGGATTTTCTGGTGCATGGTGGTGACCTGACCTTCAACGGCCCGGTGGCGGAGGGGGACATCGCTTTCGGCGCGGCGGAGCTGGCGCGGTTGGGCGTGCCGTGGCGGGCCATTGCCGGCAACCATGATGTGGGGGAGGCGCCGCCCTTTTCGCGGCTGGACCAGCCGGTGAATGCGGTTCGGCTGGCGGCTTGGCACCGGCATGTGGGGCCGAGCTGGTGGATGCAGGATCTGGGCGAGTGGCGGCTGGTTGGCCTGGATACCGCGCTGATGGGCAGCGGCCTGGCGGAGGGGGCGGGGTGAAGGTGATCGCCTGCGGGCATCTGCATGTGTATCGGCGCTTGCGGCATCGCGGCATGGAGATTGTCTGGGCGCCGCCGACGGCCATGGTGGATGTGCGCCGGCAGCTGGCGCGGCGGCGTTTCCGCGGCCGGGCTATGTGGAATGGGTGCTGGAGGGACAGCGCGCGACGCATCGGCTGGTGGAGCCGCCGCGCATGTTCGTGCTGGATTTATCGGGCTGGACCAGCGTGAATGGCGGCACGACGACCGGCTTGCCGCCGACTGGCACGGATGGTGCGCCGCCGCCCGAGGGCTGAACTGGCTGCGGCACGGCGCTTGCTGGACGTTCCCGCGCGCCGCGCGGCCCGCGGCACCCGACCGGAGGTTGCCCAAGATGCACGCAGTCACTCGCCGGAATGTCCTGACAACTGCCCTCTCCCTGCCCATGCTGGCCCCGGCCATGCTGGCGGCGCCGGCCCTGGCGCAGGGCGCGCGCCGGCCCGTGAAGTTCTGCCTCGACTGGGCCTGGCAGTCCGCCCATTCCGCCTGGACCCTGGCGGCGGATCGCGGCTTCTTCGCCGAAGCCGGGCTGGATGTGCAGATCGACCGCGGCTTCGGCTCCGGCGACACGCTGACCAAGGTGGCCGCCGGCACCTATGATATCGGCTTCGCCGACACCAACCTGGCGCTGAAGTTCAACCACGAGAATCCGGGCAGCCAGGTCACCTCCGTCTTCGTGCTGTATGATGCCTCGCCCAATGCGGCGATCTTTCTGAAATCCTCCGGCATCACCAAGCCGAAGGACCTGGAGGGGCGCAGCGTTTCCGTCTCCCCGGGTGAGGGAACGCACCTGCTGTTCCCGATTTTCGCGCGCGCGAACCAGCTCGATATCTCGAAGATCAACTTGATGTCGGTCACGGCGCAGTTGCGCGATACCATGGTGATCCAGCGCCGCGCCGATGCGACGCTGGGCTTCCTGACCACGACGGCGCTGAACATGGTGGGCACCGGCATTCCCCTGCGCGACATCGGCTGGCTGCAATACAACCAGTGGGGCGTGCAACTTTATTCCTCCGGCCTGGTGGTGCGGAAGGCTTTCGCCGAGCAGAATCCGGCTGTGGTGCGCGGCTTCATCCAGGCCACCATACGCGGCTTGCGGACCATGCTGGCGGAACCCGCCGCCGCCATGGAATCGCTGAAGCGGCGGGAGCCGCTGATCGACACGGCGGTGGAGATCGCGCGCAACGAGTTGCTGAACGAGGTGGCGCTGCTGACGCCACATGTGCGCGCCCATGGCGTGTCCTCGGTGGTGAAGGAGCGTTTCGAAACCTCCGCCCGCCAGGTGGCCGAGGCCTTCGGCATTCCGGTGCAGCCGAGCATGGATTTCACCTACACCGACCGCTTCCTGCCGGAAGATCGCAAGATCGTTTGAGTTCGATCTCAGGCCATTCGGCCGCTCGGCCCGCAGGCCGCTGCGCTATGCCAAACGTGCCGCGATTCCCGCCGGCACGCGCCCCAGCCGCCGCGCCTCGTCCCAGACGCGGCGGATCGCGGCGGCGCCGCGGCGCACCACCGCCGCCTCATCCACCCCCTGCACCGCGCGGTCGCGGATCAACGGCACGCCATCCACCAGCATCGTGTGCAAATCCGCCGCCACGCCATTGGTCAGCAGCGCCTGCAACGGGTTCCACACCGGCTGGTAGCGGGCACCAGACAGGTCGAACAGCAGCAGGTCCGCCGTCGCCCCCACCGCCAGCGTACCGAGGTCGTCCCGCCCGATCGCCGCCGCGCCTCCGGTGGTGGCGGCGCGCAGCATCGCCTCCCCGCTCGCGATACCGCCGCGCCCGGCCTGCACCTTGGCCAGCAGCGCCGCCGCGCGCAGTTCCGCCACCATGTCGAGGCCGACGCCATCCGTGCCGACGCCGAGCCTGATACCCGCATCGAGGAACCGCGCGAAGGGCACCGCGACGCCGAAGCGGGCGAAGGCGTAGGGGCAGGAGGCCACCGCCGCGCCATGGTCGCGGATCATCGCCAGCTCCGCATCCGCCGCCAGTACGCAATGCGCCAGCACCGTGCCGGGCCGCAGCAGGCCGAGGTCGCGGATATGCTCGATGGGGGATTTGCCGTAGCGGGCACGCACGATCTCGAGCTCCACCTGGCTCTGCGCTGCATGGATGGTCAGCGGGCAGCCGATCTCGTCCACCGTGTCGCGGATGCGCGTCAGCAGTTCCGGCGTGCAGGTATCCAGCCCATGCGGGCCGAAGCCGATGCGGGTGCGGCCGCGCGGGCCTTCATCATGTTCGGCGAACAGCGCCATCACCCGGTCGAAGCCGGTATCCGCGGCCTCCGGCGCCGTCACGGGCTTGCCATCCGGCCCCATATCCATTTTCGGGGTGGAGAACAGGTAAGGGCAGGAATAGGTCCGCAGGCCGAGCCGCCGGCCGCGCCCGATGAACGGCGCCTGCTGCAACCGCCACACATCCATGATGGTGGTGGAGCCGCCCTTCATCGTCTCCAGCAGCGCCATTTCCGCCACGTCGCCGATGGCGTCCTCGTCAAGCACCTCCGCCGCGATGTCGCCGAGCGGCATCAGCAGGGAATAGACGATGTCGCCGGGCAGCTCGCCCTCGCCGATGTCATCGGCCAGGCCGCGGAACAGCGGCGCGCTGAAGGCGTGGTTGTGCAGGTTCACGAAGCCGGGCAGCAGCAGCCCTTCTGGCAGGGCGATGCGCGGTGCATCCAGCGTCGGGCGCTGCATCACGACATCGGCAATGCGCCCGTCCTGCACCACCACGCAGGCGTCGCGCCGCAGGCCGCCGGCGGCATCCCAGATCCAGCCGGCCTCGAGGATCAGCGTGTCCAACCCAGCCTCCATCCTGTCCCGTCCCATCATGGCATGGCCGGCGCAGTCCGGACCCGGCGCATGGAACATGCCCCGGCACGATGTCACAACAAAATCTCCCTGCCCCACCCTCGCGGGCTTCCTCGGCGCAGCGGCCTTGCGGCGCGGCGAGCGAGAAGGCATGGGAAGGTTTCCTGCGAGCAGAGGCGCCAGTCTCGCCGGCTCGCCCCTGCCGCCGCGCCCGTTCCACGCCGGAGACCGCTTGTTGGATACAGCCGCGCCGCAGCCCCCCAGGCCGGACCAGACCCGTGAAGCTCGCCGCCCGGCGGGACACCCGGCTGGACACCCGGCTGGGCAACCGGTCGGCCGCCCGGTCCGGCGGCATCTCGCGCTGTTCGCGGCCGCGCTGGCGCTGCCCATCGTGGTCTTTGTCGCCACGCTATCGCATCGTTTCGCGGAAGCCCAGCGCAGCCGGCTGGAGGATGAGGCGCTGAACACGGCCCGCGCCGTGGCCCTGGCGGTGGACCGGGAACTGACCGGCCTGGCCGCCACCCTGAACCTGCTGGCGCTGTCGCCGCAGCTTCGCACGGGGGAACTGGAGGGCTTCCACCAGCAGGCGGTGGAAGTGCGCTTGCGCCTCGGCATGGCCACGGTGCTGCGCGATGTCACCGGCCGGCAGCGGTTGAACGCCTGGCTGCCGCCCGGCGCCCCCCTGCCCGAATCCTCCCCGCTGCCGCCGCCGAGGCCGGGCGGCCGGCTGACGGTAAGCGACCTGTTCCAGGGCGCCGCCTACCAGGTGCCGATGTTCGCGGTCGAGGTACCGGTCGCCGTATCGTTCCCTGGCCAGCCCGGCGGCGGCTTCCTGAGCCTGAACACGCCGGCGCAGCGCATCCGCCAGGTGCTGGAGGATCGCCAGGCACCGGAAGGCTGGACGCTTGCCGTGGTGGATGGCCAGGGCCGGATCCTGGCGCGCAACCGACGGCACGACGAATTCGTCGGCACGACGGCCACCGAGGATCTGCGCCGGAACGCCACCGGCTGGGAAGGCACCTGGCGCGGCTTCACGGCGGATGGCACGCCGGTGCTTGGCAGCTACGCCAAGACCGCGATGGCCGATTGGCGCATCGCGGTGGGCGTGCCCGAGGCCACGCTGAACGCGCCGCTGCACCGAACCCTGCTGCTGCTCGGCGCCGTCGGCGTGGCGCTGGCGGCGCTGTCGCTGGTGCTGGCGCTGATCCTCGGCAACCGCATCGCCGAACCGCTGCGCCGCCTGGCCGCCCAGGCCGCGGCGCTGGGCCGGGGCCAGGCGGTGGAGGCGGTGCCGAGCGGCATCCGGGAAGTCTCGGAAACCGCCGCGGCCCTGGCCGAAGCCTCCCGCACCCTGCTGGGGCGGGAGGAGGATCTGCGCCGCATGAACGAGGCCCTGGAGACACGGGTGGGGGAACGCACCCGAGACCTGGCCGAGACCAACGCCCGGCTGATCGCCGCCGCCAATGGCCGGGAACGGGCGGAAGCGCAGCTGCGGCAATCGCAGAAGATGGAGGCGGTGGGCCGGCTGACCGGCGGCGTCGCGCATGATTTCAACAATCTGCTGACCGTGGTGCTCGGCAATCTGGCGCTCGCCCGGCGCCGGCTGGCGGAGCTGGAGGAGCAGTCCCCGACAACGGCGCGGATCGGCCGCGGCATCGACAACGCCACCGAAGGCGCCAACCGCGCCGCCATCCTGACCCAGCGGCTGCTCGCCTTCTCCCGCCAGCAGCCTTTGGCGCCGGAGGCGGTGGACGCCAACAAGCTGGTGGCCGGCATGTCCGACCTGCTGCGGCGGACGCTGGGCGAGGATGTGGAGATCGAGACGGTGCTTTCGGGCGGGCTGTGGCGGGCGCATGTGGACCCGAACCAGCTTGAATCCTCGCTGCTGAACCTGGCGGTGAATGCGCGCGACGCCATGCCGAATGGCGGCAAGCTGACCATCGAGACCGCCAACGCCCATCTGGATGAGGGCTATGCGGTGGGGCGGGAGGATGTGGAGGCCGGGCAGTATGTGCTGATCTGCGTCTCCGACACCGGCGCCGGCATGTCCGCCGAGGTGGTGGCCCGCGCCTTCGAGCCCTTCTTCACCACCAAGCCCACCGGCAAGGGCACGGGCCTCGGGCTCAGCCAGGTCTATGGCTTCGCCCGGCAGTCCGGCGGCCACGCGGCGATCTACAGCGAGGCCGGCCAGGGCAGCACGGTGAAGCTGTACCTGCCGCGGCTGCGCGACCAGGATCTGCCGCCCGCCCCCATCGCCCCCATCGCCCCCCCGACCCAGCCCGCCTCGCCCGGCACCCTGCCGGAAAGCGCCCCCGGCGCGCTGGTGCTGGTGGTGGAGGATGAGGAGATGGTGCGGGAATTTGCGGTGACGGCGCTGGAGGAAGCCGGCTGCCGCACGATCGCGGCCGGCGATGGCCCCGCCGCGCTGGCCTTGCTGGACGCGCATCCGGAGGTAGCGCTGCTGTTCACCGATGTGGTGCTGGCCGGACCGATGAATGGCCGCGAACTGGCCGCCGCGGCGCTGGCCAGGCGACCGCGGCTGCGCGTGCTGTTCACCACCGGGTACACCCGCAACGCCATCATCCACCATGGAAGGCTGGATGAGGGGGTGAACTTCCTCGGCAAGCCCTACACCGCGGCGGCGCTGCTGGAACGGATCGGCCGCCTGCTGGAATAGCGAGCCTTCAGCGCAGCACGCGCGAAAGCCCGGCCAGCAGCGCGGTCGCGGCGCCATCCCAATCCGCGGCCGCGGCGCCGGCGCGCGCCGCTTCCTGCCGCAGCGCGGAAAGCCGCGCGGGGTCCATCAGGACGGCCAGGGCCTCGGCCAGCGCCGGGGCGGTGACGGCGGACGCCAGGATTCCGCCCGCGCCGGGGCGCACCTGCTCGGTCAGGCCACCCACGGGGGTAGCGACCACCGGCACGCCCATGGCCAGCGCCTGGGGCGCCACGCCGGATTGGCTGGCCTCCCGATACGGCAGCACCACGGCATCCGCCTCCGCCAGCAGGGCGGGGATGTCCGCCTCCGCCACCCAGCGGCGTTCCAGCCGCACGCCGGGCAGCGCGGCAAGCCCCGGGGCGCAGGCTTCCGGATCACCCTCACCGACCACGCGCAGGCTGGCGCCGGGATGGGACTGGTGCAGCAGGCGGAAGGCATCGCGCAGCAGGTCGAGGCCCTTGTAAGCGCGGAGGCGGCCGAAAAACAGCAGCCGCAGCGCGCCTTGCTCGGCCACCCGCTGCGGAAGCGCCGCGGGCGGCACGGTGAACAGGGCGGGCAGGGGCGCGCGGATCAGCGGCAGCGCCGGGGCGCGAGCCGCCAGCGCCGCCGCCACCTGGTCGGACAGCGCCACCGCCGCGCGCGCCGCGCCCAGTTCCCGCCCCAGGCGCCAATTCCAGGCCCAGCTAAAATCACCCGGATGGGGCGTGGCGTCATGCACCACCGGCACGAAGGCGACCCCGGCCCGGGCCAGAGCGGGCGCCACCAGCGGCGTCCAGACATGGGTCATGCCGGAAACCACGACATCCGCCTGCCGTGCCCGTGCGACAATCTGCCGCGTCAGGGCTGGCAGGCGCAGCAGGCCGGTGGCGAAGCCGGAAAGATCGCGGTAGGTGTCCACAATGTCTGTCGGTACGTTCAAATTACGAAACCGGTCCCGAAATTCGCCCTGTGCCGAGATCGACAGGCTGAGCTCTACGCCCGGCCGTCCCGCCAGCGCCTCGGCCAGGCCAAGCGTATATTGTGCGCCGCCGCCGCGACGCCCCCAGTACCACAGCAGGATCCGCATGGGTTCGG
>NZ_JBHMFS010000030.1:0-42546 GCF_051433165.1 Falsiroseomonas sp. E2-1-a4 | reverse complement strand
TTAGCTGCATCGATTCCGCTCCCACCCCTCCCCGAACAGCGCCGGATCGTGGCGCGGATCGAGGCGCTCTTCGCCCGCACCCGCCGTGCCCGTGCCGACCTCGAACGCATCGCGCCGCTGGCAGAGCAACACCGCCGCGCCCTCCTCGCAGCCGCATTCAGAGGCGAACTGACAACAGGTGGACCTGCCAAACCCGGTGACCCGAGTGGCAAAGAAAACCTCGAACGGGTGCGCGCAGCCCGTCGCAAGACGATACACGACCGCCGCCGGCGGGAGGCGCTTGAGGCCATACCAACGCCAAGCGCCGCGTTCCCCGAGATTCCTTCTGGCTGGGCATGGGCCTGCGTGGAGGAAATCGCGTCTGACATCCCACGCTCGATCCAAAGCGGCCCCTTTGGTAGCGCATTACTGCATTCCGAATTCACCGATACTGGTCGATTGGTCATCGGTATCGACAATGTGCAGGATGGTCGCTTCTCCCCTGGTTCGCAGAACCGGATCAGCGACGAGAAGTTTGCGCAGCTCGCGCGATTCCAGGCGCGCCCGCAGGATGTTGTCATCACCGTGATGGCGACCGTCGGCCGGTGCTGCGTGGTGCCAGCGGATATCGAAACCGCCATCATAACCAAACATGTTTATCGTATTTCGGTGGATCCCCGGCTCGTCAATCCGCATTATTTGATGAACGCGCTGCGCGGCTGTGAGGCTGCACTCGAACATATGGGTGCGAACATTCGTGGCCAAACCCGGCCCGGGATTAACGGGGAAATCTTGAAGTCTCTATTCATCCCGCTTCCCTCTCTTGCCGAGCAGCAATTGATCGTGGACCGTCTCAACCAAGGCCTCGCTGCAATCGAACAAGCCGAGCGACAAGCCACCCGCGCTCTCGCGCTCCTGGACCGCCTGGAACAGAGCATCCTTACCAGAGCCTTCCGCGGTGAATTGGTCCCCCAGGACCCCAACGATGAACCTGGCAACATACTGCTGGAGCGGACCAAGGCAGGGGGTGACGCCGGAGGCGAAAAGCCGACAAGCGGGCGTGGGCGGAAGCCAAATAGATCGAAAGAGCAATTGATGCTGGATAAACCAATGGCGGCGCGCGACCGGCTCTTGAAGGACAGCGAAAAGTGGCCGACGACTGGCCTTCCCTTTGAAGCCATAGCCATGCGCAATTTGATGCCCCATGACACTTTGCGCGATGCCTTGTTTGAGCTTCTATCCGGCCCATCCCCTGCTTTGCAGCAGCATTTCGATGCCGAGGCAGAAGTAATGGTTATCCAGCGGGTCGCGGCATGAGGCTTCGACGCCTTCAGGTCACCCGCGCGTCAAAATGCGGCGGCCTGCTCGATTGGGCCGATATCTGGCTAGGGCGGGCGGAGACGGAAACAAACAATCAACCGCTTGAACCGTTATGCCTGATCGGACCGAATGGTTCGGGAAAATCTCAGTTTCTACAGCTTGTAGCCGAGATATTTCAGGCGGCCTGGCACGCCCATGCACCAGGCGAAGAGCGGGACTCGGCAAATTCTGATGCGATCTTTGAACTAGAGTACTTGATCAGGCCAAGCACAGACGATCCTTATGTACTGACGAAGTTGTCCCGGACGGCCAAGGGTAAGTACGCTGGTCCTATCGAACTCCACGTCCAGAAAGGCGACGATTGGATTTCGGTCAAGCTGGGAACATCGGATTTTGGGAGGCATTTGCCGTCGCTGATCATCGGTTACACGTCCGGTGACAATGAAACGATGAGCCTGCCCTTCATGGTGAGCCGTGCGGGCTATGCCAATTCGGTGGCGACGGCGGCGCTAGCAAAGGCCGCGCCAGCCGAGCCGCCGCCTGACAACCGCGCATTGCTAATCGACTATGGGACCAACCTTGAAGTCCTGTTCGCCAACCTGACGATGGCGAAACCGGAAGTGCGCAAGGACATCCTTCAGCACGCCCGGCTTGAGGACCTTGCCTCATGCCGGTGCGTCATACGAATGGCGCACTCCGCAGCGCCCAAAGCCCCGGCTTCAGCAAAGAAGGTCGGGGGTCGTAAGGGCATACAGCTCACGGGGGAGCTTGAAGATATCCTGCGAAAGCTGAAGCGGTCAGCCACTTGCTGGCATCTGGACGAGAAGACTGAGTCCTACACGTTTGACTATTTCGTCGACGGCGCGACGCGGCAGGCCCTTTCGCACTTTTTCCACAGCGCGCTCGACCTCTATCGGTCCTTGCATAAATTTGCGTTACTCAACGACCTTGTAATCCCCAAATCCGCGCGGGAACGTATGCGCAAGGCTGTACGCGAGAGGCGATTTGCTACCCGCTTGCCCGAACCTCAGCAGGACGACATGGTCTTCGCGTTCGAAGAAGTCCGGTTCCATCCTTGCTCTGACAAGGCCGACCGGACGCCCGTAGACTATGTCGCGCTGTCTGACGGCGAACATCAGCAATCGCTGATCCTTGGCCTATTTTCGATGATCATCGAACAAAACGCGCTGTTTCTGCTCGACGAGCCGGAATCGCACTTCAATCCCCAGTGGCGCGTGCAGTTCGTGAAACGCTTTCTTAATCTGCATGTGGAACGCGGCGAGCAAGATGTCCTGCTCACGTCACATGCCCCATTCGTTCCGGCTGACATTTCCCGCGAACAAGTGCTAATTTTCAAGCGGCAGGGCCACACACTCGAGGTCAGCAACCCAGAGATCGAAACGTTCGGCGCGAACTTCGACCGCATCCTGGAGCATTGCTTCGAGATCAGGCCGCCCCTGTCACAGCTTGCCCGCGATGAAATCGAGGGCTCCTGGACAGCAATGACATTGGAAAGCTGGAAGCCGCACTACCGCCGTTGGGAGCGTCGGTAGAAAAATCGTTTGTCGCTGACCGTCTGCGTCAACTAAAAAAGGGGCGTGTGACGTAGTGCTATTCTCATACCCGCCAGCTGGATTTCAGGATAACTGGCTGCACGAGACTCTAACCGAGATGTTAGCCTCCGACATGGCTGCGATAGATGCTGGCCAGCCGCGCTCGCGCTGGCCCACATGCATTCCGCTGAAACGCCGCGAAAAACTCCGGAAAAAATACGGCCTAAAAAGCCGACGGGCTGCGTTCCTTGATTGCTATCAAGCGTTAGGAGCTGCAGATCGAGTCCGTGTTCATGATGCGATGAGAAGACACAATGCGTTTCCAGCCATCTTCGACGATGGCCAGCCTTGCTTTGGCATATCCGATCTTCCAGAAGATATGGGCAGGGCAGTAAAAAATATCTTCGAACTTGCCTTCGACCTTTTAACCGACCTGGGTCTGCGCGACGCGAACTATAAGCTCGTGTACGAGCATTTGAAATACAAGATTTGTGCCTTTTGTGGTGTAGAATTGCTCGATGCGCCGGGTCAAAAACGGGAAGCGCTGGATCACTACCTTCCCATCGCCGCTTATTCTTTTCCAGGGGTAAATTTTCGAAATCTCTCCCCGATGGGCACGAAGTGTAATTCGCGGTACAAATTTCGACAGGACATATTTGTTAACCCTGCGACTGGGAAGCGCCGTACCTGTTGCGATCCATACGACAGTCCTACAATTTCGCTGTCGTTGAATGCTAGTCGTCCATTCGAAGGTCCGCGCGTTGACCTCGTGACCTGTCCCGAGTGGGCCATCCAATGGGAGGGCGGAGATCCTGAAAAACTTCAGACTTGGGACTCAATCTTCGCGATCTCAGAACGATACCGGGAGTCGTCACTAAATCCGAATTTTCGAAGCTGGATCGATCATTTTTGTCAATGGGCTGCTCGGCAGCCGCATGATGCGGGCAGCCCGGAATTACTGCGTAGTGTGCTTCGCGAATTCACCGAGATAATCATACCTGAAGGCTTAACAGATTCGGCGTTCTTAAAGCGCGCGACATTTCAGATGCTGGAAAAGCACTGCGACAGCACGGAGGGCGGTCGCCGAATATTCGACTGGTTACATGGACAAATCTTGGATCATAGTGCGCTCGCTGCACCCGTCGCACATTCGGCGTCTCCATTGGAATAGGAAGCCCGGCGATACGCCTTTGCGGCGCCGACTGTCGCTGGCTCAGCCAACTGGGAGTGGCTCGCGCTGTGCCTCCCACTCCACCGGAAACGGCTCCATCAGCCGCGGCAGCGTCATCTCATCCGACTGCCGCCCGTCCAGGATCGCCTCGACGATGTCGGGGGACAGCAGCGTGAGGCGCAGCAGGCGCGAGACGTAGGACGAGTTGATCTTCTCGGCTGCCGCCAGCTCGTCGATCGTGCCATAGCGGCCCGCCTCCATCATCCGCCGCCAGCGGAACGCCCGTGCCAGCGTCTTCACCAACGTGATGTCCGCAGCCGAGACGCCGCGGGACGCCATGCCGCCCGGCGTCAGCACCAGCTTTCGCCCGCCGCGCTGCTTCCGGACCGCCAGCGGCACCCGCACGGTCAGCATCTGCGCGGCGCCGGTCATGCTGCCGCCCTGGGCGCTTCGGCGGGTGGCCCGGCCCAGGTCCCGCGCCAGGCTGGCCAGCCCCTCCAGCTTCAGCCGCACGTCGGCGCCGCCCACCCCGATGTCCACTCGGTCGACCAGCAAGCGGATGATGCGCGCCTGCTCCGCGGGGAATAGCTCCTCCCACAGCGGGTCCAGCCGCTCCAGCGCCTGGCGGAGCCTCCTCTTCTACGAAGTCCGCAAAATGCCGTGCGGCATCAAGGCTGCCAGACGCCCGCGCCGGTTCGCTGCAGGCCGCCCAAAGCCGGCACCTCGAAGTGGGGATTTATGTGGGGAAATCTTAAGCGCTGCGCTAGATGCCGCAGACCAGCTCATGTTTTGGCGGAGGAGGTGCGACCGGTTACAAGCGGTCGCTGAGCGCCCCATTTGGCCACGGGCCGGCAGGCGGGTCGATGTCGATGGCTCATATCAACCCTTTCACCTCGGAACGGAGTCCAGGCTAGTCTTCGCGCCACCCAGAACTGCTGCTGGCCTTGCGCGGCCCAGCCGGAGGGCCGCGCCCAAGCGCCAGCTCAACCTGCGGCGCAGCCTGCGTTCTGTCTGTCGCTGCAACTTGCCTTGTCGAGAGCCGACGTGTCCGCGGCATGACCGCCGCGCTACGAGCAGCCTTGGCGTCAGCCCGCGAAGGAGTTGCTGGCGGACTTCTCCCGCTTTGAGGCGACGCTGCACCCCGACGACCGCGGCATCGTCAATGCCCGCAAGGTGGCCCAGCCACGTGGCGAGCCGGTGGTGTCGGAGTACCGCATACTGCGTCCGGACGGAGAGATACGCTGGATCCTCGAACGCAGATCCTTGATCTCCACGGCACCGGCTGACTCTCCGTCACGATCAGATCGGCGAGGGTCCGCATCGCGATGGTAGCAGAAACGAGGGCGCGCCCCTTATTCGGGCAGGCCGGCCTGGCGAAGCTGATCGAAGAAGCGGACCCGCACGGCGGGCGGCAGCGTGGTGCGCAGCGCGAAGCCGCGCAGGCTGAACCCGGGATCCAGCTCCAGCAGGCGCCGCGCGGCCTCGCGAGCCTCGGACATACGGCCGGCCGCGACGAGGCTGACGATCAGCGCCCGCCATGTCGCCTGGTGCCGGGGGTTGGAGGCGATGGAGGTGCGGCCCCATGCGATTGCCTGCTCCCAGTTCCCGGCCGTGTAGTGCGCCTGGGCCAGGATATGCTCGTGCAGGAAGGCGAAGGGATCGACGGGGGCGAGGCGCACGGCGCGCTCCGCCCAGGCGACCGCCTCCTTGCCCTCGTCCCGCCAGTTGCGGAGCGCGGCGCCGCCGCTCCAGGCCAGCGCGCAGCTCGGGCTGGCGGCGACCGCCTGGTCGAACAGGCGCTCCGCTAGGTCGAAGTCCCGCTCGATATGGCCGACCAGCAGGCCGCGCGCCGTTAGCGCCAGGCTGTCGTTGCGGTCGCGCTCCAGCGCGGCGGAGGTCGCGCGCGTCGCGGCGGCCTGGTCCGCCGCGATGTCGTCCGACCATCCCTGCGCCACCCAGAACACGTACCACCAGCCGAGATGGCCGTAGGCCAGCCCGTGCCCGGGATCGGCGGCGATCGCCTGTTCCAGCAGCGCGCGGCCGCGCTCCATCGCGGCGCGGTCGAGTTGCCGCATCTCGTCGAGCGCGCGCAGCGCCAGCTCATAGGCGGTCAGGCTCGCGGGCGGCTTGCGCATCGCCCGCGCCAGCTCGCGCTGGCGCACCTCGGGGGCGATCGTGGTCACCACCCGCTCCGCGATCAGGTCCTGCAGCGCGAAGAGGTCGTCCACATCGCCTTCGTAGCGGTCGCTGCGGATGATGGCGCCGGTGTCCGTCTCGCTCAGCTCCGTCGTGATGCGCAGCCGCTTGCCCGCGCGCCGCACGCCGCCGTAGAGCACGTAGCGCACGCTGAGCGCGCGGCCGACATCGCGCGGGTCGACCGTCGTCTCCGCCACCGCCAGCGACGAGCCGCGCGAGACCACGACGATCCGCTCGAGCCCCGAGAGAACATGCACGATGCCCTCGATGATGCCGTCGGCGAAATAGGCCTCTTGCGGGTCGGCGACGCCCCTGCGGAAGGGCAGCACCGCGATGGAGGGGCGGTCGTCGGGCAGCCCGGCCGGGCCGTCCCCGGCGGCGTGGCCGTCCGACCGCTCCGCCGCCACCTCGGCCTGCAGCAGGTAGCCGCGGCGGTACAGCGTCCTGAGCAGTCCGGCGCCGCCCTTGCCCATCGCCTTGCGCAGCTCCACCACGCACTGCGTTATGCTGTCGTCTGTGACGAAGACGCCGGGCCAGGCCGCCTCCATGATCTCGTCGCGCGTCACCACTTGGCCGGCGTTGTGCAGCAGCAAGCGCAGCAGCTCCAGTGTCTTCGGGCGCAGCAGCGTCTCCGCCCCGTCGGGTGCGAACAGCACGCCCAGCCCCTCGTCGAGGGTGCAGTGGCCGAAGCGGATCCGGTGCGCGCGCGCCTTGGTCTCCATTCCTGCCTACGCCCATCCCGCGCGTGTCCCTGGGCCTTCCAGCTAGCCGGAACGGACACACTCTATCGCAACGCAGCGCTGGCGCCACCTCCTGCCCGTCGCGAACGCGATCGCATGAAACATCTGCAACAGCGCAGATCATCCCGTATTCGGTGCCTGTCGCTGCACGTCCGCCTTGAGCAGCCAACCTAGGCTGCCCGCCGTTGGCGGGGCCCGCGAAGGAGTGCCGCAAGATGTGCGGCGTCACGTCGGCCGGCAGCCCGCCCGTCTTCGCGATGCGCGCGAACAGGGAGGGGGAAGCCGGTCATCGTCCCGTCGTCGCGCGAGGGCGGGAACACCTGCGCATCCAGGGCGCCCTGCCCTTGGGCTCGCAGCACGTCGCAGGCGGCGGCGGAGAGGGGGCGGAGGCTTTCGCCCGCATTGGTTTCCGGCGAGCGGGCGTTGCGCCTGGCGAGGTCGACCCTGTCCCACCGCAGCGTAAGCGCCTAGCCGCTGCGCCAGCCGGGAGCGCCAGGAAGCGAGCCGCTGCGATAGCGGCAGGCCACATCGTCACCTTGGCGGGCTTTCTGTCCTTCCGCGGCGGCGGCTTCGGTCGCAGCCGCTGGCTGGCGCTTCACGCCCCTTCTTGGCTTCGTTCAAGATGATCGTCACCGAGATTGCCCCGCGCGCCCTGCGCCCCCCAGGAGACGTTCGGACGCCGGCGCTGGCTCGCCGTCCCCCGCCTCAAGGGGCCGGTTTCGTGAATCTTTCGTCTTCGCTTCCTGATCGCCCTGCGCGCTCGTGCGACTGATTAGGCGACGGTTTGTGGGCGAGGTCGGTATGCACAGGATCTGGACCAAAGTGCTGGCGGTGGCCGCGTTCTGTGCGGCCGGGGGAGAGCAGGCCTGGACCTACCCGCTCACGCTGGAAACACGGTCCCAGCTGATCGACTTGCCAGCGCCGGACGGGTTCGCCACCGCGGCCCTGCCCCGTGCCGACGTGCTGTGGGAGGGCGCCGAGGTAGAGGACGATGCCCGCAGCCTTCTCGCGGATGCCATTCCCGGAGCGGTCGTGCAGTCCCTCGTGGCGTACCCCTACGAGCCCGGCCCTGGCGTCAGCGGCTATGTCGCCTGTGGCGCTATTCGGCGCACCAATGAGGTCGTCGGCTTCGCCGTCTTCTACGTGGCCACCGAGGAGACGGTCGGGTTCGTCCGCGCCGGTGGGCCGATCGTAGTGGGATCGAGGGCGCATGCTGCGTCGTCGAGCGAGCTTGTCTGGGAGCTCTGCCGCCGCGCCGGCCTGGCAGGGACGACGACAGAGGTCTCGTTCACCGGCACCGAGCCCCGCGCTCGCTGAACGCACCGGCGCTTCGAAAGGCGGGGGCCTTGGGTCCGTCGTTGGTCCGCCCCCGCCCAACATGGACTCGCATCGTTGGCTGCCGCGCTCAGGCGCGCATGCCTCCACGGGATGACTGGATTGAAGCACGCCGATGTCAGCCACTCCCCCTCCACTCGAAACTGCGCTTCGTAATTGGCCGGCGCTGTGCCTGTTGGTTGGGCTGCTGCTGGGCCACGCCGCGCCCGCATCGGCCACGCGCGAACAGCCGCCTGAGCCTTTCTGCGAGATCGGGATGTTTCGCGCCGACGACGCCAAAGGTATCCTGGTCGTGCCGCCGGGCGCGCCCGATTGGCAGACACCGCACGTTTCCGCCCTGCACGATGCCCTTGAGCCGGATGGCCGCGCCGGCCTCTCTACTGATCAATCGCTCGGCACCGGTGTCGCTGTGCTGGAAATCGAGGCTTTCGAGGCTGATTCCCTCAATGCCCTGCTCGATGCGCTGGCGCGCCATCCGCGGGTGGCGGGCCAGCCCAGAGGTCTGCTGGGCTTTGGCGCGGGCTCCCGGATGGCGGCGGAATGCTCCGGGCCGGTCGCCACGCGGGCGCTGCTGTATCCGGGCTGCTGCGGGCTTGTCCGGGCCGCGATGCGGGGTGGGCCGGTGCTGTTGATGCATGGCACGGCCACTTCGGCCGATGAACCGGATGGCTGCGCCAGCGTGGGCCGGACGCTCAGCGCCGCGGGAGCCAGAGTACGACTGCGGACGCTGGTGCTTTCCGCCGGCGACGTCGCGAACTGTTGCGCGGCGAGCCTGCTGGGCGGTCGGCGGTGAGGTGCTGCCTTGCAGATCCGCGAGGATCGACCCGGCACACGCGGCCAATCCGGGCGCCAACCGTGCGGCACGACACCATGGGCGCGCGCCATGCAGCGTGATGCGACGGGAGCGGTGCCGCGCCGCGATTCTCCTTTTTCGGTCCTCGGGTGCTGCACACTGGCGGCGGTGGCCTACGCCGGGACGGTCGGCGCGATCTGGCCGGGACTGGACATGCTGCTGCCTTTGCTAGCGGTGTTCCTGGCGTCGGCCGTCGCATCGATCGCGGGCTTCGCCTTCGCGCCCATCTGCGCAGTGATGCTGGTGCATCTGGTCGATGAACCGATGCGGATCGTATCGATCATTCTGGTCGCCAGCATCGCCATGCAAGGCTATTCGGTACTCCACCTGTGGCGGGACCTGGACTGGCGGGGCGGGGTGCCGTTCCTGCTCGGCGGCCTGGCAACGCTGCCCTTGGGGCTGATGCTGCTGCTGCAAATCAGCGGTCGTGGCCACATCCTCCTTCTGGGTACGCTGCTGATGGTCTTTGCCACCTGGATGCTTTGGCGGCCACCGTCAGCGCCGCAGGACGCGGGGCCGCGCTGGGCGCAGGTGCTGGTCGGAGCCGCAGGCGGAGTCGCGGGCGGGCTTCTTGCGTTCCCGGCGGCGCCGGTGGTGGTTTGGTGCGGCGTGCGCGGCCTTGGTCGGGGCGCGGCGCGCGGACTGACGCAGCCGTACATCCTGATGATGCAGGTCGCGGCACTGCTGCTGTTGCAGGTGATGGACCCGGGGCGTAGGGCGTTGTCCAGCGCCGACCCGGAGCTGCTGCTCACCGTGGCACCGGCGCTGTTCGGGACCGTGTGTGGGCTGGCTTTGTTTGACCGGCTTTCGGACCAGCAGTTCGGGCGAACACTTAGTGGAATGCTGCTGGTGGCGGGGGGCACGATGGTACTGTGACGGGTGCTTCGCATCCGGACGATCGTGCTGCAGATGCAGCCGACTGTTTGGCACAAGGAAGAATCCTTGGCCACAAACACTGCTGCTGCCATGCTGAAGCGTTCGTCGCGATGGTGGAGACACATCGATGGCCGTCCTAGGAAGGGCCACGCCGCATAAGCGCGTCCCTGGCCAAAGGCCTGGCCCGGATCAGCGCGAAGAGCTGCTCCGGATTTGGGGCCATGTCGATGACGACGGCCGTAAGATGCTGCTGTTCTTTGCACGCCAATTAGCCCGTTAGCAGGGTCTGGTGCTGGCCGATACGCCGCTGATGGTCACCAATCGCGTGTTCTGACCTCGTTCAGGGCACCCGCCGCTTCACCACCCCCACCGACAGCGTCGCCGCCGCGAGATCGAACGTCGCCCCCGAGATGTTCCGCGCCACCATGCGCACCGTGTTGTTCGACCACACCGCCGCATCGAGTTCGATGAACCGAGTCGACGATACCAGCGACGCCTGCGCGAAATCCCCCGCCCGCGCCCCGTTCACGGTGACGTCGAGCAGCGATGTCGCTCCGGGCGCCAAGCTCGGCAGATCCCAGGATACCTCCGCCGCAAACTCCCGTCGCCCTGAGCCGAACAGCGCCCCCGTCAACAGCGGCGTCCCGTTCAGCACGGCGGGTGCAGCCTCGGGCAGCCCGTAGAGCCGCAGCGACTGCAGGTCGATCGGCCCATCGAAGCCGATCACCCCCACCTGCGCATAGGCCACGGATGCGCCGACGCGGATGGTCTGCGCCGATTGAAGTTCGCATCGTCCATGGGCGCGCCGGCGTTCCAGCCCTTGGCGGGCCCGTTCCATTGCATCGTGGTGATCGAGGCCAGCACGTCGCCCGCGACGTCCTCGCGGACATTTCCAGCGCCATCAAACACCCGCACGAACAGACGGCCGCCCGACGCCCCGTTCGTCAGCCAATGCGCCAGCGCGAACTCCTTCGCCTGGGAGGTATCCAGCATCCACCCCAGCCCACGATTGGCCGCCAGCGTCACCGCGCGGTCGGTCGGCGTCAGGTCGGTCAGCCCATTGAAGCAGAAATCAGCCATGAAGGTTGCGGTGGTGGTCGAGGTGGCGATGGTGATCAGCCCTTCCACCCCGACCTCCGTCGCCGACTGCCGGAACGCCGCCGCTCGGGTGTTCGGCACGCCGGCGAGGAAGCGCTGGAAGCGCGACGCCGGTGCCCGATGGCGGTTGATCACGGCATTGCCGCAGCGGCTGGCCGTCGCGGTGTAGTCGATCCCCACCAGGTAGGTGTTGGTCCAGGCGATGTCGTACTCGCAATCCTGCGCGCCCGCCGTGTGCCGTGCTGCCAGCGGCGAGCAGGCCTCCATGCGCATGTTGCGCGCGATGATGGCGCTGCCCGAGGTCTGGTTCAGGAAGGGGATGGCGATGTTGCTGCCGGCCTGGCGCAGCTCGAAGTTCGGCGCGTCGAAGACGTGGCGGTTGTGGTTGGAATAGGCGCCGACCTCATTGCCGAAGCGCACCCCGAACCGGTCCTGCGCCGCGTTCACCCCGGTCGCGTGCGCGAAGTGGCCGCCATAGTAGCGCACGGAGGTGTTCCACGCGGTGGCGGTGGCGCACCAAATGTCGAGGCCGATGCGGTTGTTGACGATGCGCCCGAGCGTGAAGGTGCTGTCCTCCACCCCGCGGCCATCGCCCAGCGTGCGCATGCCGATGGTGAAGCCCTCGACGCGGCGCAGCTCGATCTGCGAGGCATCGACGTTGCGCACGGTGATGCCGATATCGGCCTCGGAGGACCAGTCGGACTGCGTCTGCCGGATGACGTTCAACCCGCTGTAGAGCTTCTCCGCGTTGCGGATGGTGCCGCCATCGCCCAGCACCAGCATGCTGGTGGGCGCGGTGCCCGTGTAGCGGATGGTGCCCTGCATGATCAGGCCGCGCGCCCCGCCTGGCAGGGTGACGGTGCCGGAGACGTTCCAGGTACCGGGCGGGATCATCGCGAATTTCTGGTCCGCGCCGGCGCGATCGAAGGCCGCCTGGATGGCGGTGCGATCATCGGCCACGCCGTCGCCGAGCCCGCCGAAATCATTCGGCAGCACCGCCTCGCGATCCCGCAGGTACCTCGCGAAGTCGCTCTTGTTGAGGTTGGCGTTGAGGACGAGCAGGTCGTCGATGCGTGCCGGCATTTTTCCCGAGTCTCCTACAGGGCGGTGGCGGTGACTGGGCCGGCGAAGTCGGAAACGTTGCCCTCGGCCGAGACGCTGCGGAGCCAATACCAGCGGGCCTGACCGGTGGTGAGGCCGGTGCGGTCCCAGGGCAGCGCGGTGGGCTCCGTGGCCAGGCTGGCGCTGTCCGCCTCGAACACCTGCAGCCGTACGGCGCCGATGGGGACGCCGCCCGAGAGGCGCACGCCGCCGGTGATGCCGAGGGCCGCCGGCGCGGTCACCGCACCTGGCACCGCCGCCTCCCGCCAGCCCGACACGGCGCCACTGCGCGCCACGGCGCGCGCCCGAAAGGCGGTAGGCTCCGTGGTGGGGACCGAGGCCGCGGTGGCGCCCAGGGCGCCCCCGTAGCCCTGCCAGACGGCAACGGAGGCCGGCAGGAACTCGAGCTCGTAGCCGGCGAGAAAGGCCGAGCCCACGGGAGACCAGGACACGCCCAGCGCCCAAAAGGCGGCGGTGACAGGCGTTGCCACGGCAATGGCGGCCGGCGCGGCGATGATGCCCGGGTTGGGCAGCACCACCGAGGGGCTGTCGCCCGCGGCGCGCTCGTCCACCGCCGGGTTCCAGTTCCATACGGCGGGGTCCTCCTCGGACAGCGCCAGATCCACCCCGCCATCCGGCGACAGCCGCCAGCCGGTCACCCGCGCCGGAAAGGCCCCCACGCGATCGAGCGCCACCGTCACCCCATCCCAGGGCCGCAGCCGCAGCGCCGACAGGTTCGCCGGAAACGCCACCTCACGCTGGCGCCGCACCCGTTCCAGCTCGGCCTTCATCAGCCGCTGCACGGTGGCCACCGAGGTGGTGAGCGGGAATTCCAGATCGCGAAAAATCTGCTCGCCGCCATCCTCGGCCACGTAGTTGGCGGCGAGCAGCGGCGGGGCGTCGGTGGGCTGCCAGTTTTTCGCGGGGTCGACATAGACCGCCCGCACCCCGTTGAAGAGGTCCCGCCGCGGCCGGCTCCCTGGATGGTGACGTCGCCGCGCAGGTCGTCCGAGGTGAGTGTGGCGGAGGGCAGCGCGGGCCCGCCCGCATGGATAAAGAACCGCCCGCCTGAGACCACCATAGCCCCGGCCATGGCGGCGACGAGCTTGCGGGTGATGGCGATCTTGCCCTCGCCGAGCGAGACGCGGCCGTTCACCGTGTAGCGGCGCTCGTGCAGGCCGGCGCGGGTGCCGATCAGCTCGTCGCAGATGTTGGTGGCGGCCATCAGCGCCGGGATGTCGATGTCGTCCCAGGAGGCTTTCCAGCCGAAGGGCGCGGTGAGGTACCAGGCCAGGCACAGCGCGGGATTGTCGGACCACCCTAAGGCACCGGTACGGGGGTCGAGGATGGTGTCGGCGCCCTCGACCAGGGCGGCGATGTTGGGCGGGCCGGCGGGAAAGGCCTCGGCCGTGATTTTCAGGCGCAGCGCGACATAGGCGCGGCCGCGACCGCGGTGGTCGGCGGTCCATTTGCCGCTGGTCTCGGTGATGAGGTTGGCGTCGGCCGGCTGGTCAATTGTGCCCAGGTGGCGATCGACCCGCACCAGGCCGGCGAACTTCGCGTCGGTCGCCAGGGTGTCGCCCAGCCAGACACCGCCGATGCCACGCACGTGATGCGCGGCCAGCACCATCACCGAATAGAACCAGCCATCGGCGCGGCCCTCGTCGTCGGGTGCCGAGTGGATGAACACGATGGGCCCGCCGACCTTGCAACGGCCAAAGACGATCTGGTGCTCGGTGATGGGCTGGCGAAAGGACTGGGTGCGGCCGGCGCCGGGGGCGGAGGGGTCGTCGCCGGGCCGAGTTGGGGCGGTCGGGCGCTTGGCCGGAAAGACCGAGGCGCCGATGGAGGAGACGACGAAGGCTGCCCCGGCGCCGACCAGCGCACCGAGCAGGCCGCCGCCGAGGGCGGCGGAGGCCACGCCGCCGGCGACGACGGCGATGAGGGGGATGGTAGCGGGCATTCAGCCAATCCTCCAAGCGGTGGTGCAGTCAGTGACCGGGAGGCGGATGAGGCCGCGCGGCCCGACGAAAGCGGCGCGGCCGCCGTCCACGACGATGCCCAGCCGCGGCGGATCGCCTGCCAGGACCACATCGCCCATGCGGGCAAAGGCGGGCGGGATGCGGGGAAAGCCCGCGCTGTCCGCGGAGGCGGCGAGATCCGGCAGCACGCGGACGCGGGGCCGGGTGCCGGTCACCGCCTCCACGGCCGCCCGCGCGAAGAGGGCGCAGTTCCACTGGCCCGGATGGAAGGCGCGCGCCTCCGCCGCTGACAGCAGGGCTGCCAGCCCGGTCGGCCAGTCGGGGTGGCGCATGGGGGCTCGGCCTACCGCGCCGGCAGCCGGATCTCGGCCTCCTGCAGCGCCGGCACGTATTCGAAGAACCGGTCGCCCGGATACTCGGCCTGCTGGTAGGCATCCGTGTAGCGGCGCACCTCGGCCCGCTCGAGGTCCACCAGCCGGCTCTCGCAGGTGAGTGTCACGCGCGGTTCGGCACCGTCCGTCACCTGCATGGTGTCCATCAGCCCGGCCCACAGCGGAAACGGGTCGGCGATAAACGCGCCCTCGGCATCGAGCAGCGCGCCCCACAGCCGGGCCGGCCGCAGCCGAAAGCTGCGCTCGGCCAAGGCGATGTCCACCACCTCCTGCGGCACCGGAGAGAGCGCGAGGGACAGGCGGACGGCGCGCAGCTCCACCGTCTCCTCGATCTCGCCCACGGCGCCGATTGAGCCCACGCCCTCAAAGACCTTACCGGCCCAGTGCAGCAGGCCGAGCCCGGTCCAGGCGCGGAAGGCACCCGAGGCGAAGTCGAGCTCCACCATCACCACGGGGGCAGCGACCGGCGCAGTTGCGGAGGCCGCCGCGTGGGCGGAGAGACGCGGTGTGCCGAACATCGAGGGAATTCCGCATACTGAGTGTGATTGAGGTGGAGCTGCCCCGGCCGCGTGCCGCCCCTGCACCGCTCTGGCGATCGATTCTCGGCGGCTAAAACACCAGCGCTATGCCGTGCCTTGAAGCATTGGTCCGAACAGCGCTCGGCCGACCTCCAGCGCTTGCTGCAATGTCAGCCTGTGGCCCGCACCGTGCGGATCGACCTCGCGTCGCCAGGCATCAAGGTGGGCGTCGCCGCAGAAAAAGACCTTGAGCAAGCAGCCTGATGTCGCGGCGCAGCCGCCTGAATATCGGATCCCAGACCACACCACGGCCATCCCAGGCGCCGAGCAGGCCAGGCTGCGCCCATTATCGCTGGTCCGCACTGCGATCTGCGTACCGCAATGCGCACAGCTTGAGGTGATGCGGGACGCCACGGAAAGCATCGCCCCGGCCCCCAACGCATCGATTGCGCAAAGCGCATGCACCGGCAGTGTCGCCTCCGCCAGCAAGACACGGTGCGGAGTGGGTCTCGCGCTGAAGGGGTAGCTGGCGAGCACGTTTTGCTCCGTTGGATCCAGCACAAGAAGGTCGCGCTGCTGCAGGCGCCGCAGCAGGTTGCGAACCTCCATCGCATCGCGACCGGTGGCGTCGGCGAGATCCGCGATGGCCGGCCCGGCATCCTGCGAGACGAGGTGGCGCAGCACAGCACGGCGCACCGCATCCTCGGCCGCATCGAGGCCGGCCCAGCGCGTCCGGCGCTCCGATACCGCCATGCTGTCGGCCAACGCCCTCCGCGCCGTGGGCTCGGTCACGCAAGACCAGTCCGGCACCTCCAGGCCAGGGCGCAAGGTGATGGTCTCGCCCGGCATGAAATCGGCGACGAGGCTCACGGCTGGCGCCACCGCAGCAGCCGTCGCTCAAGTTGTTCGGCCAGGAAAAACAGCAGCAGCACGAATACCATGATGAGCAGGACCAGCGCGAGCGACAGCGAGGCGTTGTAGGTGCTCTGCGCGAATTGCAGCAGATAGCCGAGGCCGCGGGCGGAGGCGACAAACTCGCCGACGACGGCGCCGGTAAATGCAAAGCCCACTGCAACCTTCAGGTTGCCCATGACCCACGAGACGACGGAAGGTACATAGACCTCCCGCACCAGCACGGCGCGACCGCCGCCGAGGGTGCGCACGCGCTCAACCAGGCGCTGGTCTACCTCCTTCACCCCGGAATAAACCGAAAAGAACACCAGCACCGCGACCAGCACCGTGGCTAGCGCGACCTTGGAGGCGAGGTCGATGCCCATCCAGATGACGAACAGCGGCGCCAGGATCACCCGCGGCACCGCGTTCAGCAGCATCATCACCGGCTCCAGCAATGCCGCGAGCAGCGGCACCAGCGCCGCCGCAAAGCCGAGCACGATGCCGATAAGGAGACCCGCCGCGAGACCCAGCAAGGCTGCGGTGAAGGTTGCCTGCAGGTGCTGCCAGATGCTGCCATCGGCGAACAGCCCAGCTGCGACCCGCGCCACCTCGCTGGGCGGCGCGGCATAGAGGGGATCAAGCAGTCCCGCCCAACCGGCAGACTCCCACAGCAGCAGCAGAAAGGACAGCGCCAGTACACGGCGCAGCCAGATGCGCTCCAACATAGGTGTGGCGGAGTTCATGCAGCGACAGGCTCCGGCAAGGGTTCGGCCGGAAGGCTGGATGCGCCTTCCAGGTCACGCCACAACTGGCGCAGCAACGGTGCAAAGGCGGGGTGGCCGCGTGTCGCGACCAGATCGCGCGGCCGCTCTATCGATACGGGGCGGCTCGCCAGGATACGCGCCCGTGGGCCGTTCGAAAGTACATGCACCACGTCAGATAGTGCGATGGACTCTTCCAAATCGTGGGTAACCAGCAACACAGAAATGCCCTCCCGCTGAACCAGGTTCAGCAGGTCTTGGGTAACGCGGGTCCGCACAATCGCATCCAGCGAGGCGAAAGGCTCGTCCATCAGCAATAGCCGGGGGCGCAGCGCCAGCACCTGCGCGATGGCCACCCGCTTGCGCTGCCCGCCGGAAAGCTGCCGGGGGAAGCGTCCGCCAAATCCGGCGAGGCCGAGGCGTGCCAGCCATTCCTCCGCCCGTGCCAGGGCATCGGCCTTGGACATGCCGTGAATCCGCAGGCCAAGCGCCACGTTCTGCGCCGCGGTGCGCCAGGGCAGCAGCGCGTCGTCCTGGAACAGGAAGCCGACCTCGGCCGGCGGCACCGACAGGTCGATGACCCCCGCCTGCGCGCGCTGAAGCCCGGTGATGGCGCGCAGCACGGAGGTCTTGCCCGAGCCGGAGGGGCCAACCAGGCTGGCGAATTGCGCTTCCTTCAGCGAAAGGTCGAGATTGGCCAGCACGGGCTCCGGCCCGCCATAGCCGAGGGTCAGGCCATTAATGCGCAGCACCGTCACCCCTCCAGCACCGCGGTATCGAGCAACGTGTCCAGCGCCAGCTCCCGGTTCAGCACCCCGGCCTCGCGCTGCGAGACGACGACGCGCTGCGCCGCCTCCCGGTCGATCCGCACATCAGCCGGATAGAGCGAGCCGCGGTAGCGCTCCAGCATCACGCCCAGCCGGCCCCAATTGCCGCCTGCGATGAGCTCGCGCGGCAGCGCGGCCACCACCTCCTCAATCGGGATGTCGCGCGTGTCGCGCAACCCGGCAGTCAAAGCTCGCGACAGGCGGCGCATCTCCTCAAGCCGGCGATCACGTTCCGCCGCGCGCACCGCGACGCCCATGAATTCGAAGGCGCCGCCGAGCACGCGGTTGGCGTCCTCGATGTCCATCGCGTTGAAGATCACCCGGCCACCAGCTTCTCGCACCAGGGTCAGCGCCGGTTCCTGCACCATGCCGGCATCAACCTGGCCACGGCGCAGCGCCTCGAACAGGTTGGTGCCGATGGCGGCGAAGCGGGTGCGCGCGAGATCAGCGCCGGCGCGCTTCATCAGGTACATCACCAGCACATGGTCAGCATTGCCAAGGCCGGAGACGCCGATGGTGCGGCCCTCGAGTGCGCGGATATCGCGGATGTCGTCGGCACTGCGCGGCGCAGTCGCCAGGGCGAATAGCGGCAACCTGCCGGTTGAAGCGAAACGGCGGATTTCGGCTCCATTCGCAAAGGCCTGCAGCGCGACGTCAAAGGAAGTGCCGGCGTAATCAACCGCGCCGCCGACCAGGGCCTGCATGGCCTGGTTACCGCCACGTGTGTAAATCAGTTCGACCTCCAGACCCTCCGCCCGGAAATGGCCGCGAGCCTTGGTCACCTCATAGGGGACGACGCAGAGTAACTGGCCGCAGAAGGCCAGCCGGATTTGAGTTAGCCCGCCCTGAGCCTTGGCCGCTGCGCCGAGCGCGATCGAGCCGGCAACTCCGCCGAGCGCGGCTCGCCGTCCCAAGCCTCGCGCAGCTGTCTCGTCCTGGGGAGCGGGGTTGAGGCTGTTGCAGCAATCCATCTTAAGTGCCTCCATCGTCCGTGCGAGCTGTGCCGGAGCTACAGTTGGCCGGGGATATGGAAAGATTTTGCTTAGATTAACAAGACTGGGACGTGTTTTCGTTGAATTTTTCTGAATTATCCAGTTTCAGTGGAAGGATATCGTCCCATGAGGCCGCGGGCGGCACATGCGCTTTCTGCGCTCTGTAGATGAAACTGCGGCGCCGACGGCAGCATCGTGCCAAGCGAGGGTCAGGGGGGTTGTGCGCGGATAGCCCGGAGAGGCACCAGCACCACCGGCTCGGTTGCCGAGGCTGCTGCGCAGGCGGAAAGACGCAGCGTGCCGTTGCAGGCGGACATCAGAGTGCTTCCTCCATCCGGATGGTGATCGCCGTGAACCGCCCCGGCCGCGTCGGATTGGCCGCCTCGTCATCAGAGACCAGCCGCATTGGCACGCTGGGGCTGGTCAGAACCAGCGGCGCGCTGATCAGCATGGCCTCGCGCAGCGGCGGCGCGATGGGGATGGTGGCCGTGCCTGCGCCCGAGGCCACCACCGTCTCGGTGGCCATGTAGAGCCGCCCGCCAAGCCCGGTGTGATCCCCAGCCCCCACCGCCACCGTGCCCGGCCACCAGCCCGCGGTGATGATGCTCAGTGCGCCCCGCGGCGCCCCGGCGGCCAGCGCCGGATTGCCCGACCCCACCACAAGCCCCGTCCCATCCGTGAAGATCGTCGCGTCCGAGAAGCTGTAGGGCCCGCTCGGCACATCGCCCTGGCTGCGCGGATCGCCGGTCCGGAACTCCCGCCGCCAGTCCCACACCCGGACGGTGTTCACCGAGCCGGCCAGCGCCGCCAGCAGCCCCTCCAGCACGCCGGCCCTGGCCGGGTTCAGCGGCTCAAAGCTCGCCTCCGCCACCCAGCGCGCCCCCTCGCGCCGCATGACCTGGGTGGCGCGGGTCACCGGCGAGATAAAGCGCAGCGTGTTGTGCTGCAGGTAAAAGACCAGGCGTGAGGGGCGCAGCAGCTCCGGCCAGGCATATTCCACCATCGCCGCTACCCCCGCACCGTCTCATAGGCCGCACCACCGCGGCGCACCGCATCCAGCGTCATCACCGAGGCCTGGCGCGCGATCTGCCCCGCCAGCAGCCGCAGCCGTGCCTCTACCCCGGCGTCCGCCCCGCGCGCGTCGATCGAGATGGTCTGGTGGATCACCGGCCCGCTGGCGGGCGCAGTGCCGTTGGGCAGCACGGTGCCGCCCCGGCTGGGCACAAACCACTCCGGCCCGCGCTCGCCCACGATGTAGGGCTGCCCTGCCGAAACCGGCCCACCCTCCGCCCGGAACAGCCCCGAGAAGAGGTTCCCGAAGGAGAAGCCCGACAGGGCGGTGCTCAGCGCATCGCCCAGCGGCTCGGTGATGGTGCGCCGGGCGATGACGCGGGCGATGTCCTGCAGCAGCCCCTGCATCACCTTGGACAGCTTTTCCCCTTTGATGATCGCGTCCTCGAAGGCGCTGCTGAAGGTCATCCCGAGATCACGGGCGGTGCTGCTGGTGCGCTCAGTGGCGGCCTGCACGCGCTGCTGGCCGCGCTCCAGTTCCTCCAGCGCGGCATTGGCCTCGCGCGAGATGGTCTCGTCCGGCACCGGGCGGCCGGCGCGCTCGGCCCGTTCCACCAGCCGGCCCAGGTTCTCCAGGCGGCGCTGGTACTTCTCGTAGGCCGTCTCGTTGTTCTGGATGAGCCGCTCGCGCTCGCGGATCAGGTCGTTGATCTCGCGCTCGGCCTCACGGTCGGGGCGCGGAATCGTGGCCACGCGCCGCGTGGTGCCCTCGATGCGCTGCAGCGCCTGGTCGCGCTCGCGCAGGGCCAGGGTTTCGAGGCGGGCGCGGTCGGCGGCGGTCAGCCCGCCGGCGGCCTCGGCCTCGCGCAGGCGGCGGACGCGCTCCTCATAGGCGCTGTTGATCCGAAACCGGTCGTCCAGTTGCTTGCGGAGCTCCTCGGCCTCGGCGGCGGCGCGGCGGCGGCGGGAATCCGCGGCCTGGGCGGCGGCACCCTCGTGCTCGGCGCGCTGGCGCTCGCCGGCGGCCTGCTCGCCGCGGGTGATCTCCTCCGACAGTTCAAGGTACTGCCGGCGCAGCTCCTCCAGCCGGGCGGCGCGATCGACGCCCGCCTGCTGCTGGGCGGTGCCGACCAGCCCACCGCGAATACTGCCGCGGCGCGGCTGGGCGCGCAGGCTGTCGCGGCCATCGTCCTCCGCCTCCATGCGGGCGATGGCGGCGCGCAGCTCCTCGGCCTGGCGGCGCCGATCGGCATCCACCTCGCCCGGCAGGCCAAGCCCCGCGCCGCGGCGAATGCCGTCCAGCACCCGGGCGGCCCCGGCCAGGGCGCGCGCCAGCCCGTTGGACAGGCCGATGGCCTGGTCGAGCTGGCCGAGGAAGGTGTCGGTCGCGGCCGTCAGCTGGCCAAAGGCGCGGCTGAGCGAGAGCGGCGCGCGCTCGAACTCCGCGCCCAGGCGTTCGGTGGCGCGCAGCAGGGCGGGAAACACCCGCTCAGCCGTAAGCTGGCCCTCGGAGCCGAGCTTGCGCAGCTCGCCGATGGACACGCCGAGCTCGCGCGACAGCCCCTCGGCCAGCAGCGGCATGGCCTCGAGGATGGCGCGCAGCTCATCGCCCTGCAGCACACCCGAGGCCAGGGCCTGCGCCAGCTGCAACGTGGCCGAGGAGATCTCCTGCGTCGACGCGCCGGAGACGATGGCCACACGCTGCAGCCCGCCGACGAGGCGCACCACCTGGTCCGAGGTGGCGCCGATCTCGCGCGCGGCGATGGAGAAGCGCTGGAAGGCGGAGACGCTCTCGCCGACGGCGACGCCGGTGGAGAGCGCGTTGCGGTACAGCGCCTCATACACCTCGCTGGCGCGCTCGATCGAGCCGGTGGCGTTCTGCAGGCGGGACAGGCCCTGGGTGAGGCTGTCGCCGGCCTGCACAAAGGCGCGCGCCGCGGCGGCGAGGCCCGCGATTTGCAGGCCGCGGACAGCGACGTCCAGCAGGTCGAGGGAGCGGGAGGCGCGCTCTGCACCGCCCCTGATCTGGTCGAGGGAGCGCTGGCCGGTCTCGCCGACCTCGCGCAGGCCGGCCTTGACCCGGGCGGCGTCGTCGAGCGAGAGCTGCACCGAGACGCGGCGGGTGGCATCGGCCATGTCAGCTGGTCTCCCCCTCGCGGTGGGTGGTGGCGCCCTCGGCCATGCCGATGCGCAGCGCGAGCAACAGCTCGGCGGCGGCCCAGCCGGTGGCGCCCATTTCGCGGGACGCGGCGAGTGCGCCGGCGGTGTCGAGGGTGAGGCCGGTCATGGAAGCCTGAGCGCAGGCGGTGCCGGCGGACCAGCAGGCGTGCCCCTCGATGCTGGTGGGGGCATGCGCGGCGTAGGGGCACTCGGTGCCGCAGTCGCGCGCGAGGGCGGCGCAGCCGCGGCAGTATTCGGGCCCGCGGCCGAAGTGCCAGGCGGCGCGAGCCCTTAGGCGTTTCCCTCCAGGGCCACGGCGGCGACGGGGCCGGTGGCGCGATCCCAGAAGGCGGCGGCGATCTCGTCCATGTCCATCAGGCGCTCGACCGCCTCCGGGGAGAGTGGCAGCGGCTTGCCGGCAGCGTCGCCGACGCCCTCCCAGGCAGTCACCGCGTGGCGGGCGAGCGCCTTGACCAGGAACGCGAGGGAGAGACCGCGGGCCATGTCGGGGTCGAGGTCTGGGTCGGCGATGCGGATTGCGGCGATGCGGCGCGCGGCGGCGGCCTGGGCCGCGGCCATGACGGCCGTCGTCACGGGGCGGATTTCCACGCGGACGCCGCGCGGCAGGTCGAGCCAGTACGGCTCGACCGGGAGGTCGAGGGTGAGCATGGGGTTCTCCATCCTTCGGCTTGGAACTGCGTGGCCTTCGCGGCAAAGCGGCGCGACACTTGAGCCATGATTGGCTTCCTGACGTAGCCGCCGCGCGGAGCAGCGCGGGGCCGACCGGAAGCGCACCGCGCGACAGCGGCGTTCGGGGTCTGCTGGGCGGTGTTCAGGTGATGGGCACGACGGCCTGCATCAGCCATGTCGTAAAGGCGGTTATGAGCGGCAGCCGCGGATGGTTAGCCCGGTGCGTGAGGTAGAAGCCGTAGCCCGGCAGGCGAAGGCCGCAGATCGGCACCAGTCGCCCGGCGCGCAGTTCCGCCGCCACCAGCGCATCGCTGCAGATGGCCACGCCCTGGCCGCCAATGGCCGCCTCGATTGCGTGCGCCTCCTCCTGGAAGCTCAGCGCAACCCGCCCGGCGAGAGAGGGTAGCGCGCCGCCCGACTGCGCCCGCGTCGCCGCGGCCCAGCACCGCCAAGTCGGTGCCTGACCGTCCGATGGCGGCCATGCAGCCTCGATCAGCGGCAGACGGATGATCTCCTTCGGCGCCAGCGGTAGCCGGGCATCGCCCACGAGGGACGGGCTGGCGACGACCTGGAAGCTGTCGCGTAGGATTTCCACCGTGCAAAGATCGGGCGGAGGCAGGCGCGCATAGCGGATCGCCACATCCGCCTCGCCGGCCCGCAGGTCGAGCACCGCATCCGTGCCGGCGATGTCGAGCGCGATGTCCGGATGCGCGCGGCGCCAGGCTGGCAGACGCGGCAGCAGCCAACGGGCCGCGATCGCGTTGGTGGTGGTGACCCGCAGGCTTGCCGCGGCACGGGCCGGCAGCCGGGCCAGGGCATCGGCCATGGACTGGAACGCATCTCGGACCGCCGGGAACAGCGCCTCCCCGGCCGGCGACAGGGAAAGCGGGCGCGGCCGCCGCCGGAACAGCGGGGCGCCGCAATGCGCCTCGAGCTTGCGGATCTGGTGGCTGATGGCGGTGGGCGTCACACCGAGCTCGGTCGCCGCCCGCTGGAAGCTCAGCAGGCGCGCCGCGGCCTCGAAGGCGCGGAGGGCGAGGATGGGGGGTGGAGCGGCCATACGCCTAGTCTAGCTGACTCCGATTCATCTGCTGATAAGAACTTAGCAGTTGCAGCTTGATCGCGGGCCGGCCGAGGCTGTGGCGGGAGGGGGAGACCCGAGCATGCACGCGCAGGAAGCCGAGACAGTTGCCTTGCTGCTGGACCGAGTGCGTGCTCTCGCACGGATGGTGGCGGAATGCCGGGAGGCCATCGAGCAGGAGCGGCGCCTGCCCGCGCCGCTGTTCGGCGCGCTGGCGGAGGCGGGACTGTTCCGGCTCTGGTTGCCGCGGGCGCTCGGCGGGCCGGAGGTCTCGCCCTTCAGCTTCATGGAGGTGGTGGAGGCGGCCGCGGCGCTGGATGCCTCGGTCGGCTGGGTAGTCGGCAATGGCGGTGGCGCTAGCCGCATCGCCGGCTACCTGGAGCCGGACGCGGCCCACGGCCTGTTCGGCGACCCGCGCGCCTTCATGGTGACCGCGACGGGCGCGGTGGGGCAGGCGGTGCCGGTGGAAGGCGGCTTTCGCGTCAGCGGAAGGTGGCCCTTCGGCAGCGGCATCCATGGCGCGACCGCGGTGACCGGCCTTTGCGCAGTGGAGCAGCGGGGCCGGGAGGGGCTAGCGCCCATGATCATGTGCTGCGCGCCGATCGGCGCGGCGCGCGTGATCGACAACTGGCATGTCTCTGGCCTGCGGGGCACCGGCAGTTGCGACTGGGTCATGGAGGACGTCTTCGTCCCCGCCGAGCTTGCCTTCGGCTTCCCGGACCAGCGCGCGACGCAGCCGGGCGTGGTCTATCGCATGCCGGTGATCAGCAGCTTTTCCTGGAGCGTCGCGGTGGTGCCGCTGGCGCTGGCGCGCGCCGCGCTCGATGACTTCGTGGCGGTGGCGCGTGACAAGGTGCGCGTCGGCACCTCCCAGCCGCTGCGCGAGCGGGAGGTGATCCAGTCCGATGTCGGGCGTGCTGACGCGCTCCTGCGCGCGGGCCGCGCGCTGCTGGTCGAGGCCATGCAGGCGCTGGTGGTGGCGCTGGAGCGCGGCGAGACGGAAGTGTTCCCCCTGCGGATCGGCCTGCGCCAGGCCGCGGCGCATGCCGCCGAGACGGCGCTGCGCGTCGCAGGCATGTTGGAAGGCATGGCAGGCTCCGCGGCGATCCTGGAGGCGGGCCGGCTACCGCGCCAGTTGCGGGACCTGCGCGCCTCGGTTCAGCACGTCGCCATGTCGCCGCACAACTTCATCACCGCCGGCCGCCTGGCGATGGGGTTGGACCTGGGGACGACGCGGGTCTGACCCCGGGCGGCAAAGCAGGAAGGAACGACATGCCTTGCGTTCGGATTGCCACTGGCCTTTGGGCCGTCGGTCATGAGGCTGCGCTGATTGCGGCAGTACAGTCCGCCCTGGTGAGCGCATTCCGCATCCCCGAGGGCGACCGCGACGTCGTCCTCGATCTCTATGGCGAGGCTCGGCGCATCGTCCCGGCCGGGCGTTCGGACCGCTACACGCGCGTTGAGATCGTGGGCATCGCTGCGCGCTCGACTGAGGCGAAGCGTGCCCTGTACCGGGCGATCGTGGACAACCTCGAGCGCCTCGGCGTGCCGCCGCTGGAGAGTCGCATCGTGATGATCGAGCCGCCGGCGGAGAACTGGGGCATCAAAGGCGGCATCCCGGCCTCCCAGGTGGAGTTGGGCTTCCGGATCGATGTCTAGCGCGGCGCGGCGCATGGCGTGGCGACCTTTCGCGCGGTAGGCTTGAGGAGCCTTCGCTCTCGGGCAACGACGGCTCGCCGCCCCATGCTTCCGGACGATGGCACGAACGTCACCAGCGTCATGAGCGTCACGCATACTCCGTTCCCGCCTGCTGGTTCCGCAGCACCACCGTCATCATCCGCGTCGCCGTCGCGTTGAAGGCCGCGCGGAAATCGAAGCTGGCCTCCACGCCCGCCGGCCCCTCGATCGGTGTCTTGGCCAGCGCCAGGTACACCTCGTGCAGCGTGATGGTCAGGCTGCGGTTCGCATCAATGGTGTAGGCAAAGGCGAATTCCGCCGGGGTGCCGTTCTGCGCCTGTGTCAGCAGCGTGGTATTCTCGAAGCGCGCGGTGATCTGGCCCGTGGCGCGGGAGACACCGGGATCCGCGCCCTCGATCCTGCGATCGGCGCGGATGGTGCGCACCGTCTCGATGCTGTTGGAATAGGCCAGCCGCGCCCCGGTCACCTGCGCCAGCGCGGCGCCGCTCCGCGTGATGGACCCTTGAGCCTTGTTGAAGGCTGTGTAAGCGGCGGTGACGGGCGAGCCGCCCGAAGTCGCGCCCGAGCGCACCGAGCCCTGCGCCACCAGCTTGATGGTGGCCGTCGCCGGCCCGGTCGGCGAGAAGTCGATCTCCAGCGTGTCGGCGCGTACGCCGGTGCAGACGTCGAAGGACGGCACGTCGGGATAGCCGGTCTCGATCGCCTGCGACGGCAGCCCTGCCGCGCCGGAGCCGAAGGTGTGGATGAAGTTCGGGCTGGTGCCGGTGGTGGTCGGCGCGCCGAGCATCAGGCGCAGCCAGTGGCCGGTGTTCACCAGATCAATCGGCACCACGACATCGCCAGCAACGGTGACGGTGTCGAGGAAAGGCGCGGCAGGATCGCGATTGCCACCGAGGCCGATGACATCCGCGTCCAGCAGCGGCTGCTCGGCGCCGAGGCTGGTGGAGAGGAACGGCACGCGGCGCCAGTTGCCGCCCGGGGCAGTGCCGTAGGTGACCTCGGGGATCATGAGCAGGCGCGAATTCGCGCCGATGGCACGGGGCATGGGGAGACTCCTGTCAGGCCAGCGGCGAGCCGGCGACGGTAAAGACCAGCGTCACGGGAATGGCGGCGGCGCGGGCAGTGGCCGCGCCCTCCGTCTCGACGTCGTCGAAGGACGGGGCGCCGGGCTGCGCCCATTCCACCGTGCCGCCGAGCGTGCGGTCCGCGGTGATGGCGGCGCCAATCTCCACCAGCAGTGCGTCGAGCGGCGTGGTGCTGGCCGCCACCACCTCGACCACGGCGCGGTGTTCGATCTGCCAGGAGAGCGGGGAGAGGATCGGTGTCTCCTCCACCGTCTCCCCGTCGCGCAGTACCACCAGCCCGCAGGGCGGCAGGCGCTGCGGCACCGTCTCGTTGCGCAGCAGCTTGGGCGGGGGGTTGCGAAGGGCCAGCGACAGGGCGAGCCGGTTCTGCAGCGCCGTGATGGCGGTCTCGCGGATGCTCATGCCCACCCCAGCAGAGACGCAAAGAAGCGCCCGGTGACCCAGGTGAGCGCCATGCCGACGGCCACGGCCACCCAGGACAGCGCGACAAGCCCGAGCAGCAGGAGAAACCGCGCCCGCACACTCATGCCGCCCGTCCCGTCTCGGCGCCCCACGCCGCCACAAAGCGCCGCGGCAGGCGGCGCAGGGCGCGTAGCGAGGCGCCCCGCACATCGAGCCGCTTGCGCAGCAGCACCTGCGGCAGAAGGAGAAACATCGGCACCATCCCCTGTTCCAGCAGGCCGCGGGCCCAGGCCTCGCGCCCCTTGCGGTTGGCGGTGCCGACCTCGGCCACTCCACCGGCGATCAGACGCGTGCGCCGCCGCCGCCCGGTGCCCTGGCCCTGCCGCAGCGGCAGGCACCACACGAAGCCCCGGCCCGATTTGAACGGCCGGAGGAAGGCCTGACCGGAGGCGACCATCTGCGCCGGCGTGACGCGCAGCCCCTTGTCGCCGCGCCCGCGCCAGCCGCGGGCGGCATTGAAGCCGGTCGCGATGGCCAGGAACTTGCCGCCGCCCTTGGGGCGGATCAGCGCGCCGCGATCGAAGGCGTCGATCACCAGCGGGGTCTTGCTCCACACCAGGCCAGCCGCGCGCATCGACACGCCGCTCCGCGGAAACACCTGCGAGCGCCAGGCATTGGCGATGCCGGGCGCCTTGCCGCCGAGCGAGCCGGTAACCTGCTGGCGCAGTTCGCGCTGGAGCATTTCGGTTTCCTCACGCACGGCGCGGGAGGCGGCGCGCTCGCCGGCGCGGACCTCCTCGGCCAGTGCCTTGCGAAGGTCGCCGACGATGGCGGTGACGCGCATGGGCTATCGGCGGCAGAGGACGCGCCAGGCGACACCCGCTGCATCACGCTCGGCGCTGTCCACCCTCAGCACGTCCGCGCCGAGGGTGAATGTGTCGCCCGGTTCAATGGCAGGCAGCGTGGCCAGGGGCACGGTGAGAATGTCGGTGGCCTGGAGGATGCCGGTGCCAAAGCCGTCCGCCACGCGATCGGGGCTGGAGCGCAGCACGCGGAGCGGCACAGGCGCGCCGGTGCCACCGGCGCGGTAGGTGGCGTCGGTCCCGAGGTTCGGGTCTGCGGCCAGCACGGCCAGCGCCGCGTCAAAGGCGGTCATCGGGTTCAGCCCAGCCCGAACCAGGAGGCCAGCTTGGCGCCCATGGCCGCACCGATGATGCCGCCCGCCGCCGCCGCCCCGGTGGCCGGCACCGCCATCGGCATGCCGGAACTGCTGCCCACCGCAGAGAGAGATAACCGCGCCGTGAGGGCTGCCATGGCCTTGACCAGCTCCGTCACCGTGCGGGTCAGCTCGCGCATATCGGCGTCGCCCTCGCCGAGCCGGCGCTCGATCTCGGTGAGGCGGGCGATGATGGCGCCGAGCTCGCGGTCGTGGTCGGTCATGGCACGATCTCCCGCTGACGCTGCAGACGCTGGAGGATGCCCCAGGCCGCGGCACCAGCGACGGCCAGCGCCACGCCCCAGGGGCCGAGGGCTCGCGCAACGGAGGCGAGGCCGTCGGCGTGCGGGGCGATCAGTTCCACCGCCTCCAGTACGGTTGCGGCGCTGAGGCCCGCTGCCGCGGCACCGGCGGCGGCGCGCACGGTGCCGGTGCGGGTGATGCCGGGCTCTACCAGCCCGGCCATGCGCAGACCCTCGGCGATCACGTCTGGCGCATAGGGCTGGCCGCCCAGCTCATGCCGGATGATGCCCTCGACCAGGCCCCGCAGCGCGGCGGCGTCGTGCAGGTCGATGGGATCATCCAGCCCGACCGCCAGGCGCTTGGCGACCGCGTCCTGGTAGGCGCGGGTGTTGTTCTCCGTGCTCGGCGCCCAGCGTGCGACGATGCCACGCACGGTGCGCAGGCCGTGCCGGTCCTGGTAGCTCTGCAGCAGCAGGGCGAGCGCGCGGATGCCGTGCTGGTGCGAGTGGAACCGGCAGAAGCGCCCATCTGAGGGTGGATCGGCCAGGCCCTGCCACTTGTTGGCCGGGACGTGCTCGATGTTCCCCGGATTGCGGTTGCGATAGCCCCGCGCGGCCTTCGGGTCGCCGCTCATGTGCCGGACGCCGGGGCGCGCAGCAGCACCGCGCGGACGGTGGTGTCCGCGGCGAGCGCCGCCAACGCGGCGATGCCCACCTGGAAATTGCCGGTGGCGGTGGTGGTGAGGCGTCGGTTGGTATCGTCCCAGAAGAGGCGGGCGCCGGCGGTGATGGCCAGCGCCGGCTGCTTGGTGATGTCGAACACGCCCTTGGTCTGGCATTCGATGACGGCGTTCTGCGCGCCGTCGACGGCGGCGACGCCGAACAGCGCGCCAACCAGCACGCCCTGGCCGGAGGTGACGCCGCCGGCATAGGGGACGGCGAGAGCCAGGCTGGCGCCCGGCTGCACATAGTTGCGCATGGGGATGATGTCTCCAGAAACGCAGAAGGCGCCCGGTGGGGCGCCCTCTGAGTGGATTGACGATGGATGGCCTGTTGGGTGGCGGAGGTGATCAGGTGCCCGGGTTGAACCAGGCGCCGCGCCAGTCGATAGCGCCCACGCCGAAGTCGAAGATCACCGACACCTCGACGCCATCCACGCCCTGGACATTGCCCGTGGTGACCTGCGGACCTTCGGCACCGTTCAGGTAGCCATAGACATAGACCGGCGCCGCCAGTGGATCCGAGAACAGGTACCAGCGGTTCGCCGGGATCAGCGGCTCGACCAGCGGCTGCACGAAGCCCGCATAGACGTTGGCGTTGCTGGTCTGCGTCGCCTGCACCGAGACGGTCAGCTGCCGCGCCGCGAGCTCCTGGTTCGGCCCGACCAGCAGGCGCATCTGCGCGCCGACCGCGATCGGCAGGCCATCGAGGGTTTTCTGGCGCATCACCGCGGCACGGCCCAGCGCCAGGTTCGGCAGATCGAGCGCCGTGCCGGCACCCGCCTTGTTGGCTCGCGCCGCCGCCGTGCCAAACACGGCTGCCGCACCGGTGATGAGCGTCGGGCCGTCGCCATTCGCCGCATTCAGCAGCTGGTAGGCCGTCGCATTCTCGAAGTCCGCGACGCGCCGGCCGATCATGCTGGCGAAGTCGGTGAAGGCGCCGAGATCGTCGTTCACAAGCATCTGCCGCGTCACGCGGATGCGTCGGGCGAAGGTCTGCAGGAAGACCAGCTCCTGGCTTTCGGACATCGTGCCCGCCTGCACCTCGCCGTTCTCCGACAGCGGCAGCAGCGTCGGGAAGTCGCCGACCCGCAGATGGCGGTGCGGCTTGAAGTCCCGGAAATCGCGCCGCAGGAACAGCGTCCGGTAGGTGGGTGCCGCCGGCGCATAGGCCGCCAGCAGCATCTTGTTGGCCGCAGCCGAAAGCAGCGCGGGGAAGTCGGAGGTGGTGTGGAAGGCGCTCGGCCAGGATGGTGGGGTTGCGCGGCACGTTGCGTTCGCCACGGGCGCGGAGCAGCTCGCCGATCATGTCGGAGGGGCGCCAGCCCAGGAACTCGGTGTGGCGGCCGGTCGCTGGTGTCTGGTAGCCGGGCATGGTGCGGGCGGCGAGCGCCTCGGCCATGGCGTCGAGGAGCTGCGCCGGGTCGTCGTTGGACGGACCGGTGTCGGGGCGAGCCGGCAGGGACGGGCGCGCGGCGCCGCTGGTGAAGGCCTCCCACAGCCGACCGCGCAGCACCTCGGGGGAGACGCGGTCGCGGATGGCGGCCTCGCGCATGGTGTCGAGCATGTCGGGGGTCACCAGGCCGCGGGCGGCGGCCAGCACCGGCTCATAGCCGGCGATGCGCGCGACCGCGGCGCGCTCGGCCTCGGCGCGGATGGCCTCGAGATCAGGCGTGGGCGGCATGGCGCGGGTCGGCTCGGGCGGGGCAGTGGGCGGGGTGCTGGCGGGCGTCGTGGTCACAGGGTTCTCCTGGGGCGGGGCGATGGGCGGCGCGGGCGGCGCCGGCGCGTGATCCGGCGAAGCCGGCGTCGTCTCGGGCATGGGTGGTTCCTCGGGGATGGTCAGGGCGGGTTCGATGGCGGTGGCGGGGGTGCCCTGGTCCCCCTCACCACGGACGACGGCGGCTGCGTCCACGGGGACGGGCACGATCGAGATTTCGTAGGGCTCCCAATCCACCGCGCGGTGGATGGTCTGGCCGGTGCTGGCGTCGGGCCGTGGATCGTAGCGATGCACACGGTAACCGACGCTGACAGACTGCAGCGTGCCGTCGGCCACGCGCTGCCAGACCGGCTCCACGTCGTCCGCGCCGCTGAATTGGAGGGTGGCGTAGCCGCGGCCGGCCTCGAGGCGCGCGGCGGTGACACGGCCCAGAACGTCACGCGTGCCGGCGCGCCGGTGGGTGTCCAGCACCGGTGCGCGACCGGAGCGCAGCGCATCCATGCGCACCGCGGAGGGTGCCATGTCGAGCTCTTCGAGGATCGGCCCATAGGGGGGCACGAAGTTGCGGGCCCGTGCGCCGGTGCTCCACACCACCTCGACGGTGCGGGCTGCGCGATTGACCGTGACGGGCGCGGCAAGCGCACGGCACGCGGTGATCGACTGCCCAGCGTCGGGCATTCGATCCGGCGCAGGGGATTCCCCGCCCGGTTCGATCGGCTCGGTCATGAGATGTGCTCCTGGGGCGGCGCCGCTACGGCGCGGCAAAGCCCTGCGCGTTGACGTAGACCTGCGCGCCGGTGGTGATGTAGGCGACGTTCATCGCCGTGGCGGCGGTGCCGCGTAGCGGGGTGGGAAAGGTGATCTCCACCGGAGCCGCCATCGCGGCTGGCAGCAGCTGCCGCCAGATCACGGTGGCGCCATCCTTGATCACCACCTCCGTCGCCACCGTCGCATGCGCATTGCGGATGTCGATCGAGGTGACGTAATTCCGGATGCCGGCCGCGGCCGCCGCCCGGAGCACCACGTCGGTGGTGTTGATGATCCCGCCCGCGGCGGCGGCGTATTGCCAGTCGGCCTCCGGGATGGCGTAGGGCTTGGTGACCAGCGCGCCGATCAGCGTCGCCAGCAGGTCCACGCCGCGCGCCGTGGTGACGGCAATCGGGTTGGCCGAGTAGCCGGTCGCGGCCAGGACCGGCACGGCGCCGCTGGTGTTGCGCGCCTGACCACCCACGGGCGTGACGGACGGCGGGATGGTGCTGAGGACGTTCACGCCCAGCCCCTGGCCCGCAACCGACTGGCCGCGGCCGGCCGTGATTTCCGTCGTCAGCTCGGCATAGTCCGCGATGGTGACGAACTGGACCTTGATGTCGGTGTTCGAGACCGGCGCGAGGCTGCGCGAGACCGAGGCCCAGCCGGTGTTCAGATAGGCGCCGGTGAAGGTCGAGCCCACCAGGTCAAAGCTGTTCGCGTCGATGACCGTGATCGTGAATGTCCCGGTCGCCCCGGGCACGCCCGAGACATCGGCGACCGTCACCACATCGTTCGTGGCAAAGCCATGCGCCGCGCGGGTGATGCGCACCGCGCCTCCGCCATTGTTCGCCACCGCCGAGACGCCGCTGTTGAACTGGCGGTTCCGCACGCGGATCCGAAAGCGATACAGCGCGTTCGGCTCGGGGATCTGCTGATGGCGGACATGAGAGTTCGACCGCGCCGCCGTGGTGTCGAGCAGCCGCCCATGGAAGTAGCATTCGTCGTTGGTCGGCTCGAGCTCCAGCACCGACCAGCCCGCGGGCGCGGTGGTCGGGATGGTGCTGCCGGAGGTGCTGCCCAGCCGCGGGGCGCCCTCGCTCTGCACCTCGTAGTTGCCGAGCGTCGCGCTGGCCCCGTCCAGCCGCCATGCGGCCGCGCTGCGCCCGTCCGGCTGCGCCGTGGTGGGATCGATGCTGACCAGCTCGAGCCACACCGACTGGCCGACGATCCGCTGGCTCATGTTCACCGCCACCATGACCCGCAGCGGGATGGTGAAGGTGGTGCGGCTGGTGAGCGTCAGCTCATCGTCGAGCGTGGTACCGGTGGAGATGGTGACGGCGCCATCCGCGACGGTGTGCGTAATGCCGCCGCCGGTGGCCGCGATCTCCCAGCGGGCCGGGTTGATCTCGGTCCCGTTGAAGCTGTCGCGGAACTTCTTCTGCATGCTCTTGATCTTGAGCATGTCGTCGGTCCAGTCGTAGGCGCCTGCGATCATGGCTGTGCTCCGGGTGTCGGCTCGGCGCGCGGCGACGCGGCACCGGTGGCGGCGATCTCGATGGCGGCGAGCTGCGCGGCGTCCTGGGCAGCGCCGGACTTCGCGACACGGCGGGGATCGGTGTCGAGCGAGAGGCCGGGCTCGTCGAGCAGGGCATTGGCCTCGCGGATCATCTCGACCACCTGGCGGAAGTCGTAGCCAAAGGCACCGACCGCCTCGGGCTGCGGCACGAAGCCCGCACGGACCTGCGCGATGAGCGCCGTCGTGTCCTTGAGCGGGTCGATCATCTCGTGCGCCGGCGGGACGTGGGACAGGCCCTCCGGGATCTCCGCGCTCCATAACCCGAGCAGTGCGCCCTGGGCGTGGAAGCGATCGGCGATCGGCCGCACCAGCATCGGGATGAGCATGCCGTACTGCACCTGCTCGCAGAGGCGGCGGAACTCGATCTTGCCGGCGCGGAGCGAGGAGTAGTTCGCCTGCGTCAGATCGCCGGCGACCTGGTCATAGGTCAGGCCGGTGCCGACGGCGGAAGCCTCCAGCGCCCGCCGCGCGAAAGCAGCGTGCGATCCGCCGCCGCTGGGGTTCACCACCTCCACGGATCCCATGCCACGGCGATACAGGATCATGCCCGGCTCGAAGCTCTCCACCGTACGACCCTGGGCGTCGCGCAGCAGCCCGGAGGCGGGCCCGGTCATGGCGTCGTCGCCATCCTCGGAGACCACCGCGGCGAGGCAGGCCTCGATCCTGGCCTTCATGAGCAGCGCGGCCTCGTAATCGCCCAGGTCGCGGAGCCGCGTCAGCACCGGGGCGAGCCAGGAGACGTCGCGCAGCTGCCCAGGGCGGCGCTTGCGGTAGATGCAGCAAGCCGCAGGCCGATCGGGTTCGCCGGCGTGATGTCGGCGGGGAGGAGGCGCACGAAGCATTCGCCGCTCTCGACCACCGCCCGCATGACCAGGGCCTGCAGGCCATAGAGGTCGAGGCGCCCCTCCGCGTCGCAGGCGGTGCTGTCGGACCAGCGGCGCCAGGCCTCGGCGTGGGGTTTGTCCGGCCAGCGCGTGGTGATACCGGCGCCCACCGCGTTGCCGGTCCAGAGATCGACGATGCGGGCGCCGTAGGGGTCGTTGCGGACGGCATCACGGGCGCGGCGTGCGACGGTGGGGGCCGCGGCGCCGACCTCGGCCGTGGCGCTGCCACCGGAGGCCGCCCAGCTCGAGGCGCGGCTGTCCTGCGCGGCGGCATAGCCCCGCAGCGCGTGCCAGGCATCTCGCAGACGCCCCATCACCTGCTGCCCCCGCGCGAGAAGGTGGCGAAGGTGACGCTGGGTCGGCGCGCGGCGGCGTTTTCGGCGGCGTGCAGCACGGACAGGGCGCGGCCCAACTCATCCAGCAAGCGGTACTCCACCGTGCGGCCATCGAAGGTCACGCGCGTGGTGCCGCCGGTGAACGCCGCGGCCAGGACGGCGGCACGGGTGCCGGCAGGCTGTGCCAGCGCCCAGGCGAGGACGGTCGGGTCCATGGCTTCCCCTGTCGTTCGGCAAACAGTGTGGGTGAAATTTGCGGCTGGAGCTGAAATTCGGCGCACGGCACGAACGCGCGTTGTCGATTCTCAGTCCTGATCACGCCGTTCCTGCGGCAGTCGAGGCGCCGCAACCTAGGCCTAGCCAAAGCGTTGACCGCTTGGTTCCAGGAGCACCCGTCATGTTCATGCACAACAAGCGTCTGATGTACACCGTCCGTGTCGACGCGCCCGATGCCCGGATGGGCAACCTGATCTTGGAACAGTTCGGCGGCGCCGACGGGGAGTTGGCGGCGGCAATGCGCTACTTCACGCAAGGCCTCGCGGAGGGCGACCCTGGCCGGAAGGATTTGCTGCTCGATATCGCCACCGAGGAACTGAGCCATCTCGAAGTCGTTGGCAGCATCGTTGTCATGTTGAACAGGGGCGTCAAAGGGCAGATGGCCGAAGGTATCGGCGCCGCGGAGCTCATGGCCAACATCACTGGCGGGACGGACAGCCACACGACCGCCCTGCTCTATGGCGGCGGCGTCGCGCTCACCAACTCGGCCGGTGTTCCGTGGACGGCCGCCTATGTTGATTCCCGCACCGAGCCCACGGCGGACATGCGGTCCAACATCGCAGCGGAGGCGCGGGCAAAGATCATCTACGAGCGCCTGATCAACCTCTGTGATGATCCAGGCGTCAAGGACGCGCTGGGCTTTCTGATGACACGCGAAATCGCCCATCAGAAGAGCTTCGAGAAGGCGCTTTACGCAATGGAGATGAACTTCCCACCCGGTAAGCTGCCGGGCGAGCCACAATTCACTGACAAGTACTACAACATGTCCCAAGGCAACGGCGACATGCGAGGGCCTTGGAACCAGGGCTCGGAGTGGGATTACGTCGACGCACGAGGCGAGCAGGCGGCCGTCGATGGCGGCGACGGAGCGGCCAGTGTGAAGCTCAGCCGGAGCGAACAGGCGCTCGAGAGGAAAATCCTGGAACGGACCATGTCCGATCCGGACAGCGATCCCACGACCGGTGCGGATCTCGGCGCGGGTCCAGGAGCCGGAAAGACGAAAAAAACGCTCTGAAACAGTGCGTTAGCGGGTTGGGAAACGCAAGCGCGCCGCTGCCCAGCAAACAGGCGGCCGCGGCAGCACCCAGGCGATGGCCTTCGCGAGGTCGTCTTCCTCTCAGCGAAGCCAGCCGCTGCGCGGCGCGAGCCAGCCGCGTGGCCGCTGGGTGTCGGATGCGGCTGGCGCAGGTGGTGGCGACTGAAGAGCGACATTCCCACCGGCGGGAACCTCGCTCGACCGCAGGGGCGCATCAGCGATCTGATCGCGCAGTTGCTGCCAGAACCGCTCGCCGTAGCGATCCGCGCCGAGCAGCCAGAGCGCGGCGCGGGCGAGCACCGCGCAGTCCAGCGCCTCGTTCCTCTCGCGCAACTTGGCCCATTCCTGCCGGGCGAAGCCGCGCCGATCCTTTGTCGTCCGCAGCTGCTCCGCGACCAGCTGCTTGACCCATTCGACGTCGATCGCGCGCGGCAGATGCACCCAGCCGGGCGGCAGTTCCTCCGCGTCGCCGCGGCCGAGCCAAAGCCGACGATAGAGATCAGCCTTCCACGTCGAGACCGACACCGTCCAGAGCTTGAGGCCGCGGCGGAGCTTCTGGCCGTTCACCAGCGCATCCACCGGCGTCGGGCCCTGGACAGGCTGCGCCCGGTTCCAGCCGTCGATGCCCTTGGTCGGCGCGATGCGCGGATCCCGCAGGCGCCGCAGGTGGCCATAGACCGCCGCTGTGTCTCGGCCGCCGGTGTCGACGCAGGCCTTGGCGATGCGCATGCTGCCGCCGCCGGTCCTGGGCCAGTCGCGCGCCAGCACCTTCGCCAGTTCGTCCCAGGGCTCGCGGTCCCGCGGGCTGCCGGGGATCACCACGTGATCGACGAGCCAGGAGGAGAAGCCCTCCGCCCAGCCCCAGACGTCGCATTCCAGGCGGTCGTCCTGGACGTCCATGCCGGCGGTGAGCACCAGCGCACCGGGCGGGACGACGCCCATAGCGAAATCCTCGCGCCGCTCGACCAGGCGCTCCCAATCCGGCGCCTCACCCTGCTCCTGCCAGGTCTCGCCCAGGACCGTGTTCTTGAAGGTCTTGATGTCCTCGGGCTTGCCCTGCGCCGCCTCCCAATCCCGCGCGATCTGCTCCCAGGAGAGCCATCCCACCGGCGAGTACAGCGCCGAGATGTGGAAGCCGATGGTGTGCGGATCCTGGCCCTCTGCCGTCGCGCGCCACTCGCCGCCGCCGAGCATGGCGGTCTTGTCGTGCTCCTGCATCGGGTGGTCGCAGGCATCGCAATGATACCGCGCTGTCTCTGGCGCACCCTTCTCCCAGAGCAGCCTATCAAAGCGTAGCCACTGCATCTCGCCGCAGGCGGTACACGGCACGAAGAATCGCCGCTGGTCGCTGGCCAGGTACTCCCGCTCGATCCGGCTGCGGCCGGCAATGGTGGGCGTCGAGACCAGGAAGGCCTTGCGCCGCCAGCCGAATGTACGGGTCCGCGCTTCGGCGAGGGCGATGGGGTCACCTTCCCCGGCAACGTCGCCGGGATAGGCGTCCACCTCGTCAAGAAACGGGAACCGCGCCGTCATCGAGCGCAGGCCGACCGCGCTGTTCGCGCCCGTCAGGACCAGGATGCCGCCGGGGAATTCCTTCGACAGCATGGTATTGCCGCTGTCGCGGGCACGCGCTGGCGCAACCCGCTCCCGCAGCGCCGGTGTTTCCTCCAGCAGCGGGTCGATGCGCTGGCGCGAGAAGCGCTTGGCCAGTTCCACGGTCGGCTGCACCGCCAGCGCGGGCGCCGGCACGTGGTGCATGATGTAGCCGAGCCAGTTGTTTCCGCTTTCCGTGGCGCCGACCTGGGCGCCCTTCATGAACACGACGCGGCGGGCAGGATGCACCGCAGACAGCGCGTCCATCACGTCCTTCAGGTAGGGCGTGCGGCTGGTGCGCCAGGGGCCCGGCTCCGCCGAGGCGCGGCCGCCAAGCATGCGGTGCCGCTCGGCCCATTCTGACACCGTGAGCTGCGACGGCGGGCGCAGCATCGCGCCGACACGCCGGCGCACATGCTCACGGCTGCGGAGACCGGTCCCCTCCGAGGCCTGCTGGATCGAAGCGATCGGCCGCCTCCGTCAGCAGGTCGTTGATATGACTCTGCAGGATGGTCTGCAGCAGATGCGGGTCGACGCTGATCTCGGCGGCGATCAGGCCTGCCACACACGCGGGCCAGTTCAGCAGCGCGTCACGCATGGTGCTGCCGATCTCGTCGAGCGCGGCATTGGCCTCGGTGACGTCGAGCAGGCGGCGCTTGGTCTCGTCGAGCGAGAGGCGCTGCGCCTCCACCTTCAGCGCGAGCTGCGCGACCTTCAGCCGGGCGAAGGGCGTGCCATCCGCGCCGGCGCTACTGGCCAGGGGCGAGCGGACGGGATCGGCGGTCTCGGTCAGGCGGCGGCGGGTCTTATCGATATCCCACCGGCCGTCCGGCTCGCGGGCAATCCGGCCGGCCCGTTCGGCCTTGTGGATGGCGGTGTCGCTGACGCCGAGGCGACGGGCGGCCTCGCGCGTGGAGGCGGTGAGTTCCGGCATGGCGGCGACCTCCCGCCGCACGAGATGGGCGCGGTGCAGCCAGTCCGAAGAATTGAGGATGGTCAGGCGACGGCGCGAATGATGCCGTTTCGGCAAGCAAGCGCCCGGGAGGGCGCAGGCTGCGCTGTCTGCCGGGGGTCAGGCACGCACCTTGATCAACTCAGAAACAAGTAATCTGCCTCAAGCAGGACAAATTTGTAGTGTTTAGCGCATAGGACGCTCATTGGGCTATCAGTGAGCCGAGCCACCCCCGGAGGATACCCCCATGCGCAAACTCGTTCTGCTTGTCGGAGTGCTATTGCTTTCACCGATGTACGGCGCCACGGCCCAAAATCTTCAGTTACCGAGCCTTGGAGATGTCCTCCAGGACGTCTTAACCCCCAACCGCAACAGCGACCGGCGCAACTACGACGACCGTGATCGCCGTGATGACCCTCGGGCCTACAACGAATGGCGAGCTGAGCAGGAGCGCCGCGAGGACTATCGCGATCGTCGCGACGATGAACGGCGGGCCTACGAGCGCAGGGATGAACGCGACGGTAGCCCATCCTGGTCACGCGGACGGGACGATGAGAACCGCGGTCGCGGCCGCGGCAACAACGCGGGCCGTGGAAACGACGGCAATCCTGGGCGTGGTAACGGCCGATAGGTCGCCGATCTAGCGTCTGTTGCGGATCAAAGGGTCGCTTTCGCTCGTTTAAGCTGCTTTACGGCGTTTCAGGCCGTAGCGCTGCCGCCGCCACCGGCACCACCATCGCCCACCGCGGATGGCGGTGTCGCTGATGCTAAGGCGGCGGGCGGCCTGGAGCGTGGAGGCGATCAGTTCTGGCATGGCCGCGTGTCAGGTTCCCGCGCCGCTTCCGGCCGAAGCCCTTAAAAGCGGAGCACCACAATCACAATTTAGCGAGATGATGATGCGGAAAATCAGCGGCCACATTTTCGACTTTACGTATGCGCAATACTCGGCCGCGCAAATGGAGGCGCTTCGCCATGCAAATCAGACAAGGTCGCTCTACTTCCCTGGAACATCGTTCTGGCTCGAATCGGAAGCGGTTCCTGGCAGGAACCGTTGCGTTTGCCTTGCTGATGGCGGCTCCCATGCTGCCAATCCTCGAATGGCCCGGTCGCCATGCGTTCGCGGCCGGCGGCGGTGGCGGTGGTGGCGGCGGTGGCGGTGCCGGTGGCGGCAATGGTGGTGGTGGCGGCGGTGGTGACGGCGGCAATGGCGGTGGCGGCGGCAACAGTGGCAATTCTGGGAATAGCGGCAGCGCTGGCAACAGCGGCAATTCCGGTAACAGCGGCAGCGCTGGCCGCGGCGGGTCCAGCGGGCAAAGTGGCAATGCCGGCAGCCAGGGGCAGGGCCGCGGACCGGCCAATCCGGCCGGTCGCGCCGGCACTTCCAGCCAACACGGCACGCCGGCGGACCGGGCCTCGCTGTCCCGTGCGCTCGGTGCACTGAATGCGGCGAATGCCTCGCCAACGGCGCGGGCGAACGCGTCCACGAATTCTCGCGTCGGGCAGATAGCGTCTTATCAGCAGGCTATGCGCGCTGCACTCTCGCTGCCCGCGACCAACATTGCCGAGGAACAAGTCCGGACAGCGGCCATCGCGCGAGCGCGCAGCCAGCAGCTCAGCGCCGCAGCCAACCGAAGCTTGACGCCGTCGGTTGTCGCCCAGGTCGACAGCCTGCTTGGTCTACCTGCCGTGGACCCCTCGCTTGGTACAACGCGTCGCTAGGCACGGCCGACGATCGCCTGGCTGGTCGCAGGGAGGCGCGTGCGCGTGCCTCACCTGCTGCCAAGCCGGAGCGCTGTTTGCCTGTCAGCACTGGCTTTCGACCAGTAGCGAAAATGCCTTGGGGCAAGTTCAGCACGAGTGCATGTGGCTGAGCGGCATGGCTCTCTATTGCACAGACACCAAACTCAGGCCTGTGGGAGGGTTCGCCAATCTGCGGCGAACCCCGCCTCGTGCCGAAATGGTCAGGCCGAGAGGTGGTAGACGGTGAAGGAGCCCTTTGCGCCGGTCTTATTGGGGCCGACCATCCGCTCCCGCGACTTCACCTCGACGGCGTGGCCCTTCTTCTTTAACCCGGCGAAGAATCCGCGGACCGTGTGCTGCGCCCAGCCGGTGGCGTCCGCGATCTGCGCGACTGTGGCGCCCTCGGGGCGGCGCAGCATGGCCAGCACCTGCTCCTGCTTCGTGCCCTCCCGCGGCTTGCGCGCCGCACCGGGCTCGCGCGGAGCGCGGGCGGGCTTGCCGGCGAGCTGGGTGCGCAGGGCTTCAATCGCGCGGGAGATGGGATTATCGGTAGCGCCCTGCGCAGGGCTCGCGTCCCAGGCATCGAGGACCCGCTGTGCGGCGTCGCGCACGCTGGTCCGCGGCGTTGCGGTGCGTGCCGCCAGGGCCTGGTCGAGCAGGGCGATCTCCTCCGTCAGGGGCGCGGCCTGGGCGGCTTCGGGCGCCGGGGCGTTCTGCCCGTGCGGCGTCGGGTCCTCCGCGCCCGTGGGCGCCGTATCGAACACACTGCCCTCGATGCCCGAGCAGTCGGGCTCGCCGGCCCCCGCGTCGCCCTCGTTCGGATCGATGCCAATGGCGCGCAGCCCCTCGTCGGTGATGCGCGCCACGATCCAGGTGCCGTCGTCATCCTGGCGCCAGCCCAGGCCGACATGCTCACGCGGGGCGCTGATCTCGGTGAGCAGGTTGTTCATGATCAGGCTGCGGAACACCGCGTTGCGCGCTGCGGCCGGTAGGCTCTTCGGCGCGCGGGCCAGCCCCATCTCATGCTGCGCGGCGGCGCTGAGGATCACGCGCTGGGTATCGGAAAGCTTGGTCATCGTGTTGGTCTCCGGTTCCGGGTGCCGGTCATCGGCCCCTACTGCCGGGAGCCCCGCCGGCGTCGCCGGTCGGGGCGGTGCGGGAGTGGCCCGCGTCAGGCTGCGTATTCGCCGCGGCTGAGATGCTGGTCCGCGACGTCCTTGAGCTTCGCGGTGGCATCAGAAAGCCAGGCGGCTTCGCCCCAGAGCACCGTCTCCGGATCCGCGCCGAAGTGGTCCGCGCTGGCCTGGGTGAGTTCCGCGAGGAGGGCGTCGAACTCGGCCTTCTTCGCGAGGAAGGCGGCCAGGCTATTTGCCTGGTTGCGGGCGGCGCGGGCGGTGCGGTCGGTCATCGTCGACTCCATCTGTTGCTGCAGGGCATCCCCTGCGTGTGACGGACCATTCGCGCTGTGCCACGCACGAGCCAAGCAAGATGCAGCGGCGTGAGATTGCTATGTTTCGGCGGTCTGGATCACATCATGATCGACGACGCCGCGCGCTGCCGCGACATCGGCAAAGATGCGATCATCACCCTCCAGCACAGCGGCTTCGCCGGTCGTCTCCTGCCACCGCTGCACGATCACATCGGCATAGGCGGGATCGATCTCCAGCAGCACAGCGCGCCGTCCCGTGCGCTCCGCCGCGATCATGGTGGTGCCTGAGCCGCCGAAGCAATCCAGCACCGTGTCGCGCGGCTTGCTGCTGTTGCGGATGGCACGTTCGACCAGCGCCACCGGCTTCATGGTCGGATGCAAGTCGTTCCGCGCCGGCTTGTCGAAGTGCCAGACATTTCCCTGGTCACGTGCGCCGCACCAGTGCTGCGCGCCCGCCTTCCAGCCGTAGAGCATCGCCTCGAACTGCTGATGGTAATCCGCACGGCCGAGCGAGAAGGTGTTCTTCGCCCAGATGATGGTGCTGGACCATTTGCCGCCGGCCTCCTGCCAGACCCGATGCAGCGTCGGCCATTCGGAGGAGGACATGCAGACGTAGCAGGCGCCCTTGGTCACCGAGAGCAGGTTGGCCAGCGCGGGGCGGAGGAAGTCGGGAAAGCCGCCGCCCAGCGCGTCATTCGCGATGGTCATCTTGGCCGCGGTGCCGCCCTCGTAGGCCACATTATAGGGCGGATCGACGAAGCCCATGTCGGCCAGGTGGCCGGCGCCGAGGGCGCGCTGGACGTCGACCAGCTTCGTCGCGTCACCGCACAGTAGCCTGTGTCCCCCACAGCGCCAGAGATCGCCCGTGCGGGTGACGGGCACCGCGGGCGGCGGCGGCGCCTCGTCGGCGTCATTGCCGAGGCCGTCGTCGGCGGCGGCTAGCAGGCGGTCCAGCTCCATCCCGGAGAAGCCCAACACGTCCAGGTCAACCACCGCCTCGTCGCGGATGCGCGCGATCTCCGCGGCAAGCAGCGCCTCGTCCCAGCCCGAGTTCAGCGCGATCTGGTTGTCCGCCAGGCGCAGGGCACGCGCCTGCGCCGGGGAGAGATGGCCGAGCCGCAGCACCGGCACCGAGGCAAGCCCCAGTTGTTTCGCGGCCATGACACGGCCATGGCCGGCGATGAGCATGTCCTCGGCGTCGACCAGGACCGGGTTCACGAAGCCAAACTCAGCGATGGAGGCCGCGATCTGCGCCACCTGCGATGGCGAATGCGTGCGGGCATTGTCGGCATAAGGGACCAGCGCTGCCACCGGCAGGGTGGAGACGATGAGACCAGGCTGCATTGGCGGTGACCTCAGTCAG
>NZ_JBHMFS010000029.1:0-45219 GCF_051433165.1 Falsiroseomonas sp. E2-1-a4 | reverse complement strand
CGTCGTTGGCCGCGGTCTACCGCCTGATGATGCATTCGCGGCAGCCCATGTTCCTCGCCTGGGGCCCGGACCTGACCTTGCTCTACAACCTGCCCTATGCGGCCATGCTCGGCCCCCGCCACCCGGATGCCTTTGCCCGCCCGTTCGAACGCGTGTGGCCCGAGATCTGGCCGGACCTCAAGCCGCTGGTGGACCGCGCCTTGGCCGGGGAGGCCATCTGGCGGGAGAACATGCACCTCGTGATGTCCCGCCACGGCTACCCGGAGGACACCTGGTACACCTTCTCCTACAGCCCGCTGCACGATGACGAAGGCCGCATCGTCGGGATGTTCTGCAGCGGCATCGAAACGACCGGCCAGGTCCTCGCCGAGCGGGCCTTACGGGAGAATGAGGGGCGCTTCCGCTCCCTTCTGGATGCGGCACCGGCCATGATGTGGGTGACCGACCGGCATGGCGACTGCACCCATCTCAACCGCAGCTGGTACGCCTTCACCGGCCAGACCCCCGCCACCGGCCTCGGCCATGGCTGGCTGGATGCGGTGCATCCGGCGGACCGGCCGGAGGCGGAGCGGAAATTCGAGGAGGCGATCCTCGACAAGGCGGCGCTGCGCTTGGACTACCGGCTGCGCCATGCGGATGGAAGCTGGCGCTACGCGATCGACGCCGCGCAGCCGCGGCTGGATGAGAAGGGCGGCTATCTCGGCCATGTCGGCTCCGTGCTCGACATCACCGACCGGCGGAAGGCGGAGGAACGCCAGACCCTGCTGGCGCGGGAGGTGGACCACCGCGCCAAGAATGTGCTGGCCGTGGTGCAGGCGATGATCCGGATGACGCGGGCCGGGGATGTGGATGGCTATGCCGAGGCCCTGCAGGGCCGGGTGTCCGCGCTGGCCCGCGCACATACGCTGCTGGCCGCCGATAGCTGGGCAGCGGCGGATCTCGGCGCGCTGCTCGCCGGCGAGCTCACCGCCTTCCTGGGCGCGGAGCGGGCGGTGCGGGTGGTCCTGACCGGGCCGACCGTGGCGCTGCCGCCCGGCACGGCGCAGCCGCTGACCATGATCGTGCATGAACTGGCGACCAACGCCATCAAGCACGGCGCGCTTTCGGTGCAGGCGGGCCGGCTGGATGTGCGCTGGTCGCTGCAGGACGGACGCCTGCGCCTGGACTGGACCGAGCGCGGCGGCCCGGCGCTGGCCGGCGCCCCAAGGCGCCTCGGCTTCGGCACCCGGGTGCTGGATGGCACGGTGCGGCGCCAGCTTGGCGGCTGGCTGCAACTGGATTGGCGGGCGGAGGGCCTGGCCTGCCGGCTGGAGGTGCCGCTGACCCCGAAGGCGGCAGAGACGGCGGAACAGCCCGGGCTGATGTGGGGCGCGGGCTGAGGCCAGGCCCTTGCCGGGGCGGCCCGCAGGGCGCAGAACGCGGCGTTTTCCATACGGCCAGGCGCAATGAACGACCGCATCTCCCTCCCCAAGGACCGCATCAAGATCCTGCTGCTCGAAGGCATCGCCGACAGCGCGGTGGACCTGTTCGGCCAGGCTGACTACGTCACCATCCAGCGGGAAAAGAAGGCCCTGGAAGGCCAGGCGCTGATCGAGGCGGTGAAGGGCGTGCATATCCTCGGCATCCGGTCCCGCACCGAGGTGACGGAGGACGTGCTGGCCGCCGCCGACCGGCTGATCGCGATCGGCTGCTTCTGCATCGGCACCAACCAGGTGGATCTGCAGGCCGCCGCCCGGCGCGGCATCGCCGTATTCAACGCGCCCTTCAGCAACACCCGCAGCGTGGCGGAGCTGACGCTGGCGGAATCCGTAATGCTGATGCGCGGCATCGTCGACAAATCGAATTCGGCCCATGCCGGCGGCTGGGACAAATCCGCGGCCAATAGCTGGGAGATGCGCGGCAAGACGCTGGGCATCATCGGCTACGGCAATATCGGCAGCCAGCTCTCGGTGCTGGCCGAGGCCTTCGGCATGCGGGTGCTGTACCACGACCACACCGGCAAGCTGCCGCATGGCAACGCAACGCCAGCGGCCAGCCTGCACGACCTTCTGGCGCAATCGGATGTCGTGACCATCCATGTGCCGGAGACGCCGGACACGATCGGCATGATGGGCGCGCGCGAATTCGCCGCGATGAAGCCGAGCGCCATCTTCATCAACAATGCCCGCGGCACCGTGGTGGATGTGGCGGCCCTGGCCGCGGCCCTGCGGGAGAAGCGCATCCTGGGCGCCGCGCTGGACGTGTTCCCCGAGGAGCCGAAGCGGAACGGAGAGGCCTTCGTCTCGCCGTTGCAGGGCCTGCCCAACGTCATCCTGACGCCCCACATCGGCGGCAGCACGGCGGAGGCGCAGGACCGCATCGGCCAGGAAGTGGCGCGCAAGCTGGTGGATTATTCCGACACCGGCGCCACCATGGGCAGCGTCAACCTGCCACAGGTGCAACTGCCGGCGCGGCCGACCGGCGCGCGCTGGACCCATCTGCACCGGGATTCGCCCGGCATCCTGTCCCAGATGAACACCTGCTTCGCCCGGCGCGGGCTGAACATCACGGCGCAGTACCTGCAGACGGATTCGGAACTCGGCTACGTCGTGATCGAAAGCGTCGAGGCGCGGGCGGAGGCGGAGCTGATCCTGGCCGAGCTGCGCGCTTTGCCCGGCACGGTGCGGGCACGGCTGATCTACGAGCGGCATTAGCCGCGGGGTTGCCAGGGGCGTCCGCGTGGGGTCTAAGCCGCCGCCCTCCCCGGCCAAGGTTTTCGCCATGCAACCCGTCATCGGTATCGATTTCGGCACCACCAACAGCGTGGTCACGGCGCTCGCCGCCGATGGCAGCGTGCGCGTGCTGCGCCATGCCACGGATGACGTGTTCCGCAGCGTCATCTGCTTCTGGAACGGCGCCGATGGCCGCGTGAAGCACGCCGCCGGGCCGGCGGGGATCGAGGCCTATCTCGATGACCCGCTCGATTCCCGCCTCATCATGTCGATGAAGAGCTACCTGGCGCAGCGCAGCTTTCAGGAGACGCGCATCCTCGGCCAGCCCTGGGCACTGGAGCCGCTGGTGGCGGTGTTCCTGCGCGAACTTCTGTCTCCGTTCCGGGACGATCTGGCCGGCGCGCAGGTGGTGGTGGGCCGCCCGGTACGCTTCGTGGGCGAATCCGCCGACGATACATTGGGCGAGCGCCGGCTCCGCGCCGCCTTCGGCCTTGCGGGCATGGAGCATGTCCAAGTGGCGCTGGAACCGGCCGCCGCCGGGCACCGCTTCGCCGCCGGGCTGGACCGGCCGGCCACCGTGCTGGTGGCGGATTTCGGCGGCGGCACCAGCGACTTTTCGCTGTTGCGCTTCGACCCGGGGCCGCCGCGGCGCGTGACAGCACTGGGCCAGGCCGGCGTCGGCGTGGCGGGCGATGCCTTCGACTACCGGATCATCGACCGCGTGGTGTCCCCGCTGCTCGGCAAGGGCGGCACCTATCGCGTCACGGGCACCGATTTGCCGATCCCACCCGCCTGGTACAGCAGCTTTGCCCGCTGGCATCTGCTGTCCCTGATGCGCGCGCCGAAGACCATGCGGGACATCGAGGCGGTGGCCCGGACCGCCGAACACCCCGAGCAACTGCACCGCCTGATGCGGCTGGTGAAGGATGAGGCCGGCTACGCGCTGTACCGCGCCGTCTCCGCCGCCAAAGCCGCGCTGTCCGGCGCCGACCACGCCACCCTGTCCTTTCGCCACGCCGATTTCGAGGTCTCGGCAGAGATCGCGCGCACCGATTTCGAGGCATGGATCGCGCCGGAGCTCGGACAAATGCGCGTCGCGGTGGATGCGGCGCTGGCCGATGCCGGGCTGCCGGCCTCGGCCGTGGACCGCGTCTTCCTCACCGGCGGGTCGTCCCTTGTCCCCGCCGTTCGTCGCATCTTCGAGGACCGCTTCGGGGCGGATCGCGTGGTGGCGGGCGGTGAGTTCGTCTCGGTGGCGGAGGGGCTGGCCCTGATGGGCAGCGCGTGACCGCCCCGCGCGAACACCCCTTGTGGGGCATCGCGCTGCGCCTGTCGGCGACGCTGCTGTTCACCGTGATGGGGCTGCAGGTGCGGCTGGCCTCGGCGGAGGCGCCGGTCGGGCAGATCGTTTTCCACCGCAGCGCCTGGGCGCTGATTCCGGTGCTGGCCTATCTGGCCTGGCGCGGCCAGTTCCCGCGGGGGCTGCGGACGCGCAATCCGCTCGGCCATGTGCGGCGCAGCCTGTACGGCTGCGCCTCGATGTTCTTCTCCTTCCTGTCGCTGTCCAAGTTGCCGCTGGCGCTGGCCACCGCGCTGAGTTTCCTTGCGCCGCTGCTGGCGGTGCCGGTAGGCATGATTTTCCTGCGCGAAAGGCCGGGGCTGCTGGTCGGCGGCGCCGCGGTGCTCGGCTTCGGCGGCGTGCTGCTGATGCTGCTGCCCGCCTTCATCGGCCCGACGCTGGACGCGGATACGCTGATCGGCGTCGGGGCCGGGCTGGCCACCGCTGCCACCGTGCTCGGCGCCAGGGTGGAGGTGAAGCGACTGACGGCAACGGAACTGCCGGGCACGATCGTGCTGTATTTCTCGCTGGTCTGCGCCGCTGGCGGGCTGGCGACCTGGCCGTTCGGCTGGGCCGATGTCTCAGGGCAGGCCTTCCTGTACCTGGTTGGCGCCGGCTTCGCGGGGGGGCTGGCGCATATCTGCATGACGGAGGCGGTGGCGCGCGCGTCGATCTCGCTGCTGGCGCCCTTCGAATACACGGCGCTGCTCTGGGCGGTGCTGTTCGACCTGCTGATCTTCGGCCTGGTGCCGGCACTGCCGAGCCTGCTGGGCGCGATGCTGATCGTGGTCGCGGCGGTGCTGGTGGTGTTCGCGGACCGGCTGGGGCCGGTGCTGGCGCGGTTGGTTAAGGGGAGGTAGCGCCGGGTGGCGCTGCCCCCCCTCACCCAACCCCCTCCCCCCGTCGGGGGGAGAGGGCTTTGGCGTGGGTCAGGCGAGGTCGAAGCGGTCCAGGTTCATCACCTTGGTCCAGGCGGCGACGAAGTCCTTCACAAAGGCCTCCTTCGCATCCTCGCAGCCATAGCGTTCCGCCAAGGCGCGAAGCTGGGAGTTGGAGCCGAACACCAGATCCACCCGCGTGCCGGTCCACTTCACCGCGCCGGTCGCCCGGTCACGGCCCTCGAACACCTCGGCCGCCTCCGAGGTCGGGCGCCAGACCGTGCCCATGTCGAGCAGGTTGACGAAGAAGTCGTTGCTCAGCGTCTCCGGCCGCTGGGTGAAGACGCCATGCTGCGCCTGGCCGGTATTGGCGTTCAGCACGCGCAGGCCACCCACCAGCACCGTCATTTCCGGCGCCGACAGCGTCAGCAACTGCGCCCGGTCGACCAGCAGTTCTTCCGCCGTCAGGGTGTAGCGGGTCTGCTGGTAGTTGCGGAAACCGTCCGAGGTCGGCTCCAGCACGTCGAAGGATTCGACATCCGTCTTCTCCTGCGCGGCGTCGGTGCGGCCCGGGGTGAAGGGCACCTCCACCTCATGCCCCGCCTTGCGGGCTGCCCGTTCGATGGCGACGCAACCGCCGAGCACGATCAGATCCGCCAGCGAGACCTTCTTGCCGCTGGTTTGCGCCGCGTTGAAGTCCTGCTGGATCGCTTCCAGCTTCGCCAGCACGCCGGCGAGCTGGGCCGGCTGGTTCACCTCCCAGTCCTTCTGCGGCGCCAGGCGAATGCGCGCGCCATTGGCGCCGCCGCGCTTGTCGGACCCACGGAACGTGGAAGCCGAGGCCCAGGCGGTGGCGACCAGCTGATGGATCGGCAGGCCCGAGGCCAGGATGCGGCCCTTCAGCGCCGCGATGTCCTGCGCATCGACCAGCTTGTGGTCCACCGGCGGCACCGGGTCCTGCCACAGCAGTTCTTCCTGCGGCACCAGCGCGCCGAGGTAGCGGTCCTTCGGCCCCATGTCGCGATGGGTCAGCTTGAACCAGGCGCGGGCAAAGGCATCGGCCAGCTGGTCCGGGTTCTCATGGAAGCGCTTGGAGATGGGCGCGTAGGCCGGGTCCATCTTCATCGCCATGTCGGCCGTGGTCATCATCGGCGCGTGGCGCACCGACGGGTCATGCGCGTCCGGCACCGTGCCATCGCCGCTGCCATTTGCCGGAGTCCACTGCCAGGCACCGGCCGGGCTCTTCGTCAGTTCCCATTCATAGTTGAACAGGTTGTCGAAGTAGCCGTTGTCCCACTGCACCGGATTGTTGGTCCAGGCGCCCTCGATGCCGCTGGTGATGGTGTGCACGCCGACGCCGCTGCCGAATGTATTGCGCCAGCCGAGGCCCTGTTCCTCGATGCTCGCGCCCTCCGGCTCCCGCCCCACCTGCGCGGCATCGCCCGCGCCGTGGCACTTGCCGAAGGTGTGGCCGCCAGCGACGAGCGCCACCGTCTCCTCGTCGTTCATCGCCATGCGGGCGAAGGTCTCGCGGATGTCGCGGCCGGAGGCCAGCGGGTCCGGCTGGCCGTTCGGGCCTTCCGGATTCACGTAGATCAGGCCCATCTGCACGGCGGCCAGCGGGTTCGCCAGCTCACGGTCGCCGCTGTAGCGGGCATCGCCGAGCCAGGTGTCCTCGCTGCCCCAATAGACGTCCTCCTCCGGCTCCCACTGGTCGACGCGGCCGCCGGCGAAGCCGAAGGGCTTCAGGCCCATGGATTCGATGGCGCAGTTGCCGGCGAAGACCATCAGGTCGGCCCAGGAGAGCTTGTCGCCGTATTTCTGCTTGATCGGCCACAGCAGGCGGCGGGCCTTGTCCAGATTGCCGTTGTCCGGCCAGCTGTTCAGCGGCGCGAAGCGCAGCGTGCCGGCGCCGGCGCCACCACGGCCATCGCCGGTGCGGTAGGTGCCGGCGCTGTGCCAGGCCATGCGGATGAACAGCGGGCCGTAATGCCCGTAATCCGCCGGCCACCAGGGCTGCGAATCCTTCATCAGCGCGAAGATGTCCTGCTTCACAGCCTCGAGGTCGAGCTTCTTGAATTCCTCGGCGTAGTTGAAGGCCGGGTTCATGGGGCTGGAGGCGGGGGCGTTCTGGTGCAGGATGCGCAGGTTGAGCTGGTTCGGCCACCAGTCACGGTTGGACCTGCCGCCGAAGCTCGTATGCCGCGGTGCGTTGTGCATCACGGGGCATTTGCCGGCGCCGGGGGCGCTGTTTCCGTCCATGGTTTCTCTCCGATCCTGTTCGTTCTGCCGCGGCGGAGGGGAGTGTTGGCGGCCCGCTTCGGCGCGGCGCAAGCCCGGCCAGACCGTCCTCCGGTGACGTCAGTGCGGGCAGGCTAGACGTTCCGCCTGCATCAATGGAAGTCTGGCACTTCAATGGGATCGATTGAGCAGGACTATAGGGTCAGGGGCGCTGACAGGTTCGCGCCAACCGCGGCGCGAAGCCGGATGCGATGTTGGCCGCGGAGCGCCATGCATTCACCACGGGCGGGGCGCGGGACTGAATCCGGCACCCGGCCTGCAACGCATCATACCCATTAAGTATTCAAAAGGAATGGCGTCCCCTAGGGGATTCGAACCCCTGTTACCGCCGTGAGAGGGCGGTGTCCTAGGCCTCTAGACGAAGGGGACCCAGACAACTCGCGTCGCCGAAGCATCGCGAGGCGCGCTGATTAGCCGCCCGGCGGCTTGGGATCAACCCGGTCCGCGGCAGATTTTTCGGACCCACCCCGCGCCGCATCCCGTCGCCCGCTGCGGCAGGCGTCGGAGCAGTAGCGCACGCTCTCCCAGTCCCGCGCCCATTTGCGGCGCCAGGCGAAGGGGCGACCGCAGGCGGCGCAGATCTTCTCCGGCAGGTTCGGCTTGCGATGCGCCATCAGGCCCTCACTCCGCCGCCCGCAGTTCCCCGACCACGCGGCCCCGCGCGGCATCCAGCAGCAGCAGGCGCTCCGTCCCATCCGGGCGGGCCACCAGCACGGCAATGCGCCCTTCCGCCGCGGCCACCGAGAGCAGCCGCGTGCCGGCCGGCTGGCCGAGCGAGGCTGGTGGCAGCGTCACCTCCACGCTCGCCGCGCCCATGCGCTGGACGAGAACCAAAACCAGGGCCACCGTGCCGAGGATAATCATGACCCCCATCACCCCGACCAGCCATTTGAGCGCCGCCACGCAAACCCCCCTCTCCGACCCCGATGCAGGTCAAACCCTTGAAATCCTGGCCCCGCCGGAGGCCGCGGGCCTGCGCGCCGATCGGTTCCTGACCGATGCGCTGGCCCCCGGGATAGGCGGCCTGTCGCGGTCCCGGGTCAAGGCCCTGATCGAGTCGGGCCAGGCGATGCGCGACGGTGTGCGGGTGCACGACCCGGCGGAGCCCGTACGCCCCGGTGCCCGCTACACGCTGCACCTGCCGCCACCCGATGATGCGGTGCTGCAGCCGCAGGACATTCCGCTGACCATCCTGTTCGAGGATCGGCATCTGATCGTCCTCGACAAGCCCGCCGGCCTGGTGGTTCACCCCGCCCCCGGCAATCGCGACGGCACGCTGGTCAACGCCGTGCTGGCCCATGCGGCGGAGGATCTGACCGGCATCGGCGGGGAGAAGCGGCCCGGCATTGTGCATCGGCTGGACAAGGACACCTCCGGTGTCATGGTGGTGGCGAAATCCGAACGTGCCCATACAGCGCTGTCGCTCGCCTTCGCCAACCGGGACCTGGACCGCGAATACCTTGCCCTGGTCTGGGGCCTGCCCAGCCCGGTGGAGGGGGAAATCGTGGGCGACATCGGCCGCCACCCGATGGACCGCAAGCGGATGGCGGTGGTTACCCGCAACGGCAAACATGCGCTGACGCGCTACCGCACCGAACGCGCCTTCGGCACATCTTGCGCCCTGCTGCGCTGCCGGCTTGCCACCGGGCGCACCCACCAGATTCGCGTCCATCTGGCGCATATCGGCCACCCGGTAGTGGGAGACCCGGTCTATCTGCGCCGTATTCCGGCGGCGGCGCGTAACCTTGCCGGCCCTGCGCGCGAAATGCTGACTGGGTTTCCGCGCCAGGCGCTGCACGCGGCCACCCTGGGCTTTAACCATCCGGTCACAGGTGCCGCCCTAAGTTTCAGCGCAGAACTGCCGCCGGACATGGCTGCGCTGATCGCCTGCCTCGATGGAAATGTTACCGGCCGGTAACCGAACGTAAACCTACCTTGCAGGTCGGTTTTTCTTGATCACCGTCTGAATACGCTCTAAGAATCGCCAGCCAGCTACGGTCGGGTGCCGCTTCGCACCCCCAGGCCCCGGGTCATACCCCGGGCGCCAGGAGCGCCCCTCCATCATCACCCCGTCGTGACCGGGGTCGGGATGGAAAGGGAGGGCCCGTCCCACGTTGGCAGAACAGCACAGCCGTCATGGGCCCCGCCGTCACGGGGGGCACCAGGCGACCGAGGAGGCAGTTCTCACCATGGCTTCCACTATGTCCATTCCGATGGCGCCCGAAGGCAACCTGTCCCGGTATCTTCAGGATATCCGCAAGTTTCCGATGCTGACGCCGGAGGAGGAGTACAACCTCTCCAAGCGCTGGAAGGATGAGGGCGACGAGCCCTCCGCCCACCGCCTGGTCACCTCCCACCTCCGCCTCGTCGCCAAGATCGCCATGGGCTACCGCGGCTATGGGCTGCCGGTCGGTGAGCTGATCTCCGAGGGCAATGTCGGCATGATGCAGGCCGTCAAGCGGTTCGACCCGGACCGCGGCTTCCGCCTGGCGACCTACGCCATGTGGTGGATTCGTGCGGCGATCCAGGAATACATCCTGCACAGCTGGTCCCTCGTGAAGATGGGGACGACCGCGGCGCAGAAGAAGCTGTTCTTCAACCTCCGCCGGCTGAAGGGCCAGATGGCGGCGCTGGAGGAAGGCGATCTGAAGCCGGAGCAGGTCGAGAAGATCGCCCGCGTTCTGGCCGTGCCGGAAGCCGATGTGGTGTCGATGAACCGCCGCCTCGCCTCGCCCGACAACAGCCTGAACGCCCCCGTCCGCGCCGACAGTGATGGCGAGTGGCAGGATTGGCTGGTCGATGACGGAGAGAGCCAGGAGACGGAGCTCGCCGAACGGCAGGACATGTCCAACCGCCGCGAGCTGCTGGGCGAGGCGCTGAAGACGCTGAACGACCGGGAACGCCACATCCTGATCGAACGGCGCCTGAAGGACGAGCCGACGACGCTGGAGGAACTCTCCCAGCAGTACAACATCAGCCGCGAGCGCGTGCGCCAGATCGAGGTGCGCGCCTTCGAGAAGCTGCAGAAGAGCATGAAGACCCAGATCGTCGAGCGCCGCCTCGGCGTCGTCTGACGGGCCATAGACCGGCTCTTCCCAACGCCCCGCGCCAACCGGCACGGGGCGTTTTTTTTTGCCCGGGGGTCCGGCTGGCATGAACTAAAGGAAATGTTTGGACAACGCGGAACTGGCTGCGCCCGTGCCGGCTTAACCTCTGGTGACCACCCCACCAACTCAAGCCGACCTGCCCGCTCTGCCGCCGCATAGCGCGACGCTGCCAGCGCCCCTCACCGCGCCAAGCCCGTTCGGCGGCGGCGACCTGTTCTTCGCCGCCATCGAGGTCACGCGCATGCCCATGCTCGTCACGGACCCGAACCGGCCGGACAATCCCATCGTCTTCGTCAACCCGGCCTTTCAGCAGATGACGGGCTATGCGGCGGAGGAGCTGCTCGGCCGCAACTGTCGATTCATGCAGGGACCAGCCACGGACCGCGCCGCCGTCACCCAGCTGCGCGATGCCATCACCGCACGCACGGATATCGCGATCGAACTGGTGAATTACCGCAAGGACGGCTCGGCCTTCTGGAATGCGCTGTTTCTCAGCCCGGTCTTCGGCAGCGATGGCAAGCTGCTGTACTTCTTCGGCAGCCAGCTCGACGTCTCCCGCCGGCGGAAGGCGGAGGATACGCTGCACCAGGCGCAGCGGCTGGAGGCTTTGGGCCAGCTCACCGGCGGCGTGGCGCATGATTTCAACAACCTGCTGCAGGTGGTTGTCGGCTCGCTGGAGGTGTTGCGCCCGCTCGTGGCGGAATCCGGCAACCCCCGCGCCCAGCGGCGGCATGATGGGGCGCTGGAGGCCGCGCGCCGTGGCGCCACCCTCACCCGCCAGCTTCTGGCCTTCGCCCGGCGGCAGCGGCTTGAGGGGCAGCCGCTGGATATCAACGCCTCCCTCAAGAACCTGTCGGCACTGCTGGCCCGTGTGCTGGGCGGCGCGATCCTGCGGCTGGACCTGGCGCCTGGGCTGCCGGCGGCGCGGCTGGATGCCGGGCAGCTTGAGGCCGCGCTGGTGAACCTGATGCGCAATGCCGGCGCCGCCATGCCCAGCCGCGGCGAGGTGACCATCAGCACCGCCCACCCGCCGCAGCCGGAGACGCCGGAGGGCGATGCGGCGCCGCATGGATTTGTCGAGCTCGCGGTCCGCGACAGCGGCATCGGCATCCCCCGCGCCATCCTCGATCGGGTCACGGAGCCTTTCTTCACGACGCGTGAGGTCGGCCAGGGCTCAGGCCTCGGCCTGGCCCAGGTCTATGGCTTCGTGCGCCAATCCGGTGGCTTCCTGCTGATCGAGAGCACGGAGGGCCAGGGCACCACGGTGCGGATGCGCTTCCCCGCCCTGGCCCCGGACGCCGCGATACCCGCCGACGCCGCGGCGCCCGGCGAGACGGAGGGCGAGCCGCGCGGCCATGGGGAATGGGTGCTGGTGGTGGACGACAATGCGGAGGTGCTGGACCTCGCCCAGGGCCTGCTGCACGACCTCGGCTACCAGGTGGAGACGGCCAGCGACGGACCATGCGCGCTGCGGCTGCTGGATGATCCGGCGCGGCACTACGACCTGCTGTTCAGCGACGTGGTGATGCCCGGCGGCATCAATGGCATCGCCCTGGCTACCGAGGCGCGGCAGCGCCAGCCGGACCTGCGGGTGCTGCTTTCCACCGGCTTTGTCGATCCGCGGGACGAGGCCGCCAGCGCCGGCCTCCGCCCGCATGGCTTCCCGGTGATGCAGAAGCCCTATTGCCGGGCGGAGGTGGCGCGCCGCATCCGCCATGCCCTGGAGGACAACGCCAGGCCGGGCTGAGGCCATCATCCGGAGCGATATGGCCCATGCGGCAACCCGATTGGACCGGGCCGCCCCGCGGGACCACTCTCAGGGACCAGAAGGAGCCCCGTCATGTCCCTCACAATCGAAGGTGAAGCCCCCATCGCTCCCTATGTGATGCCGGCTGGCGCCCATATCGGCCACGTGCACCTGAAGGTGGCGGAGCTGGAGCGCAGCCTGCGCTTCTGGCGCGACCTGATCGGGCTGGAGGTGCAGCAGCGCATCGGCGACCAGGCGGTGTTCCTCTCAGCCGGCGGCTACCACCACCACATCGCGCTGAACACCTGGGAGAGCGCCGGCGGCAGCCCGCCTGGCTTCGGCACCACCGGCCTGTATCATGTGGCGCTGCTGCTGCCGGACCGCGCGGCACTGGCCCGCGCGCTGCGCCAACTCGTCCAGGCCGGCTGGCCGCTGGAAGGCGCCAGCGACCATGGCGTGTCGGAGGCGCTGTATCTGCGCGACCCGGATGGCAATGGCGTGGAGCTGTACCGAGACCGGCCGCAGGCCGATTGGCCGCGCGGCGCGGATGGCAAGCTGGTGATGTGCACCAAGCGGCTGGATTTGAAGGCGCTGCTGGCCGAGGCGGGCTGAGCCGCACCCCGCCTATCGGCGCAGCGCCGCCAGGGACGCGGCGGTCAGCAGCGCCGCGGCGCCGAGATACAGCCAGACCGCCGGCACCAGGGGCAGCAGCACCCCCGCAACCAGCGGCCCGATTCCGGCGCCGATATCCCGCCAGGTCGCCAGCCGCGCCAGCGCCGCCACCCGGTCCTGCGGCGCCGCCCGGGCGGCGGCGACGGGGGCCGGTAGCGGCTGCAATAGCCCGCGCAGACCAACCACCAGCAGGCTGCCGACCCAGAGCCACCCCACCCCGATCACCGCCAGCCCGGCGGCGGAGGCGAGCGAGACCAGCAGCAGCAGCGGCGCCGCGCCGAATCGTTCCGCCAGCCGCCCCGCCGGCGCGCCCAGCACCACCTCCGCCAAGTAGCGCGCGGACAGCGCCGCACCGGCGGCCAGCGCCGCACCCTGCGGCAGGGCGGCGGCGGCGAGAAAGGCGAGGCCGAGCACGAACAGCCCATCCAGCGCCAGCCCCTGCACGAAGGACCAGACATCCAACGGCCTCGGCAGCGCGAAGCGCGGGCCGGCGGCACGCAGGCGCGGCCCCTCCCCGCCCGGCAGGCGCCAGGCGAAGGGCAGCGCGACCAGGGACAGCAGGCCGAGGCCCAGGAACACCACCTGCGGCCCCGCCACCTCCGCCACCACGGCGCCGGCCAGCAAGCCGAGCATCGGCCCGGTGGAGATGATGGCGCGGGAGACGCCGCTGCGGCGTGCGGCGCCGGAAGCCTCCGCCGTGGCCAGCGCCTGGGTGGCGATGTTCATCGCGGCGAAAGACAGGCCCCAGACCAGCCGCGCCGGCAGCAGCCACCAGACCCCCGGCAGCACCGCATAGCCCCCGGTGGCACAGGCGGCGCCCAGCACCGCGAGCAGGCAGGCATGGCGTGGCCCGGAGCGCTCATAGAATCGCGCCACCCAGCCATAGCCGATGATCCGCACCAGCCGGTTCGCCGCCAGCAGCAGCCCGGCCTCCGCCAGCGTCACCCCGAAAGCGGCGGCATGCAGCGGCAGCAGCAGGTACAGCACCGCATCACCCGGCAGCGTCAGGCCGAGCACGATGGAGGCATCGCGGGAGGCGCGGTCGGCCTCGGGGCGGGTCACGGCGAAGGCGGCGACGGGACCGCCGGGAAGGCGGTGATGGCATCGGCAGGGATGTCGCGGCGCGTCGGCATGGCGGGAGCCTGCCATCGTGACGATCTCGTGACAACCGGATGTCTAGATGAATTGAGCCGCCGCCTTCAGCGGTGGTGGTTCAGTTGGACGCCCCTGTGCCCCACCTCTCCCCATGCGGGGGAAAGGTGGGGGAGGAAGGGTGTCAGCCGAAGCCCTTGCCCTGCTTGCGATAGGCCTCGCGCGGCGGGGAGAAAATATCCAGCACCCGGCAGCCCTCCGGCCCCGCCTTCATGGTGTGCGGCACACCGCCCGGGGTGCGCCAGAAATCGCCCTTCTTCACGGCAATCTCCTCGCCACCCTGGATGCGGATGGCGCTGCCCTCCAGCAGCACGCCCCATTGCTCCTCCGGATGGTCATGCACCGTGCCCATGGCATTGGGCGCGATGCTGACGATGGAAAGCATGGCTTGCTCGCCCGGGAAGATCCGGGTGGTGACGCCGGGTGCGAGCTCGCGGGCGAGACCGGCGGTCTCGTCATCCAGATTGTGGAATTCCTCGGCCTGGCTCATCGCTGGGTTCCCCTGGTTCAGCCCGCGAACGGGTCGCGCAGCATGATGGTGTCGTCGCGGTCCGGGCTGGTGGACAGTAGCACCACCGGCGCCTCCACCAATTCCTCGATCCGGCGGACATACTTCACCGCCTCGGCCGGCAGTTCGGCGTAGCTGCGGGCGCCGCGGGTGGAGCCGGACCAGCCGGTCATCACCTCATAGACCGGCTTCGCCTTCTCCTGCGCCGCGATCGAGGCCGGCAGGCGGTTCACCAGTTGGCCATCCACCTCGTAGCCGGTGCAGATGTGCAGTTCCTTCATGCCGTCCAGCACGTCGAGCTTGGTCAGCACCAGGCCCTCCACGCCGCCGACCTTCACCGCCTGGCGCACCATGCAGGCGTCGAACCAGCCGCAGCGGCGCGGGCGGCCGGTGACGGTGCCGAATTCATGGCCACGCTCGCCCAGCAGGCGGCCGGTCTCGTCCTTCAGCTCCGTCGGGAAGGGGCCGGAGCCGACGCGGGTGGTGTAGGCCTTGGCGATGCCGAGCACATAGCCGATCTGCTTCGGCCCGACGCCCGACCCCGCCGCCGCATTGCCGGCCACGGTGTTCGAGGAGGTCACGTAGGGATAGGTGCCGTGGTCCACATCCAGCATCACCGCCTGCGCGCCCTCGAACAGCACGCGCTTGCCGGTGTGATGCGCCTCGTCCAGCAATTGCCAGACCGGCTCCGAGAAGGGCAGCAGTTGCGGCGCCAGTTCCAGCAGCCGGTCGAGCAGCGCCTGCTTCTCGAACACCGGCGCGCCCAGGCCCTTCAGCAGCGTGTTGTGGTGCAGCAGCAGCTCATCCAGCTTGTGCGACAGCACCTCCGGCTCCGCCAGGTCGGACAGGCGGATGGCGCGGCGCGCCACCTTGTCCTCATAGGCCGGGCCGATGCCGCGCCCGGTGGTGCCGATGGCGGACGCGCCGCGCGCCACTTCGCGCGCCTTGTCCAGCGCCGGGTGCAGCGGCAGGATCAGCGGCACATTCTCCGCGATCCGGAGATTCTCCGGCGTCACCTTCAGGCCCTGCGCCGTGACCTTGGCGATCTCGGAAAGCAGGTGCTCCGGGTCCAGCACCACGCCATTGCCGATGATGCCGAGCTTGCCGCGCACCACGCCGGACGGCAGCAGCGACAGCTTGTAGACCTGATCGCCCACCACCAGCGTGTGGCCGGCATTATGGCCGCCCTGGAAGCGCACCACGATGTCGGCCCGGCTGGCGAGCCAGTCCACAACCTTCCCCTTGCCCTCGTCGCCCCATTGGGCGCCGATGACGGCGACATTGGCCATCGCGACTACTCCTGAACCGGGTTCAGCGCGCCGGCGCTGTCCATCACATGGGTGCAGCGCAGGGACTGCGCCGTATCGGTGGGGGCGAGCGGCGCCACCGTGGCATAGCCAAGCGCCCGCAAGGCCGCGGCCTGCCCGGCCGCCGCGCCACGCGGCACGAAGACGCGCAGGCGCGGCGCCGCCGGCGGCACGGCGCGCAGCACGGCATCCGGGTACAGCGTCATGCCCGTGGCCGGCTCCTCCCCCGAAAGGTAGCGGCCGCCGCGCGCCAGTTCCCCGGTGCGGCCGGCGCCGAAGATCGTGAAGGCGACGCCGGTGTGGTAGTGCAGGCCGCGGAATTCCAACGGGTCCAGCGTGATCCGCAGCGCCGGCGCGAGTTCACGCACCGCGGCGACCACGGCGGCGGCATGGTCCGCGATCTGCCGTGCGGCCGGCGGCAGCGCCTCCGCCTCCAGCACCGCCAGCGCCGCATCGGCCGGGCCGGCGGCGGCGAGCAGGGCGGGCAGCAGCAGCGCGGCACCGCCGGATTGCGCGGCGTATTCAGTCACGGCGGCGGCATCCTTGCGGTCCAGCGCGCGGGCCAGCTTGCGCCGCGCCTCGCCCTGCACCCCGGCCTCGTCCAGCAAGGCAGGTGCCAGGCGCGGCAGGGTGATGTCGAGCGACGCGTCGAGAATGCCGACGGCGGCCAGCGCCTCCGCCGCCACGGCGGCGACCTCGGCATCCGCCGCGGCGCTTTCCGGGCCGATCAGCTCGATCCCCGCCTGGGGAATCTGCCGCGCGGGGGCCAACTGCGTGCCCTGCACCCGCAGCACCTGGCCGGCATAGCTCAGCCGCAGCGGGCGGGTTACGCGGGCGAGCCGCGTGGCGGCGATGCGGGCGACCTGCGGCGTGGTGTCCGCGCGCAGGCCCATCATGCGGTGGCTGACCGGGTCCATCAGCCGGAAGGTCTGCTCCGCCACGGCGGCGCCGGAGCCGGCCAGCAGGCTGTCCTCGAATTCCAGCAGCGGCGGCTTCACCCGTTCATAGCCGTGCCGGGCGAAGGTCTCGGCCAGCACCTCGACGAGCATCGCCTCCCGCTCCGCCTCGGGCGGCAGGACGTCGGACAGGCCAGCGGGCAGCAGAGCGGGGTTCGGAGGATCGTCGGTCATTTATTGTTTCAGCGCCGCGGAAAGGCGGCGCGTGTGTGGCAGGGGGGCGGCCCCTCTGCAACCCCCAGTGCTCAAACGGGGGGCCTAGGTCAGGATGATATCGAAGGCCGCGCGCTGGCCTTCATCGGTCGCGGAAAGCTGGGCCATGAGTAGCGCGCGGCGCGCTTCCTCCACGCGGCGCAGCAGCCCGTCGCGGGCATTCAGCGGCTCATCCGGGAAATAGACCTGCGTGGTCAGGGCGGGGCCACCACCAGGGGGATGGGCGCGCAGATGAATATGCGGCGTGCGGCCAGGGTATTCGCCGGGGCGGATGGTGCGGAAGGCGTAGTGGCCCTGGGCATCGGCGCGGGTCCGGCCATAGCCCTGGAAGCCCGCATCGCGCTGCGCCAGCCGGCCTTCCCGCGGGTGCAGGTAGATGCCGGCATGGTCGGCCTGCCAGATCTCCACCACGGCACCCGGCACCGGGGTGCCATCCAGCGTCCGCACCTGGCCCGCCAGCAGCAGCGGCCGGCCCTGCGCCACCTGCCCGAGACCGGTGACGCGGCGCAGATCGGCATCCGCATCGGCGGGGATGGCGCGCGGATAGTAGGGGCCTTCCATCTGCGCCGGCGTGCCGCCCGCCGGCTGGGCCTGGGCGCAGCCCGGCAGCAGAAGGGCCGGGGCGGCCAGGATCAGGCCGCGGCGGGGGAAGCGGGGCAGGTGCAGGGTCATGTCGCAGCAATCCCGCATCCCGCCGCGAGGGTCACGTGACGAAGCGTGACTTGTCGCGGCGGCGGCGGCCCACCAGACTCGCTGTATGCGCCTCACCCTTCTCCCCCTGCTGTTCGCCGCCGCCTGCGCCGACCCGGCGGCACAGCATCTGGGTGGCTTCGGAGACCCCGTTCGCGGCGCGGCGCTGTCCGCCCCCTGGTGGCTGGCCGATACCTCCCGCCTCGCCGGCAACCCGGCCCAGGCCGCCCGCGCCGCCGTGCAGCTGGAGGTGGTGGCCGATGCCTTGCGGCAGGATCCGCGCTACCGGCACGAGGCCTCCGGCCCCGCCCTGCACGCGACGCGGCTGGGTGTGGCGGAGCTGCGTCAGGCGATCGGCGTCGCCCCCGAAGCGCCGCCCGCCGCCGTCATCGCCGCGCTGCGCGACGCCGCCACGGCGCTGGACCAGGGCCGCCCGGCGCGGGCGGAGGCGGCGCTGAGCGGGCCGGACTTCCCACTAGGCCCGCTGGCCACGCTGGCCCGCCTCGGCGCCCTGCCCCGCCTGCCGCGCGTCTCGGAGGCTGCGGCAGCGGCCTATGGCGAGATCCGCCGGCTGGATGGCGGTGGCCGCAGCCGCAGCTGAGAGCACGACACCGACGCTTCGCTTAATGCGGACCAGTCGTTCGCGTAGCGCAGTCTGCCGCGCCGCAAGCCCTGGATGGCGAAAATATCCCCCGGAAACCAGTGTCCTGGCGCCGCGCTTCCGCCTTGAACCGGCGCATGCCGCACCGGCGGGAGACAGGCGAGATGCCGCAATTCGCAGCGACCATCAAGCATATTAGCGAAGGCGTGAAAGGCTTCACCATCAATACCGCGGTGAAGAACATCGAGGGCTGGGAGAAGAACTTGGAAGACGTGGAAACACCTGGTGCCAAGGGCATCATCCGCGACCTGGAGCGGCTGAAGAAGCTGATCCAGTCGGACGAGATCGACGGTGAGGCGGTGAAGAAGGTTGTCAGCGCCCTGGGCGAGTCGACGGTCAAGATGGCCGGCCGCAGCGAGGGCGCGAAGGCCGACCAGATCAAGAACCTTGGCGAGGCGCTGTCCGGCGCCGCGAAATGATCGCGCGCTGCCCGGCGGCCTGACCCATAAGGGGGGCCACCGGGCGGGACGCGGTTCAGAAGGCCAGCGGCGTCGCCCGCACCACCAGCGGCAGCGCCCGCACGGTTGCGAGCACCGCATCTGGCACCGGCGCATCCAGGCCCACCAGGCAGATCGCATCCCCACCCGGCGTGTTGCGACCGAGGTGGAAGGTGGCGATGTTGATGCCGGCATCGGCCAGGGTGGTGCCGAAGCGGCCGATGAAGCCGGGGCGGTCCTGGTTCGTCACATACAGCATGTGCGGCGCGAAATCGGCCTCCACCGCAATGTCCTTCACCTCCACCAGCCGCGGCTTGCCGGTGCCGACCAGCGTGCCGGCGACAGACCGCCGCAGCGCCTCCGTCACCACCGTCACGCGCAGCAGCGTGGCATAGTCGCCGCTGCGTTCCAGCACCGTCTCCGCCACCTCGATCCCGCGTTCGCGGGCGACCACGGGCGCGTTGACCATGTTCACCGCGCCCATCATCGGCGTCAGCACGCCGGCGAGTGCCGCGGCCGTCAGCGGCCGCTGGTTCAGCTCCGCCGCCTGGCCCTCATAGGCCACATGAATCGCCTTGATCTCCTCGCCCTGCGCGGCGGTGAGCTGGCCGGCTAGCGCGCCGAGCTGCCGGGCCAGTTCCATATAGGGCCGCAGGCGCGGCGCCTCCTCCGCGGTGACGGAGGGCATGTTGATGGCGTTGGAGACGGCGCCGGTGAGCAGGAAGTCGCTCATCTGCTCCGCCACCTGAAGCGCCACATTCTCCTGCGCCTCGGCGGTCGCGGCACCGAGGTGCGGGGTGCAGACCACATTCTCCAGCGTGAACAGCGGGCTGTCGGTGGCCGGTTCCGTCTCGAACACGTCGAGGGCTGCGCCGGCCAGGTGGCCGGCGGCGAGCGCCTCGAACAACGCCCTCTCATCCACCAGGCCGCCACGGGCGCAGTTGATCAGCCGCGCGCCCTTCTTCATGGCGAAGATGCGATCGCGCGAGAGGATGTTCTTCGTCTGCTCGGTGAAGGGCGCGTGGATGGTGATGAAGTCCGCGCGCGCCACCAGCGCATCGAGATCCACCTTCTCGACGCCCAGTTCCAGCGCCCGCTTCTCCGACAGGAAGGGGTCGTAGGCGATGACCTTCATGTGCAGGCCGACGGCGCGGTTGGCGACGATGCTGCCGATATTCCCCGCCCCCACCAGGCCGAGCGTCTTGCCGGAGACCTCCACGCCCATGAAGCGGTTCTTCTCCCACTTCCCGGCCTTGGTGGAAGCCGAGGCTTCCGGGATCTGCCGGGCGAGCGCGAACATCATCGCGATCGCATGTTCCGCCGTGGTGATGGCATTGCCATGCGGCGTGTTCATCACGACGACGCCGCGCGCGGTGGCGCTCGACACATCGACATTGTCCACGCCAATACCGGCGCGACCCACCACCTTCAGGCGCGGCGCCACATCCAGCACTTCGCGGGTCACCTTGGTGGCGCTGCGGATGGCGAGGCCGTCGTAGTTGCCGATGATCTCCCGCAATTCGGCGGGCTTCAGGCCGGGCTTGAAATCCACCTCGATGCCGCGGCCCTTGAAGATGGCGATGGCGGCGGCGGAGAGCTTGTCGCTGATCAGAACCTTGGGCGCATTCATGCCGCCACCGCCTTGTGCTCGGCGGCGACCGCGGCGAAAGCCCAGTCGAGCCAGGGCAGCAGCGCCTGGATGTCGCTGGTCTCCACCGTGGCACCGCCCCAGATGCGGAGGCCCGGCGGGGCGTCGCGATAGTTGGCGGCGTCCAGCGCCACGCCTTCCTTTTCCAGCATCGCGGACAGCTTCTTCGCCGCCGCAGCCTGGCCTTCGGCATCGAGCGCGGTGAACCACGGCGCCACGATCTTCAGGCAGATGGAGGTGCAGGAGCGTGTCGCGGCATCCTCCGCCAGGAAGGCGGCCCAATCGCTGCCGGCGACCCAGTCCGCAATGGCGGCGAGATTCGCCTCCGACCGCGCGACCAGCCCCTTCAGCCCGCCGACGCCCTCGGCCCAGCGCAGCCCGTCGATCGCGTCTTCCACGCAGAGCATCGACGGCGTGTTGATCGTCTCGCCCTTGAAGATGCCTTCGTTCACTTTGCCGTCCTTGGTCATGCGAAAGATCTTCGGCATGGGCCAGGCGGGCTTGTGGGATTCAAGACGCGCGACGGCGCGCGGCGAGAGCGCCAGCATGCCATGCGCCGCCTCCCCGCCCAGCACCTTCTGCCAGGACCAGGTCACCACATCGAGCTTCGGCCAGGGCAGGTGCATGGCGAAGGCGGCGCTGGTGGCGTCGCAGATCGCCAGACCCTCGCGGTCATCCGCGATGAAATCCGCATTGGCCAGCCGCACGCCGCTGGTGGTGCCGTTCCAGACGAAGACCAGGTCGCGCGTCTTTTCCACCTGCGCGAGGTCCGGCAGCTTGCCGTAACCCGCCGAGATCACCCGCACATCATCCAGCTTCAACTGCTTGGTGACATCCGTCGCCCAATCCTTGGAGAAGGATTCCCAGGCCAGGATATCGACACCCTTCGGCCCGAGCAGCGACCACAGCGCCATCTCCACCGCGCCGGTGTCCGACGCCGGCACGATGCCGAGCCGCCAATCCTTCGGCATGCCGAGGATGGACTTCGAGAGTTCAATGGTCTCGGCGAGCTTCGCCTTGGGGTCCTTGGCGCGATGGCTGCGCCCGAGCAGCGCGCCCTCCAGCGCCGCCAGCGACCAGCCGGGGCGCTTGGCACAGGGACCGGAAGAAAAACGGGGATTGTTCGGACGCAGGTCCGGCTTGGCGGTCATATGCGGCTCCCTTCCAGAAGCGAATGCGCTCCGGTGGGGGAGCGTGGCCCACCACGAGGGTTAATGCCCCGCGCCGGGCCGCGCAAGCATCCGCTTCAGTGCGCCTCGGGCTGCAGAAACACGCCGGCCCGCGCCGCCCGCGCCGTGCGCCAGGCGACCCAGCCGGTCAAGCCCGTGTTCAGCGCCAGCGCCAGCCAGCCGAAGAGCGGGTGGAACCCAAGCCCCATCAGCATGATGGCGAAGGCGGCGGAGGGAAAGGTAACCCCCCACCAGGACAGGCTGAACGGCACCCGCGCCAGTTCCCCCGCCAGCGACACCACCGCCGCCGCGACCAGCAGCGCCACGCCGGTGAAGGCCAGCGCCGGTCCATGCGTATTGCCGGTCAGCACCGCAACCGCCAGCGCGCCTACCGCGGGCGGTGCCACGAAGATCGCGACGCTCGGCCGCATCGCCAGCGGCAGCGGCGGCCCTGCCACCAGCCGGTGCAGCAGCAGCGGCAGCACCGCCAGCCACAGCAGCACGCCGACGCCGAACATCATCCAGGATGCATCGAGGTAGCCCATTCGCACGCCGAAGACCGGCGCCAGGATGTTGCCGACGAAGGGGATCAGCAGCGGCGGCGCCAGCATTGCCGCCTCCCCCCGCCCCGCGAACACGCGCCGCAGCAGCAGCATCGCCACCACCAGATGCAGCGCCACCGCCACGCCCCACAGCCCGGCGCCGAAGCCTGGCGCATAGGGCCAGATCGCACCGGCCAGGATCATCAGCCCGACCGTCGGCGCCGCGGCGAAGGCGACGCGCACCGGGTGGCGCAGCTCGGCCAGCATGGCGTCCGGGTAGCGCAGCGCCCGCAGCGCCTGGGCGCCGACCACCAGCAGCCAGACCAGCGCCGTCAGCAACAGCAGCGCCTCGCCCGGGAAGGCGGGCGCGCCGAGCACGGTGGCGGCTTCGCGCCACGACAGACCCAGGCCGCCCAGGCCCATCGGCAGCACCAGCAGCGGCAGCGGCAGATGCGCGAGGCCGGGTGGTGCGGCCGGCACCGGCACGGCGGCGATGACGGGCGCCGCGACCGGGGGCGGCACGGCCTCGCTCGGCACGGCCAGCGCCGGCCCGTCCTTGGGCGCATCAACCGGTGCGGCGGTGCCGGGCACGGCGCGCTTCGGCGCGCGCGGCTTGGTGGGGCCGCGTTTGCCGCTCACAGGCTGATCTCTCCGCGCAGCATGGGCACGCAGCCGCCACCGACCGTGGCGCGGATGCCATCGGGCGCGCGACGCGCGGTGGTGCGCAGCAGGCTCGGCCGGCCCATCTCGACGCCCTGGGTGATGTCCCAGGCGCCCTGTTCCTGGCCCGACAGTTTCAGCAGCAGCGCGGCCAGCGGCGTCGCCGCGCTGCCGGTTGCTGCATCCTCCACCGTACCGCCGAGCGGGGCGAACATTCGCGCCCGCACCGCGCCATCCTCCGGCGCATACAGATACAGGGCAAAGCGCCCCTGCAGCGCCGGCACCGCCTCCAGCCCCGCGCGGAACCCGGCGAAATCCGGCTGTGCGCGGCCAAGGGCTTCCGGCGTCACCTCGGCGAGCACGAAGAAGTTGCCGGTGCCGGCACGCACCGGCGCATGGCGGGCCAGCACGATATCGCTCTCCGCCAGCCCCGCCGCACGGGCTACCAGGGCGACGGGCAGTTCCACATCCAGCGTCAGCGGCTGCGGCGCGGCGATGGTGGTGCCCTGCCCGTCCACCCGCACCTCCACCAGCCCCGCGATCTCCTCGAAGCGCAGCACGCCCTTCACCGCGCGATCGGCGAGCACGAAGCCGGTGCCGACATTGGGGTGGCCGGCGAAGGGCATCTCATATTGCCGGGTGAAGATGCGGACGCGGGCGGTGTTCGCCGGGTCCTCCGGCGGCAGCACGAAGGTGGTCTCGGAGAGGTTGAACTCCGCCGCCAGCGCCTGCATCTCGGCCTCCGTCAGGCCGCGCGCATCGGGGAACACGGCCAGCGGATTGCCGCCGAAGCGGCGGTCCGTGAAGACATCGACGGTCACGAATTCAAAGCGTCTCAAGGCATCAGCTCCAGGCGGGACGGGTCCATGGTGATGCCATGGCCGAGCGGCCCATGTCCCTGCCCGAGCCCGGGTGCGGCGCGCATGGCAGCCCGCACATAGGCACGGGCGCGAATAACCGCCTCGCGCAACGCCATACCCTGCGCCAGGCCGCAGGCAGTGGCCGAGGCCAGCGTGCAGCCGGTGCCATGCGTGCTGGTGCTGGCGATGCGTGGGCTTTCGAAGGTCTCGCGACCCGCCGCGGTGGCCAGCACATCGGTCAGCACCGCGCCATCCAGATGCCCGCCCTTCACCAGCACCGCGCGCACGCCCATCCGCAGCAGCGCATCGGCCGCGCGATGCATGCCGGGCACGTCCACCACGGGAAAGCCGACCAGCGCCTCCGCCTCCGGCAGGTTCGGCGTGATCAGGGCGGCCATGGGCAGCAGCCGCGCCGCCAGGGTTGCCACCGCATCCTCGGCCAGCAGCCGATGCCCGCCCTTGGCAACCATCACCGGGTCCGCCACCAGCGGAATCCCCGCGCCGTATTCGGCGAGCGCATCGCACACCGCCTCGATGGTGGCGACATCGGCCAGCATGCCGGTCTTGATCGCGTCCGCGCCCAGATCCTCCAGCACCATGCGGATCTGGAGCCGGATGAAGGCGGGCGGCACGCCCATCACATCCTGCACGCCGAGCGTGTTCTGCGCCGTCAGCGCCGTCACCGCGGTCGCCGCATAGCCGCCCAGCGCGGTGACGGATTTGATATCCGCCTGGATGCCCGCCCCGCCGCCCGAATCCGATCCCGCGCAGATCAGCACCCGGCCCCTAGCCTGTGGCCCGATCATTCCGCGGCGCCGGCCTTCTTCACCGCACCCGCCGCCGCACGCGCCCGGATCAGCGCGGACAGATCCGCCACCGTGCGACGCATCTCCCCCGCATCCTCGGCCTCCGCCATCACCCGGATCAGCGGTTCGGTGCCCGAGGCGCGCACCAGCACGCGGCCACGATTGCCAAGCTTGTCGCCCGCCGCCGCGATCGCCTGCTCCACCTCCGCGTCGCTCAAGGGGGATGTGCCGGTGTAGCGGATGTTCTCCAGAAGCTGCGGCATCGGCGTGAAGCGGCGGCAGACCTCGCTGGCCGGGCGCCCTTCCTCCACCAGCAGCGCCAGCACCTGCAGCGCGGCGAACAGACCGTCCCCGGTGGTGGCGAAATCCGAGAGGATCACATGGCCGGATTGCTCACCGCCCAGGTTGCAGCCGGATCCGCGCATCTTCTCGCCGACATAGCGGTCACCGACCTTGGTGCGGTGCAGCGCCAGGCCGAGCCCCTCCAGATGCCGCTCCAGCCCCAGATTCGACATCACCGTGGCCACCACGCCGCCGCCCGTCAGCTTGCCTTCGCGGTGCCAGGCGCCGGCGATGGTCGCCAGGATCTGGTCGCCATCGATGATTCGCCCATGCTCGTCGCACAGCGCCAGCCGGTCCGCATCGCCATCGAGTGCAATGCCAAGATCGGCGCGGCGTTCGCGCACCAGCTCCCCAAGCTTCTGCGGCGCCGTGGCGCCGCAATCGCGGTTGATGTTGAAGCCATCCGGCGAGACGCCGATGGAGACCACCTCCGCCCCCAGCTCCCACAGCACGGTCGGCGCCACCTTGTAGGCGGCGCCATGCGCGCAATCGACGGCAATGCGCAGGCGGTCCAGGCTGCGGCCACGCGGGAAGGCGGCCTTCGCGGCCTCGATGTAGCGGCCCGGCGCATCCTCCAGCCGGCTGGCGCGGCCGAGCTTGGCCGGGGCGGCCAAGCCTTCCGGGAAATTCGGCGCATCCATCAGCGCTTCGATCGCGGCTTCCTGCGCATCGGACAGTTTCAGCCCATCAGGGCCGAACAGCTTGATGCCATTGTCCTCATACGGGTTGTGGCTGGCCGAGATCATCACGCCGAGATCGCAGCGCAGGCTGCGTGTCAGCATGGCGATGGCGGGCGTCGGCAGCGGCCCGACCAGCACCACATCCATCCCGGCGCCGACGAAGCCCGCCGTCATGGCCGGCTCCAGCATGTAGCCGGAAAGCCTTGTGTCCTTGCCGATCACCACGCGGTGCTTGTGCGCGCCGCGATTGAAGAACTTGCCCGCCGCCTGTCCGAGGCGGAGCGCTGTGCCGGCATCCATCGGCGGCTTATTGGCCGTGCCACGGATACCATCGGTGCCGAATAGCCTGCGGGTGGGTGCGTTCATGCACCGCTTATAGCGCCCGCATCAGGGTTTGAAATCTGCGCCGTGGTTGCATCCGGCTTTCGTCATCACGCTGCCGCGACCGGCCCCTACTGGCGCACCAGAACCAGGGCCCCGCCATCCAGCCGCCGCCCTTCGCGCCGCAGCACCACATTGGTCTCCGGCAGTGTCAGGATCAGCCGCTGCCCGGCAATCTCCTCATAGCTGCCGGCGACCGTCATCTGCGTCGCCGCCTGGGTCATCAGCACGCGGCTGGCATCGAGGAATTCCAGCCGCATCGCGCCATCCGCCGTGGCATAGCGGCGCCCTGCCAGTGGCCCGGCCTCCCGCGCCGCCTCCGCCTCCGCCGCGGCGGCGATCTTGGCTTCCAGCGCCGCGCGGCGATCCGCCAGCGCCGCCGCATAGCGGGTGGCGAAGGGCGGTGGCAGCGCGGCCAGCCAGGCCGGCGCGTGCAGCGAATCCAACGCCTCCGCCGGCACGGACGCCAGCATCGCCTCGAATTCCGGCAGGGCGGCTTCCGCCATGGCGGCGATTCGGCGGGTGCTGGACCGCTCGAAGGCCGCCAGCGCGCCGGCTTCGGCATGGGGCCGCAGCGCCGCCGCCACCCGCTGGCGCAGCAGGACCGAGGGGCCGAGCGCCTCCAGCGTCTCCGGCTGCTCCGCCAGGTTGCGCTCCACCCGGTCAAGCAGCGTGGCGGCCAGGCTGCGGGAATGCGCATCCAGCTCGGCGGTCAGCGCGGCGCTACGGTCCGGGGGCAGCGCGCCGAAGGCCGCATCGCGGCGGATCGCGGCCAGCATGCCGAATGCCATCGGGCTGGCCGGGACCGTGGTGATGCGGCGGCGTAGCGCGCCCTCCATCTCATCCAGCAAGGCCGCACGCCGGGATTGCTGGGCGGCGATGACCTCCGCGCGATCCTCCGGCCGCAGCACCGGCATCACCGCGCCCTTCTCCAGCGCCTCCAGCGCCGCCAGGCCGCGCGGGGTGGCGGGCAGCTCGGCCAGGGCATCGAGGCTGACCTGCCGCGCCTCCGCCAGGCGCTGCGTCCGCTGGCGCTCCAGCTCAGGCAGCAGCAAACGGGGGCGATCCTCGGGCAGCAGATAGGGCACCAGGCGCAGCAGGTGGCTGCCGGTGCCGCGCGCGGGCCCCGGCAGGTCACGCAAGGCCGGCTGCGCCGCCTGCCAGCCCGATTGTTCGCCGGCCTCGGCCAGCCCGGCCAGGAAGGGCAGCAGGGGTGGCGAGAAGGGCTGTTGTGCCAGCCTGCCAAGCTGCACCGGCAGCTCGTCCAGCACCCTTTCGCGGTGTTCCAGAAAGGCGGTGGTCGCCCCAGCCACAACGCTTTGCGCCTCCGCCAGCGCCGGCCGGTGCGGGATCATCTCCCGGTCCCGGACGCAGGCCCGCAGGCGGGCATTGAGGGTGCGGAGGTCCTGCCGCCCCCATTCCAGCGCCGGCTTGCCGAAGGTGGCGGTGGTGACGGGGGCGAGGAACAGGCCCGGCAGCGTCACCTCCCGCCGCGGCGCCAGCTCGGCCCAGCCGAGACTGACGCCGAGATCGGCATGCACCGCATGCTCCCGCGCCCAGGCCACCAGTTCAGGGCAGGTCGTCTCGCCGAGCTGCGCGCGCGCAGCGGCGCCGGGCAGCAGCAGGGGCAGGATCAGCAACAGCGGCCTCAGCAACTTCGGCACGGGGGTTTGCTCCGTCTCGGGCAGATCGCGCACCGAGTAGCAGCCGCGCCGCCACCGAAATCAACCGCCGCAACGTGACACGGATGTCACGTCTCACGGAGCCATCCGGTGCGCCGACGCAATATTTTCATCCCATGCAAACAACGGCTTACGCCAAGGTCAGGGATCTTCCTCCTCCGCCCCGCCGGACAGCGCCTGCCAGATGGACAAGGCCTGCACCGTCTCCGCCACATCATGCACCCGCAGCATCGCCGCGCCGCGGGACGCTGCGGCCAGCGCCGCGGCGACGGAGGCCGGCACCCGCTCGGCCGGCGTTTCCACGCCGGAGAGCGTGCCGAGGAAGCGCTTGCGGCTGGCGCCGAACAGGATCGGGCATCCGATGCCAGCCAGCAGCGGCAGGCGCTCCATCAGGGCCAGGTTGTGCGGCAGGCGCTTGCCGAAGCCGATGCCGGGGTCCACCGCCAGCCGGTCCCGCGGCAGGCCGAGCCGTTCGGCGGCGGCGACGCGGTCCGCCAGGAACTGCGCCACTTCCAGCGCCACATCGCCGTAGCGCGGGTTCTGCTGCATGGTGCGCGGGTCCTCGCCCAGCATGTGCATCAAGATGACGCTGGCCTCCGACCGCGCCAGCACCCGCGCCGCCGCCGGGTCATGGCGCAACGCGGTGATGTCGTTGACGATCTCCGCACCCGCCTCCAACGCCGCCAGCATGGTCGCGGCGTTGCGTGTGTCGACGCTGATGGTGGCGGCCTTCGCCAGTTCGCGGATCACCGGCAGCACGCGCCGGCATTCCTCCTCCGGCGCCACCGGGTTCGATCCGGGGCGGGTGGATTCGCCGCCGATATCCAGCAGATCCGCGCCGGCCTCCAGCATCGCATGACCCGCGGCGATGGATTCGGCGATGCCGCGGCCGCCATCGGAGAAGCTGTCCGGCGTGACGTTGACGATGCCCATCACCAGCGGCCGCCCGCTTTCGCAGGGCATGGGCAGGCCGGCGAAGCGCGGCAGCGCGCGGGTCAGCGCCAACACCTGGGCGTGCCAGGCCTCCGGCACATCGGACAGCGGCAGCGCGTTTGGCGGCGCCTCCGGCCCGATCAGCCGCACCATGGTGAAGGCCAGCGGCCCACCCGCCAGCGGCAAGGCAAGGTCCGCGGCCAGCGCGGCGGCGGCGGCCTGGCCCTCGATCAGGCCCAATGGCTCGACCCACATCTCGGTCACGACTCGCTGGCCCCCGATTGCGCTGGTTTGCAACGATGCCCCGGTGTGCCGGTGTGGCAAAGCGGCGTGTTGGTGGAAACGAAAACGGCCCGCTTGCGCGGGCCGTTGAAGATGTGGCGGAGGGTCCGCCTCAGGTACCGGGCGCCGGCGCCAGGCCTGGGCCGGGGTTCGGCCGGGGTGTCGGGCGCCCGCTGCTCGGCACGCTGCCGCGGCCCTGGTTCACCGGCTCATCCGGACGGACGCGCACGATCGGCTCGCCCTTGATGATCAGCCTGATCTCGTCGCCCGAGATGGTCTCATGCTCCAGCAGGCCCTTGGCCAGCAGGTGCAGCTCGTCGATGTTCTCGGACAGGACCTTGGTGGCGCGGGCATAGGCGTTGTCGATGATGGTGCGGATCTCGCCATCGATCTTCCGCGCCGTCTCCTCCGACAGGTTCTTCGATTGGGTCACGCTATGGCCAAGGAACACTTCCTGGTCGTTCGAGCCATAGGCGATCATGCCGAGATTTTCGGACATGCCCCATTCCGTCACCATCCGGCGGGCCTGGTCGGTCGCCATCTTGATGTCGCCCGATGCGCCGTTGGAGACCTTCTCCGGGCCGAAGATCAGTTCTTCCGCGACGCGGCCGCCCATCGCCATGGCGAGCTCAGCCTTCATCTTGGACTTGTGCTTCGAGTAGCGGTCCCCGGCCGGCAGGGACATCACCAAGCCCAGCGCGCGGCCGCGCGGGATGATGGTGGCCTTGTGGACGGGGTCGCATTCCGGCTCATGCATCGCGACCAGCGCGTGGCCAGCTTCGTGATAGGCGGTCATCCGCTTTTCATCCTCGGACATGACCAGGCTGCGGCGCTCCGCACCCATCATCACCTTGTCCTTTGCCGCCTCGAACTCCGCCATGCCCACCGTGCGGCGGCCGGTGCGGGCCGCAAGCAGCGCGGCCTCGTTCACCAGGTTGGCGAGGTCGGCGCCCGAGAAGCCCGGCGTGCCGCGCGCAATCACCTTCGGCTCGACGTCGGAGGCCAGCGGCACCTTACGCATATGAACCCGCAGGATCTTCTCCCGCCCGTTCACGTCCGGGTTCGGCACCACGACCTGGCGGTCGAAGCGGCCCGGGCGCAGCAGCGCGGGGTCCAGCACGTCCGGCCGGTTGGTGGCGGCGATGATGATGACGCCCTCGTTTGATTCGAAGCCGTCCATCTCCACCAGCATCTGGTTCAGCGTCTGCTCACGTTCGTCATTGCCGCCGCCGAGGCCGGCGCCGCGATGGCGACCCACGGCATCGATTTCGTCGATGAAGATGATGCAGGGGGCATTCTTCTTGCCCTGTTCGAACATGTCGCGCACGCGGCTGGCGCCGACGCCCACGAACATCTCGACGAAGTCGGAGCCGGAGATGGTGAAGAACGGCACATTCGCTTCACCGGCGATGGACCGCGCCAGCAGCGTCTTGCCGGTACCCGGCGGGCCGACCAGCAGCACGCCCTTCGGGATCTTGCCGCCGAGCCGCTGGAACTTCTGCGGGTCCCGCAGGAATTCGACGATCTCTTCCAGTTCCGCCTTGGCTTCCTCGATGCCCGCCACGTCGTCAAAGGTCACGCGGCCCTGCTTTTCCGTCAGCAGCTTGGCCTTGGACTTGCCGAAGCCCATGGCCCGGCCGCCGCCGCCCTGCATCTGGCGCATGAAGAAGATCCAGACGCCGATAAGCAGCAGCATCGGGAACCAGGAAATCAGGATCTGGAACAGCGGGTTGACGTCGCTCTCCTCCGGCCGCGCCACGACGCGCACGCCACGTTCCGTCAGGCGGCTGACCAGCTGCGGGTCTTCCGGCGTGAAGGTGGAGAAGCTGCGGCCATCATTGAGCTGCCCGGTGACGGTGCGACCCTGGATGGTCACGTCCCGGACCTGGCCGGCATTGACCTCGTTCAGGAAGTCCGAATAGGCGACCTGCTGAGCTGCCCGATTGCCCCCGCCATTGGAGGGTTGGAACAGGTTGAACAGCGCCACCAAAAGCAGCGCCACGATGACCCAAAGCGCCAGGTTCCGGCCAAAATTGTTCACGTTTGCATCCCTTCGGGGCTTCCCACGCTGGATATTGCCAGCCCAGAGGAGGCCCGCTCCGCACTCAAGATAGGTGCGCCAGCGCCGGCTTCCATCCCGTGAATGAGACAACGTGGACGGATGCCTGCAAAGGCGGCGCTTAACCCACCGCGCCGCCCGGCGGCGCAAGGCGCATCCGGAAGCCGTAGCTGGTTTCCGCGGCAGGATAGGGCAGTGCGGGCACCGCGACCAGCACAGTGTCGCGACCATCGGTAACGGGCTGCCACAACGCCGGCAGGGTCCGGGCCACGGAGGAAGGCAGCCCGCCGGGCCGGTCCAGCCGCGCCGCGGCCGCGCCCAGCGCGCCCAGCATCAGGCCGGGGGGCGGGGTGCCGGACAGACGGAACCGGCCATCCCAGATCACGCCGTCCTCCGCCGGCACGTGCGGCGCCATCGCCGCTTCCTCCCGCAGCAGCAGCCCCTGTCGGGTCAACCTTGCGCCGCCAAGCGTGCCCGCCTGGCGCGCCAGCAGCCCGGCCACCGCCCCCGCCGGGGGCGCATAGGCGGCGCCCCCGATCAGCCGCACCATTGCGGCCAGCGCCGAGATCGCCACCCCATCCTGCCCCAGCGCCGCCAGATCGAGCCGCGCGAAGCCGTGCTCGGACAGCATAGCGGCCCGCGCCAGCCGCGCCGCCACCTCGGCTTCCCGCGCGGTGCGGCGCCGGGCGAAGGCGTTGGCGGCCTGGACCAGCGCGGTGGTCGCCGGTCCCTCCCCCTCATGGTCGGCCAGGCTGGCGCGCAGCCGGGCGCGGGTGAAGCGCGGATCGGCGTTGGAGGGGTCGCGCACCGGATGTAGCCCGGCCGCCGCCACCACCGCCTCCAGCCGGGCCGGGCTGGCGCCCAGCAGCGGGCGGATCAGCAAGGCGGCGCCGGCGCTGCGCGCGGGAGCCATGCCGGCCAGCCCCGCGGCGGCGCTACCCGCCAGCGCCCGCAATAGCAGCGTCTCCGCCTGGTCCGCGCGATGCTGGCCGAGCGCCAGCCAGCCGGCCCCGACCTCCGCCGCCAGGGCGAGCAAGGCGCGCAGCCGCCCGTCCCGCGCCCGCGCCTGCACCGCCGCGCCTCGCGGCATGTGCAGCGGCAGGATGCGGCAGGCGATGCCTCGCGATTCGAGCCAGCTTGCGACGGTCGCCGCCTCCGCCGCGCTTTCGGGCCGCAGACCGTGATCCACGATGCCGGCTGTCAGCGTGCCGCCGCGCGCCGCGAGCCAATCCGCCAGCAGTAGCGCCAGGGCCAGGCTGTGCGGGCCACCGGACACGCCGGCGATGATCCGCGGCGCCACACCGAAGGGGCCGAGCGGCAACATCCAGCGGGCGAAGTCGGCCTTGGTCAGAGGGGGAGTGAGTGCCTCAACGGCACTGGGCGCGGCGCCGGGCATCGGCCGCACGCTCCGCCACCGCGCCACGCAGGGCCGGGAAGCGGGTTCGCAGATCATTCAACTGGTTGCAGGCGTCGCGATTGTTGTTCAGGCCGATCAGCGCATTGGCGACACCGAGCATCGCCTCCGGCGCCCGGCTCCCCGTGGGGCTGCGGCGGAAGGCATCGTCATAGGCCACGGCGGAGCCGGCGAAATCCCGCTTTCCGGCCAATGCGGCGCCGAGCAGGATCTGTGCATCGCCCGCACGGGCCGCATCGCGGGAGGCGACAACCTCCCGCGCCGCAGCTTCCGCGGCCACCCAGTCCCGCCGCCCGAGCGCCGCCTGGCCATCGGCCAGGGCGCGCTGCGGCGGGCGGCGCAAGGCGGCGGGCGCAGCGGCGGCGGGGGTGGCCGCTGCGGGCGCTGCCGGGGGCGGGGCGGCCGCGGTTGCGGGGGCGCGGGTCGGCGGGGTGGCGCTGCCCTGGCGCTGGCCCTCGATCTGCTGCAGGCGGAAGTCGATATCGCCTTCCAGTTTCTGCAGCCGTTCCTGCAAACTGCGCTCGCGGAATTCCGACTGCTCGGCGCGGCCACGCACGCTGCGCAGTTCTTCCTCGAGTCGTGAAACGCGGTCGAGCAGCGCGCCCACCAGTTCGGTCTGCGGCGCGCCTCCCGGCGGTACCGGGCGGCCCCCGAGGGCGGAGGGAGCGGCCATCGGCGCGGGCATGGCGGTGGTACCGCCACGACGCAGCATCTCCACCTCCTGCCGCAATTGCAGGATCTGGTTCTGCAGCGCGATGCCTTCGCGCGTCTCCATCTGCGCCTGGGCGGGCAACAGGCCAAAGATCGACAGGCCAAGGCCGAGCAGGGCGGTTCGTACTAGTCGCATGCGGGGCTCCTTCATGCCTGCGGCAACACCCCGGATACGGCAGCGCCGCATCCGGGGCCAGTGGCCGCGGGGACGAAGTCCCGTGACCTTTAAAGTCTCAGCGCACCACCGTGACGGCGCGGCGGTTCTGCGACCAGGCCTGGTCGTTCGAGCCGAGCGCGGCCGGGCGATCCTTGCCGTAGGAGATGGTGTCGACGCGCGCCGGGGCGACGCCGCCGGCCACCAGCACGTCACGCGCCGCATTGGCGCGGCGCTGGCCGAGCGCCAGGTTGTATTCGCGGGTGCCGCGTTCGTCGGCATGGCCCTCGACGGCGACCTGCACCTGCGGGAAGCGCGCCAGCCAGCCGGCCTGGCGGTCCAGCACCACGCGCTGGTCGGCGCGGATGCTGGTGCGGTCGGTGTCGAAGAACACGCGGTCACCGATATTGGCCACCAGATCTTCCTGGCTGCCCGGGCGCGGGCCGCTGGTGGTGGTCTCGGCGCCGCCGCCGGTGGCAGCGGAGGATTGTTCGGTGCTGCTGCCGCAGCCAGCGAGCAGGACCACGGCGGCGAACGCGCCGAGGAGCTTGGTGTTCATCGGGATCGCAATCCTTCAAGGGGTGACATGGAACAGATTGAAAGCACAGATCGGGGCACGAAACGCGCGGGCCTCGCCGACGGCGTTACATGATCAACAAACTGTGCGGCAGCAACAAGGCAAGGTGCCTCTGCCCCGCCCAAATTGGCGCGACAGAGGTCAGCAGCCGGTTTTCACGATAGCAATGGGCTCCAGGCCGGGTCGGACGCGTCCGTCGGCGTCACGATCTGCCGCTCGTTGAACCCGGCGATGTCGATCTGCGAGAGGCGCGAGGAATAACCGCCGCCGCGCGCGTCACGCGCCGGAGTCTCCCGGTAGAAGGCCAGCACGCGGCCATTCGGCGCGAAGGTCGGGCCTTCCATCGACCAGCCCTCGCTGAGAATCCGCTCCCCCGAACCATCCGGCCGCATCACGCCGATGGCGAATTGGCCGCCGCTGATCCGGGTGAAGGCGATCAGGTCGCCACGCGGCGACCAGACCGGAGTCGCATAGCGACCATTGCCGAAGGAAATGCGTCGCGCCCCGCCACCATCGGCGGACATGACGTAAAGCTGCTGGTCGCCGCCACGATCCGAGTTGAACACGATCTGCGTGCCATCCGGCGAATAGCAGGGCGAGACATCCAGCGATCCGCCGGAGGTCAGCTGCCTCTCCCGCCGGCTGGCGATGTCCACCACGAAGATGTTCGCATCGCCGCCGCGGCTGCTGGAGAGGATCACGCTGCGGCCATCGGGGGCGAAGCGCGGGCTGAAGGTCATGCCGCCGAAGCTGCCCAGCACCTGCTGCTGGCCACTGTCCAGGTTGAACAGATAGACTCGTGGCTGGTTGCGGAAATAGGACATGAAAGCGACCTGCCGCGCCGTCGGGTGGAAGCGCGGCGTCAGCGCCTGGAAGCTGCCATCGGTCAGGAAGCGGTGGTTCTGGCCATCCTGGTCCATCAGCGCCATGCGGCGCGTACGGCGGTCGCGCGGGCCGGATTCGGCGATGTAGACGATCTGCGTGTCGAAATAGCCCTTCTCACCCAGCAGCCGCTCATAGATCACGTCGCTGATCAGGTGGGCGATGCGGCGCCATTGCGCGGCCGGCGCGGTGAAGGCGGTGCCCTGCAACTGCGTATCGGCCAGCACGTCCCACAGGCGGAATTCCACCCGCAGCCGCCCACCCGATTCCTCGACCCGGCCGGTGGTCAGCGCATGCGCGCCGATCACCCGCCAATCCTGGAATCGCGGATTGGCGGCCGCCATCTCCGCCGTCTGGATGAAGGCCTGCCGGGCTACGGGCCGGAACAGCCCGGAATTGCGGAGGTTCTCCTGGATCACGCGGGCGATGTCGCGCCCCACGCGCTGCGCATCCGGCCCGGCGCCGGCCATGTCCGGCACGGCGATCGGCACTGGATCCGTCCGTGCGCGCGTCACATCGATGACGGTGGTCGGCGCCGCCTGCTGGCCCAGGGCGAAATCGGGAAGCAGGCTGGCGACGACCGCGCCACCCACGCCCGCGAAGACTCTGCGCCGCGTGAAGCCGAAATACGGCAAGGTCATCGGAGAAATCCCCTCGGCGAGAAATTGAACTGGAAGCGGTTTTCACCCGCCTGCAGACGGCCCGGCGGCACCGGAAGCGGGCTGCAGGCCGGGTCCCGCAACGCACGACGCGCCTGTTCATATAGCGCGCGAGCGCGCGGTTCGCTCGGCACCCCATCGGGTCCGGGCAACACATTCCGGATCACGCCTTCACGATCCACGATGGCGACCAGGCTGACGCGCATCTCGCTCAGCCCGAGCATGCCCTGGTCCACCCGCCAGCATTCGCCAACACGTTCGCCGATCGCGGCGCGTTCCCCGGCATTGAGCTGGTCCGACGCATTGGGCGCGCCACCGGGCGCGGCCGGGCGGGCGGCCTGCGCCGCGGGACGCGCCGTGGGCGGGCGGTTGGCGGATTGCTGCTGGCGCAGCCGCTCCAGCGTGTTCAGCACACTGGTCGAGCGTTCCTCCGGCCGCGCCACCGGCGGCGTCGCGCTGGTACCGGGCGTGGTGACCGGCGTGGGCGGTGCCGGGGCGGGCGGCGGCGGCAGGGGCACGGCCGTCTGCGCCGGCGGCGCATTGGGCGGCGCGGCGGGAGCAGCCGGGGCGGCAGGCGCCGGGGCCGCCGGCGTCGGCGGTGTGGGTCGCGCGGGGGCCGGGGCGGGCGGCGTCGGGTTCGGCGCGACCGGCGCGGCGGAGGGCGGCGGCGGTGGCGGCATCGGCAGCGGTTCCGCCGGCTGCGGCGGCGGGGCGGAGGCGGCCGGGCGCGGCGGCGCGGCCGGCGTCGGCGGTGCGGGGGCCGGGGGGGCGGCAGGCGGGGCTGCGGCCACGCGCGGCGCGGCCGGCGGGGCGGCGGGCGGTGCGGGCGGCGGCGGAATCAGGGCCGGCGCGGTCGGGCCGGCCACGGGCGGCGCGGCGGCGGCGGGCGGCGGCGGGGGTGGCGGCGGCGTTGGCTGCGGCGGCGCGTTGGTCGGTGGCTCCGGCACCGGCGGCACCGGTGAGGGATCGGGCGGCGCCGGCACGGCATCGGCCGGCGCGGCGGGGCCAGGCTGGTCGCCGCGCGCCTGCGCGGGCGGCTCGGCGGAGGTGAATTCCACCGACATCGCCATCTCGACCGGCGGCGGCAGCGGCCGCGCATAGCCATACAGCAGCCCGGCGACGCCGAGCAGCACATGAAGGCCGAGCGAGATTGCCGCCCAGCGCTTCAGCGCCCGGTCATCATCCCCGAATTGTAGGACGGCGCCTGACAAACCGGCCCCCTCAGCGCCTCGCCGGCGCCGCTTGCGGGCTTTCCGCCAGCAACGCGACGCGGGTGAAGCCGGCGGAACTGACCGTGCCCATCACCTCCATCACCCGGCCATAGCTGATGGCGCGGTCGCCGCGCACGAAGATGCGGCGTTCCGGTTGGCCCGGCTGCTGCTGGTTGCTGGCCAGGATGGCGCGAAGCTGCGCCACCAGCGCCTCCAGCGGCACTTCCGTCTCCTGCAGGAAGATGGCGCCCTCCGCGGTGACGGAAATGGTCAGCGGGTCCTGCTCCTGGTTCAGATTGCTGGCCTGGGTGCGCGGCAGATCGACCGGCACGCCCACCGTCATCAGCGGCGCGGCCACCATGAAGATGATGAGCAGCACCAGCATCACGTCCACCAGCGGGGTGACGTTGATTTCACTCACCGGCCGGAAGCTGGCCCGCCCGCCGCGCCCCACCTTCCTGCCGCCGAAGCTGCCGCCGGCCATGGCTCAGCCCTCCGCCGGCTGGCGTGCCGGGACCGGGGCCGCCGGATCGGCCGCCGCGGCTTCCGACTGACGGGACAGGATGGCGCCGAATTCTGCGGCGAAGGCATCCAGCCGCCCGGCAAAGCGCCCGAGGTCGGAGGACAACTTGTTGTAAGCGATGGTCGCCGGGATGGCGGCGACCAGGCCGATCGCGGTGGCGAACAGCGCCTCCGCAATGCCTGGCGCCACGACGGCGAGGTTGGTGCTCTGCATGCCGGCAATCGCCGAAAAGCTGTTCATGATGCCCCAGACCGTACCGAACAGGCCGATGAAGGGGGCTGCGGAGGCAACGGTGGCGAGGAACACCATCCAGCGCTCCAGCCGGTCCATCTCCCGCGTGATGGCGACCGACATGGCGCGTTCCACGCGTTCCTTCATCCCGGTCACCGCCAGGTCGCTGGTCATGGTGCGGCCGGAGGAGCGGCGCCATTCGCGCATGGCGGCGCCGAAGACGGCGGCGATCGGGTTGCTGGGCTGCTCGCCTTCCTTGGTGAACAGCTCCTCCAGGCTACCGCCCGACCAGAAGCGGTCCTCGAAGCCATCCGCCGCGCGGTTCACGCGGCGCAGCGATGTCATCTTCTCGAAGACGATCGCCCAGACCCAGACGGAGGCGAGCAGGAGCGAGACCATCACGGCCTTCACCACCCAATCCGCCATCAGGAACAGCGACCACAGCGACATGTCGTGCGCCATCGGCGCCAGGGCCTGTGCGGTCACATTGTCCAAAGCGCAATCTCCTCATCCACCAACCGCGCACCCACCGGGGCCGCCGCATCTCAGACCAGCCCCTCCAGCGCCGCGCGCCAGGGCGCGGGCAGCCGGGTGGGCCGCAGCGCATCGGCGCGGACGCAGACGAGCCCAACCAGCAGCTTCGCCAGCACCGCCTCGCCCCGCAGAACGCGCTGCGAAACCTCCATGGTTGCAGCGCCGACACTCACCACACGAGTCGCCACCACCAGCGCATCGTCGAGCCGCGCCGGGGCCACATACTCCACTTCAATGCGCCGCACCACGAGCATCGCATTGTAACGCACCATCATAAAGGAATGCGGCAAGTCCATGGCCCGCAACGATTCAGTCCGCGCCCTTTCCGCCCATTTCAGGTAGTTGGCGTGGTAGGCGACACCGCCCGCATCCGTATCGTCAAAATAGACGCGCAGCTCATGGCGGTGCTCTGTCGTATCTTTGTCCACCGGCCGGCCTCATTCCTCGTGCGGCGGCGCCTGCGCCAGCAGATCGAGTTGAGCCGCGATGGCCCGCGGCGGCATCAGGCCGAGATGGCGCCAGCCTGGCTCCCCCAGCATGCGGCCGCGCGGAGTGCGGAGCACCAGGCCTTCCTGGATCAGGAAGGGTTCCACCACCTCCTCCAGCGTGTCCCGGCTTTCGGCGAGCGCCGCGGCCAGGGTTTCCACGCCCACGGGGCCGCCATTGTGGTGTTCGGCGATGCGCTTCAGGTAGCGACGGTCCTGCGCGTCGAGGCCCAGCGCATCGACCTCCAGCCGCAGCAGCGCGCCATCGACCATCGCCCGGTCGGCGGCGCGGCCGGAGACCAATGCGAAATCGCGGATGCGGCGCAGCAGCCGGCCGGCGACGCGGGGCGTGCCGCGGGACCGCCGCGCAATCTCCAGCGCGCCATCCTCGGTCAGCGCGAAGCCGAGCTTCTCGGCGCCACGGCGGACGATCCGCAGCAGCTCCTCTACCTCGTAGAACTGAAGACGCAGCGGGATGCCGAAGCGGTCTCGCAGCGGTTGGGTCAGCAGGCCGGCGCGGGTGGTCGCACCCACCAAGGTGAAGGGCGGCAGGTCGATCCGCACGGTGCGCGCGGCGGGGCCCTCCCCGATGATGAGGTCGAGGCAGTAATCCTCCATCGCCGGATAAAGCGTTTCCTCGATGGCCGGCTGCAGGCGGTGGATCTCGTCCACGAACAGCACGTCGCGCGGCTGCAGATTGGTCAGGATCGCGGCCAGGTCCCCCGCCCGTTGCAGGATCGGGCCGGAGGTCGCCCGGAATCCGACGCCGAGCTCGCGGGAGACGATCTGCGCCAACGTGGTCTTGCCGAGGCCGGGCGGACCGAACAGCAGCACATGGTCCATCGCCTCCGCGCGCTGGCGGGCGGCGCCAATGAAAACCTGAAGGTTCTCGCGCAAAGGCTTCTGGCCGATGAAATCGGACAGGCTCTGCGGGCGCAGGCTGCCCTCCGCGCCGTCTTCCTCCTGCCGCGCGCCGGCCGTCAGGCGATCGGTTTCGCTCATCGCGGCGCCATCTCCTTCAGCGCCTCGGTGATCAGCGCGGCCAACGCTGCGTCATCGCCGAGGCGGCGGGCACCGCGGGCGACGGCGGCGGCGGCCTCCGGGCGCTTCCAGCCGAGATTGACCAGGGCGGAGACCGCATCCGCCTGCGGGCCGGCGGGTTCGGGGGTGGGCAGGCCCTCGCCGGCGCCGATCCCATCAGCCTCCGGCATGGCGCGGCCGACCGCCCATTTCTGCATCGCCGGCTCATCCACGATGCGGGTGGCGGTGGCGGCGCCGAGGCCCTTCACATCGGCCAGGCGCTTGCGTTCCTTAGTGGCGATGGCCCGCGCGAGGTCCGCCGGCGCCAGGCCGGACAGCACCAGCAGCGCCTTCTGGGGACCGACCGTCTTGACCTCGATCAGCGCCAGGAAGGCATCGCGTTCCGTGGCGTCGAGGAAACCGAACAGGGTGATGGCGTCCTGGCTGACGCGGGTTTCGACCAGCAGCTTCTGGACGCCCTCGCGCGCCGTCAGCCGGTCCAGCGTCTTGCGGGAGCAATGCACCAGGTAGCCGACGCCGTTGACGTCAAAGACGCAGGCGCCGTCCTGGACCTGATCCACCAGGCCGCGGAGGGAGCCGATCATGGGAGGGGTTTCTCCGCCCGACACCGGGAAGCCCTCTCCACCCGCAGGGGGGGGAGGGTCGGGTGGAGAGGGGGCGTCTCGATCCTCACGACGCAGCCCTCGCCACTGCCGCCGAGAAGGCGTTGCGCGTGCTCCGGTGATGCGCGTGGCAGATGGCGATCGCCAGCGCATCCGCCGCATCAGCCCGCTTGAAGGTCACGCCCGGAAGCAGGTGCCGCACCATCGCCTGCACCTGTTCCTTCGCCGCATGGCCATTGCCGACCACGGCGCGCTTCACCTCCATCGCGCCGTATTCCCGCACGACCAGCCCCGCCAGCGCCGGCGCCAGCAGCACCACGCCGCGCGCCTGTCCGAGCTTCAGCGCCGATTCGGGGTTGCGGGCGACATAGGTGTGCTCCACCGCCGCCTCATCCGGCGATTGCGCGGCAATCACCGCCTCCAGCCCACGATGCAGCGTCAGCAACCGGTGGTGCAGGTCGTCCCCGGCCTGGGTGGAGACTACCCCCTCCGCGCAGAAGCGCAGGCGGTAGCCGTCATGCTCCACCAGCCCCCAGCCGGTGTGCTGGAGGCCAGGGTCGAGGCCGAGAATGCGAATCGGGCGGGATGCCATGCGCCTTCATAGCAGAAGGCCGCCCCTACCCCAGCACCGCCAGCCCATCCGCCGCCCGCACCCCCTGCCCTTCCGGCAGGACGAAAAGCGGGTTGATCTCGGCTTCCAGCAGCCGGTCACCCAGCGCCTCCCCCATTCGGGAGAAGGCGAGCACGGCATCGACCAGCGCCGGCACATCGCCCGGCGGTGCGCCACGGAAACCGGCGAGGACGCGGGCGATCTTCAAGCCGCGTACCATCGCCTCCGCATCGTCGCGGGACAGCGGCAGCATGCGGAGCTGCGTATCGCCGAACACCTCCGCCGCCGTGCCGCCGGCGCCGAGCAGTACGGCGCTGCCCAGATGCGGGTCGCGGACGATCCCCAAAATCATCTCGATGCCGCCGGAGATCTGTTCCTGCACCAGTAGCCCCTCGGCGTCCGGCAGCTTGGCCAGTAGCGCAGTGCCAACCTCCGCCACCCGGTCCGGCGTCACGTTCAGCACCACGCCGCCGATGTCCGATTTGTGGGCCAGGTCGCGCGCCAGCAGCTTCACCACCAGGCGCGGGCCGAGGCCCTGGGCGGCCTGTTGCGCCGCTGCGGGGGTGACGGCGCTGGCTTCCCGCGTCGCGGCGATGCCGAAATGGGCGAACAGCGCCTTGCTTTCCGCCTCGTTCAGCTTGCCGTGCGGAAGGCCGGGCGGCACGGACCCCGCGCTGGGCGCTGCGGGCACGAAGGCGGGGCGCGCGAGTGCTGCCAGGATGGCGGCGATACCCTCCGGCGTGGTGCTGGCCGGCACGCCGCGCGCGTTCAGCCCGGCGGCGATGTGCGGCGCGTGCGGGCTGACATAGGCGATCACCGGTTTTTCCGAGTCGCCACGCGCCTCCAGCATCGCATCCGCCACCAGTTCCGGCTGCGCCAAGGCGGAGCTGCCGACGATGACGACAAGCGAATCGTAGGACGCGCTCGCCAGCAGTGCGCGGATGGCGCCGCGGAACAGATCGGGCCGCAGCCCGGCCAGGGTGACATCCACCGGGTTGCCGACCGGCGCCTCCCCCAGCAGGGCGGCCAGGTTTGCGCGCACGGCCGCATCCGGCGCCGGCAGGCTGCCGCCGGCCAGGCCCACCGCATCCGCCACCAGCGCGCCTGCACCGCCCGTCGAGGTCAGCACCGCCACCCGGAAGCCCGCGGCACGGCGGCCCTGCGCCAGGGCGGCGGGCACTTCCAGCAGGTCCGAAAACCGCTCGGCGCGGATCACGCCGAGGCTGGCGAAGAAGGCGTCATACATCCGGTCCGCCCCGGCCATGGCGCCGGTGTGGGAGATGGCGGCCAGCGCCCCGGCCTCCGACCGTCCGACCTTGAAGGCGACCACCGGCTTGCCGGCCTCCGCCGCCCGGCGCGCGGCGGCGCGGAAGCGGGCGGGGTTGCGAAGGCCTTCCAGATACAGCGCGATGGCGGTGGTGTCGGGGTCGTCCACCAGCGCATCCAGCACCTCGGCGACCTCGATATCACCCTCATTGCCGGTGGCGACCAGCTTCGCGAAGCCGATGCCGGCCGCAGCACCACGCGACAGCAGCGCACCCAAAATGCCGCCGGATTGCGAGACCACCGAAAGCCCGCCGGGCGGAAGATTCTCGAATTCCAGCGCGCCGGAGGCACTCAGCACGATCCGGTCCGAGAGGTTCACCACGCCGATGGTGTTCGGCCCCAACAGCCGCATGGACCCGGCCGCACGCTTCAGGGCGGATTGCTTTTCCGCGCCCGCCTCGCCCGTCTCGCCATAGCCGCCCGCCAGCACGATGGCGGCCTGGCAGCCCTTCGCCGCGAGGTCCCGCACCGCGGCCTCCGCACGCTCCGGCCCGACCAGCACGATGCCCACATCCGGCGCGCCGGGCAGACTCGCCACATCCTTGTAGCAGGGCAGGCCGGCGATCTCGGTCGCACGCGGATTTACCGGCCAGACATCGCCCGAAAACCCGTGCCGCAGCAGGTAGCCCACGGGCCGCCCGCCGGTCTTGGTGGCGTCGGCGGAAGCGCCGACAACCGCCACGCTGCGCGGCCGCAGCAGCGCCTGGAATGCGCTCACTTCTTCGACTTCTCAAGAAAGGCGGCGACCGAGGCGCGGTGCTCGGCAGTGGTGTAGCAGATGGCCTGGGACTGGCTGCCGATCGCCAGCACCTGTTCGAAGCTGGTCTCCAGGCTGCGGTCCAGCGTCGCCTTCGCCAGCGCCAGTGCCGCGATGGAATGCGTGCCCATCTGGGCCGCCCATTCCTGCGCCGCCGTGGCAAGTTCCGCATCCGGTACCACGCGATCCGCCAGGCCGATCGTCAGCGCCTCCGCCGCATCGACACGCCGCGCGGTGAAGACCAGTTCCTTCGCACGCGCCAGCCCGACGCGCCGCGGCAGGAAATACATGCCGCCACCATCCGGGATCAGCGCGCGTGCGAGAAAGCTCATGGTGAAGCTGGCGGATTCGCCGCAGAGAAGAAAATCGCAGGCCAGCGCCACATCCGCGCCGAGCCCCGCCGCCGGGCCGTTCACCGCGGCGATCACCGGCTTCGGCATGTGATGCAGCAGCGTCACCGCGCGGTGGGTACGCGCCTGGCGCCGCCAGCCATTGATGGCGACATCCTCGGGCGGCGCCTCCAGCCGGCTTTTCATGCCGCGCACATCGCCGCCGGCACAGAAGGCGGTGCCGGCGCCGGTGACGACCAGCGCCTTGATTGCCGGGTCCGCCGCCACCGCCTCCAGCGCCTCGATCATCTCGCCGCGCATGGCATCATCGATGGCGTTGCGCACCTTCGGCCGGTTGAGTGTCAGCGTGGCAATGCCGGCTTCGGTGGTGAGCAGGATGGCGTCGGACATATTTAAGAGAATCCTTACTGGACGCGAAGATTGGCGCGCTCGACCACGCGCGACCAACGCTCCCGGTCCGAGGCGAGCAGGCGGGTGAAATGCGCGGGCTCCGGGCTTGGCGCGATTTCATCGACGCCGGAGGCGATCAGGCGGCGCTTGATATTCGGCTCGTTGATCGCGGCGACTGCGGCGGCGTGCAGCACCGCGATGCGGTCCGCCGGCGTGCCACCGGGCGCAAGGAAGCCGTACCAGGTGGAGCTGTCCAGTTCCGGAAAGCCCTGTTCTAAACTCGTGGAAAGGTTCGGCAGCGCGACGCTGCGCGACTGGCCGGCAATGGCGATGGCGCGAATCTTATCGGCCTCGATATGCGGTTGAAGCGGGGCGGAGGCGTTGGTCAGCAGATCCAGCCGCCCGGCGATCAGATCGTTCAAGGCCGGGCCCGTGCCGCGATAGTGGATCGGCTCCATCTCGATGCCCAGCACAACCCCGATCATCGCGCCCAGCGCATGGCCATTGGTGCCGACACCCGGCGTGCCGAAGCGCAGCGGCTCGCCGCGCGCCTTCGCCAGCGCCTGCAACTCGCGCAGGTTGGTCGCCTGGATGCTGGGGTGGACGGTGATGACGTTGGGCGAGGCGCCGAGATAGGCGACGGCAGCAAAGTCCTTCACCGGATCATAGGGCAGCCGCGTTTGCACCAGGGAGGAAATCACGAAGCTGCCGGAGCCCGCGAGCAGGATGGTGTGGCCATCCGGTTCCGCCTTCGCAACCGCATCATTGCCGATCACGCCGCCGGCGCCGCCGCGATTCTCCACCACCACGGCCTGGCCCAGGCGCTGCGCCATGGCTTCGGTCAGCATACGGCCGACCACGTCGTTGCTGCCGCCGGCGGTGAAGGGAATGATCATGCGGACCGGGCGGTTCGGGAAGCCCTGGGCCGCCGCGCCACGGGTCAGGGTAACGGGGGCGGCCAGGGCGGCGAGGCCCAGCAGGGCGTCTCGGCGACGAATCATGGGGTGTCCTCCGGTTGATGGCGGGCCTTCAGGCGGGCCTGCGCTGCCGTAGGTCTCGCGCGATGAGGCGCGCGGCGCCAGCGCGCAATGCTTGCCCTACCCCAAGCCGGTCTTATGCTGGGCGGCATGCCTGACCTGCTCCCCCCCCTCGCCGCGCTGCGGACCTTCGCCCTGGTGGCGGAAACCGGCAGCCTGACCGCGGCGGGCGCCCGGCTGAACCTGACCCAGCCCGCCATCAGCCGCCGCATCCGGGAATTGGAGGCGGCGCTCGGCGTGACGCTGGTGCATCGCGGTGCCAATGCGCTGCGACTGACCGAGGACGGGCTGCGCTATGCCGCCGCCCTGCAGCAGGCCTTCGCCGGCATCGCCACGGCGACGCTGGAGCTGCGCGGCACCGCCGCCGCGCCGCTGCGGATTCGCGCCTTCACCACCTGGGCGATGCGCTGGCTGATCCCCCGCCTGCCCGGTTTCCGCGCTCGGCATCCGGGCCTGGAGGTGGAGGTGGTGACCTCCACCAGCCCGGCGGTAGATTTTGCGCGGGAGGGTCTGGACGCCGCCATCCGCACCGCCCCCGCCGGCACGCCGCCGATGCGCGGCGCGGTGCGGTTGCAGGCGGTGCATGTAGCGCCCTTCGCCGCGCCCGCCGCCGCGCGCCAGGGCCTGGACCGGTTGACTTGGCTCGGCAGCCGGGTGCGGCCGCGCGACTGGGCGAGCTGGTGCGACGCCGCCGGCCGCACCATGCCCGCCGCGCCGCCCTTGCTGTTCGAGAGCACTTCGCTCGCCATCCAGGCGGCGCTGGAGGGGTTGGGCGCGGTGATCTGCACGCCCGATTTTGTGGAGGAGGAAATGCGCCGCCGCCGGCTGCGGCGCCTCTCCCCCATCTCGGCGAATACGGGCGACCATTACTGGCTGCTGCAACCCCCCGGCGCGCCACGTGCGGGTGGGGAGGCGCTGCGCGAATGGCTGCTGGATGAGGTGGCCGCCCTGCCGGGTCGTGTCCCTGGTGTTGGTGTAGGAGGCCGCCACCGTAATGGTGGC
>NZ_JBHMFS010000028.1:0-52719 GCF_051433165.1 Falsiroseomonas sp. E2-1-a4 | reverse complement strand
CCTTGCGAGCAACCCACGCCCCGGCCGAAGCCAGCCCCCGTTATCCTCAGTCGCGGTCGGCGGCGGCCCCGAGTTCGGCCAGTTCGGCGGCCAGTTCAGCTTCCAGGCTTTCCTCTTCGGCCTGGTCGGCGGCGCGGAGGTCTTCGCCGCGGGCCTGCTTCTCAGATTCCTCGATCGAGCGGGCGACGTTCACGCCGACCTCGATCACCACTTCCGGGTGCAGCGCCACGCGCACCGGCGTCAGGCCGAGCTGCTTGATTGGCTGATCCAGCAGGATCTGGCTGCGCTCCAGCGTCAGGCCGCTGCCCTTGCAGGCATCGGCGATGTCGCGGCCGGAGACGGAGCCGTACAGGCCGCCGCTCTCACCGGCGGAGCGGATGATGACGACCGTCAGGCCGTGCACACGTTCCGCTACGCGCTCGGCCTCGCCGCGGCGCTTCAGGTTCTGGGCTTCGAGCTGGGCGCGCTCGCGCTCGAACCGCGCGAGGTTGTCCTTGTTCGCGCGGATCGCCTTGCCCTGGGGCAGGAGGAAATTGCGCGCATAGCCTGGGCGGACCTTCACCAGCTCGCCCATCTGGCCGAGCTTTTCGACCCGCTGCATCAGGATGACTTCGATCATGGCTGCACCGTTCAGCTTCGGGGGGGCGCAACGCGCCGGGCCCGTGTTCCATTGAGAATGTCGTAGAACCCGTAACCCGCGACGCCGAGCGCCACCGGTACGGACAGGATCAGCAGCGCGGCATAGGTGCCGCCCAGCACGAAGGCGCGGCCCTTGAGGGCCGCCGAGACGCGATGCAGGGCGGCAAGGCCATGCAGGAAGACCGGCACCAGCAGCACCAGCAGCAGCGAAAGGCGGATGGCATCGCCACCCTCCGGCGCCGCCATCCAGAAACCGCCAGCGATCGCGGGCAGCGCCGGGTACCAGCTGGGCAGCCGCGCCTCCCGCCAGGCCGGCGCGGCGGGGATAACCCCGGCGCGGACCAGCAGGGCGGCAGCGGCCGCGGCGTTGACCAGCAGTGCGAGCGCCACCCAGAAGCCGATGGCCGCGGCCTTGACCCGCACCAGCTCCTCGACCAGCCCTTCATGTGCCGGCAACCCCATGCGCTGGAGGCCGATCTCGGCCGCCTCGCGCATCGCGCCTTCCAGCCCGCCGGGCGCATCGCCCAGCAGGAAGGCCGCCAGCAGCACGCCCGCCGCCGGGATCAGCCCGAGCAGGGCGAAGGACAAGGCCAGCCCGCGGGTCGAGGCCAACACCAGCAGCAGCGCCGGCACGCCGAACAGCGCCAGGAACAGGCCGAGGCCAGCCCCGCTGCCCAACAGCAGCAGCACCAGCCCGGCCACCCCGACCGCAGCCATCACGGCGAGGCCGCCGAAGCCGATCCCCGCCATGAACAGCGGCAGGGATACCAGCCACAGCGCGAAGGCGCCGCCCGGCAGGCCCCGGAAGGCCCAAAGGCTGAGCACGGCCGCGAGCAGCCCGGCCGCCAGGGCAGCGAGCAGGCGCGGATCGGACGCGATGCGCCCGCCCTGTCCCGTCTCCTGCCCCTGGCGATCCGCCATCATGCTGTCCTCGGCCGCCGCGTGATCAGTCGTTGATCACGTAGGGCAGCAGCGCCAGGAAGCGGGCGCGCTTGATGGCATTCGCCAACTCGCGCTGCTTCTTGGCGGAGACCGCCGTGATGCGGCTCGGCACGATCTTGCCGCGCTCCGAGAGGAAGCGGGACAGCAGGCGCACATCCTTGTAGTCGATCTTCGGCGCGTTCGGGCCGGAGAAGGGGCAGGACTTGCGGCGGCGATAGAACGGCCGGCGGGCGCCGACGGCGGGGCGCCGCGCGGCGGGGTTCAGCGAGGTCTCTTCGTTATGGTCGGACATGATGAATTACTCCTCGCCGCCGGGGCCGCCATCGAGCTCGTCGCGCGGACGGGCACGGAATTCCTCACGGTCGTCACGCTCGCGCCCGCCGGTGCGGCCGGAGCTGAAGCGGCCGGCCGGACGCGGGCCGCGGAAGCCGCGGTCACGCTCACGGTCGTCGGAGCGGCGGGCCAGGATGGCCGACGGCGCGTCGTCGATCGCCTCGATCCGCAGCGTCAGGCTGCGCAGCACGTCCTCGTTCAGGCCGAGCTGGCGCTCCACCTCGAGCAGGGCGGCCGGCGTGGAGTCCAGGCCCAGCAGCATGTAGTGGGCCTTGCGGTTCTTCTTGATGCGGTAGGCGAGGCCACGGAGGCCCCAATATTCCCGCTTCTTGATCTCGCCGCCTTCGAGTTCGGTGAGGGTCGCCTGCACCTGGTCGGCGATCGCCTCGACCTGGGCCTGCGTGATGTCGTTGCGTGCAATCAGCACGCATTCATACAAGGGCATCCGTTTCCCTCCGGCTGTCTCAGCCCGACGGACCCAAGCACCATGCTCGGGACGCGCAAAAACGGGCATAGCCGGGACCGATGCCTCGGGTCCCGGCAGGGGAGCGGGGCGTAAAGCACGCGCGGGGGGTCCGGGGCAAGCGGTTTCCGAATCCGGCGCCCCCCCGGGCCTTGACGCCGCAACCCACACCGCCCTAGGCCGCGCGACCGCCTTACGACAGATCGCACGGACCGAGAAAAAATGGCGCTCGCCTTCACCTTCCCCGGCCAGGGCAGCCAGGCCCCCGGCATGGGCCGCGACCTCGCAGCCGCCTTCCCGGCCGCCCGCGAAGTGTTCCAGGAAGTCGACGACACGCTGAACCAGAAGCTGTCGCGGCTGATGTTCGAAGGCCCGCCGGAGGAATTGACCCTCACGGCCAATGCCCAGCCGGCGCTGATGGCCGTCTCGCTCGCCGTGCTGCGGGTGCTGGAGAAAGAAGGCGGCTTCGACCTGAAGTCCCGCGTCGCGCTGGTCGCCGGCCATTCGCTCGGCGAGTATTCGGCGCTGGCCGCCGCCGGCGCCTTCAGCCTGTCCACCACCGCGCGCCTGCTGCGGCTGCGCGGCGATGCGATGCAACAGGCGGTGCCGGCCGGCGAAGGTGCCATGGCAGCCCTGCTCGGCGCCGAGGCCGAACAGGCCGCCACCATCTGCGCCGCGGCGGCGGAAGACCCGGTCACCGGCGCGCGTGAGGTCGTGCAGGTGGCGAACGACAATGGCGGCGGGCAGATCGTGATCTCCGGCCATGCCGCCGCCGTGGACCGCGCCATCGAGGGCGCCAAGGCGGCCGGCGTGAAGCGCGCCATGAAGCTGCCGGTCTCCGCCCCCTTCCACTGCGCGCTGATGACCCCCGCGGCGGAGGCCATGGCCGAGGCCCTGGCCGAGGCCGAGATGCGCGCACCGCTGGTGCCCCTGGTGGCCAATGTCTCCGCCGCCAAGGCCACCGACCCGGCGGAGATCCGGGACCTACTGGTTCGCCAGGTCACCGGCACCGTGCGCTGGCGCGAATGCATCCTGGCGATGGGCGGCATGGGCTGCGAACGCTTCATCGAGATCGGCTCCGGCCGCGTGCTGACCGGGCTGATGAAGCGCCTGGCGCCGGAGGCCCAGGCCAGCGCCATCGGCTCGCCGGCGGATATCGAAGCCTTCCTGAAGTCGCTGTGACCACCGGGGTGCCCCCCGGGGTGACCCACTGGTTCGACCTCACCTCCGAGCCCAGCGCGGAGGAGGAAAAGGCCGCGCGGGATGCGTTGTGGGAGGCCAATACGGCGGCCGGCCACCCGCGTGACCGGCAGGGCCTGTCCGTGTTGCTGCGCGATGCCGATGGCACGGTGGTGGGCGGGCTGATCGGGGCCACGGGCTGGGGCTGGCTGTATATCGAAAATCTCGCCCTGCCGCCCGCGCTGCGCGGCGCCGGCTGGGGCCGCAAGCTGATGCGGGCAGCGGAGGATGAGGCGCGGCGGCGCGGCTGCACCGGCATCCGGCTCGACACCTACACCTTCCAGGCGCGCGGCTTCTACGAGCGGCTCGGCTTCGGCGTGGTCGGCCAGATCGAGGATTGCCCGCCGGGCGCCACCCGCTTCACCATGACCAAACGGCTGGATGCGCCCGAGCCGGTCACGACACCCTGGCCAGACGCCGCCGCGCCACGCGCCACCATCACGCAGACGGCCGCCCCGGCCGATTCGGTGATACCGATGCTGCAGGCGGGCCTGGCGGCCCAGGCCGAGCCGCATACCGGCCCCCAGCGCACGGAGACCCTGAATCTCGTGGTGCGCGCGCCGGGTGAAGCGGCGCCCTGCGGCGGGCTGCATGCGCGCATCTCCTTCGGCTGGATGTTCATCGCCCTGTTCCATCTGCCGGAGCATCTGCGCGGCCAGGGCCTCGGCCGCGTGTTGATGGCGCGGGCCGAGGAAGTGGCGCGGAGCCGGGGCTGCGCCGGCATCTGGCTGGACACCTTCAGTTTCCAGGCACGGCCCTTCTACGAATCCCTCGGCTACCGGCTGTTCGCCACGGTGGAGGGCTTCCCGCCGGGACATAGCCGACACTATCTGATGAAGCGCCTCACGGACGGAGAAGCCTGATGTTCGACCTCACCGGCAAGGTGGCCCTGGTCACCGGCGCCACCGGCGGCATCGGCGCCGCCATCGCCACCGCGCTCCACGCCCAAGGCGCCAAGGTGGCCATCACCGGGCGGCGGGAGGCGGAATTGGCCACGCTGGCCGCAACGCTGGGCGACCGCGTCCTGGTGGCGCCCGCCGACCTCGCGGACCCCGCGGCACCCGCGGCGCTGGTGGAAACGGTGGAGGCCGGTCTCGGGCCGCTGGATATCCTGGTGAACAATGCCGGCTTCACGCGAGACATGCTGGCGCTGCGCATGGGCGATGCCGATTGGAACGCGGTGCTGGAAGTGGACCTGACGGCCCCGTTCCGCCTGGCCCGCGCATCCCTGCGCGGCATGATGAAGCGCCGCACGGGCCGGATCATCTCCATCGCCAGCATCGTCGGCATCACCGGCAATGCGGGCCAGGCGAACTACGCCGCCGCCAAGGCCGGCTTGATCGGCATGAGCAAGTCGCTCGCCCAGGAAGTGGCGACGCGCGGCGTGACGGTGAATGTGGTGGCGCCGGGCTTCGTGAAGACCGCGATGACGGATGCGCTGCCGGAAGCCGCCCGCACCGCCCTGCTGAGCCGGATCCCGACCCAGCGCATGGGTGCGCCGGAGGATATCGCCGCCGCCGTCACCTACCTCGCCAGCACCGAGGCCGGCTGGGTCACGGGGCAGACCATCCATGTGAATGGCGGCATGGCGATGATCTGAGGCGCCACAACCCGGGAAAAACCGTCTCCACAAGCCCCCCACGGCTTGCGCGGCGGCAGCGCCTAGGCCAAGTGACGCTTCCATGTTAAGCCGCCCCGCCCCGGACCCGGGTCAAGGGATTCCAGGTTCCGGGCGGCCCTATGCGCACGGCACGACCAGCAGGAGACATCGCGGGATGAGCGACACCGCCGACAAGGTGAAGAAGATCGTTGTGGAGCACCTCGGCGTCGAGGAGTCGAAGGTCACCACCGAGGCGTCGTTCATCGACGACCTGGGCGCGGACAGCCTCGACACCGTCGAGCTGGTGATGGCCTTCGAGGAAGCCTTCGGGGTCGAGATCCCGGACGACGCCGCCGAGAAGATCACGACCGTCAAGGACGCGATCGACTACATCGAGAAGCAGAAGTCTGCCTGATTTCAAGATTTCGATGAACAGGTAGGGGAAGCAGCGGTGTTCGGTCATCTCGTTGCGCCGCGGCGCGTGGTCGTCACGGGCATGGGTATTGCCTGCCCGCTCGGTCTGGGTGTGGAAAACGTTTGGAAGCGCATGCTGGCTGGCGAAAGCGGGCTGGCTGCGATCCAGAACTTCGACACCAGCGCCCTGCCGGCCAAGATCGCGGGCCAGGTGCCGCTCGGCACCAGGTCCGAGGGCAAGCTCGACATCAACGAGTGGATCCCGGTCAAGGACCAGAAGAAGATGGACCGCTTCATCCAGCTCGCGCTGGTGGCGGCCACAGAAGCGGTCGAGGATAGCGGCTGGAATCCTGGTGAGGACCAGGAGGAAGAACGCTGCCGCACCGGGGTGATGATCGGCTCGGGCATCGGTGGCCTGCCGACCATCTACGAAGCCTCCCTGCTGATCTCGCAGAACAAGACGCGGCGGATCTCGCCCTTCTTCATCCCTTCCGCGCTGATCAACCTGGCCTCCGGCCATGTTTCCATCAAATACGGCTTCAAGGGTCCGAACCATTCGGTGGTGACGGCCTGCGCCACCGGCGTGCATGCGCTGGGCGATGCGGCGCGGCTGATCGCGCTGAACGATGCCGATGTCATGGTCGCCGGCGGCGCCGAGGCCGCGGTGGCGGAAATCGGCATGGCCGGCTTCTGCGCCTCCCGCGCCCTGTCCACCGCCTTCAACGACGCGCCCACCAAGGGCAGCCGCCCCTGGGACCGCGACCGCGACGGCTTCGTCATGGGCGAGGGTGCCGGCGTGCTGGTGCTCGAGGAGCTGGAACACGCCAAGGCGCGCGGCGCCAAGATCTATGGCGAGGTGATCGGCTACGGCATGTCCGGCGACGCCTACCACATCACGGCACCGACCGAGGATGGCGACGGCGCCTTCCGCGCCATGCGCGCGGCGCTGAAATCCGCCAGCCTGTCGCCGGCCGACATCCAGTATGTCAACGCGCATGGCACCTCCACGCCGATGGGCGACGACCTGGAATTGCAGGCGGTGGAGCGGCTTTGGGGGGATGAGGCGAAGCACCTCGCCATGTCCTCCACCAAATCCGCCATTGGGCATCTGCTGGGTGCCGCCGGGGCGGTGGAGGGGATTTTCTCCATCCTCGCGATCCGCGACGGCGTGGCCCCGCCGACGCTGAACCTGGAAAACCCGTCCCGCGAAAGCGTGATCGACCGGGTGGCGCTGCAGGCCCAGCCGCGCAGGATCGATACGGTGCTGTCCAACAGCTTCGGCTTCGGCGGCACCAATGCGAGCATCATTTTCCGCAAGGCGGCCTGACGTTTCGGCCAGCCGCCTTGCCAGGGGCGGCGTCCGGCGCCAGTCATAGACCATGCGCCGTCTGATCGCCCTGCTGCTTGTCCTGCTGTTCCTGGCCGCCGGTGCCGGGGGGGCCTTCTGGTATGCGCGGGAGCAGTGGACCGCGCCCGGCCCGCTGGCCGAGCCCACGCAGATGGTTGTGCCGCGTGGCGGCACCGCCGCGATCGCGGATGCGCTGGCGGAGCGTGGCATCATCGCCCAGCCCCTGCCCTTCCTCGCCGCCACCTGGCTGACCCGTGCGGAAGGCCCGCTACGCGCCGCCGAATTCCAGTTCCCGGCCCGCGCCAGCCTGCGCGACGTGCTGCAGGTGCTGCGCGACGCCCGCCCGGTGCAACGCCGCCTGACCATCCCCGAAGGCCTGACCGTGCAGCAGATCACCGGGCTGCTGGAGGCGGCGGAGGGCCTGGTGGGCGACATCCCCGCCTTCGCCGAGGGCGAGATCCTGCCCGAGACCTACGCCTATCAATGGGGTGACAACCGCGCCGCCGTGGTGCGTCGGGCGAAGCAGGCGATGGACCAGGCGCTGGCCGAGATCTGGGCCGCCCGCGCCCAGAACCTGCCGATCCAAACGGCGCGGGAGGCGCTGATCCTGGCCAGCATCGTGGAACGTGAGACCGGCCAGAGGGAGGAACGCGCCCGCGTCGCCGGCGTCTTCATCAACCGTCTGCGCATCGGCATGATGCTGCAATCGGACCCGACTGCCGCCTATGCCGCCGCCGATGGCGGAGTGCTGGACCGGCCGCTGACCCGCGCGGACCTGGACCGCGACCACCCCTTCAACACCTACCGCATCCGCGGCCTGCCGCCGGCCCCCATCGCCAGCCCCGGGCGCGCGGCCTTGCGCGCCGTGGCGCAGCCGGAGGCCACCGACTACATCTATTTCGTCGCCGACGGCACCGGCGGCCACGCCTTCGGCCGCACCCTTGCGGAGCACAACCGCAACGTGGCGCGCTGGCGGGAGATCGAGAGGTCCCGCGCCAACCCGCGATGACCACCACCGCGATGACCGGAACGACCCTCCTCAGCGGCCCGGCGCTGTGGTGGCGGCTGCTGGTGATTGGCGGGCTGTGGGGGTCTTCCTTCCCGCTGCTGCGGCTGATCGCGGCCGAGATGTCGCCCTTCGCACTCGCCGCGGTGCGCGGCGGCTTCGCGGCGCTGGCGGTGCTGGCCTTCCTGGCGGCCAGCGGGCAGTTGCGCGGGCCGATCCGGCGCTATTGGCTGCCGGCGCTGGTGCTCGGCACCTGCAATGGCTGGGTGCCGAACCTGCTGACCGCCTCGGCACTCAGCCACATCCAGGCCGCCCCCGCCGCGCTGATCCATGCTGGCACGCCGCTGCTTGTCGCAATGATTGCCTATGTGGTGCTGCGGGAGGAACGGCCGGGGCTGCGCGGCGTCGCCGGGTTGCTGGTGGGGTTTGCCGGCATCGCGGTAATATTGGGGCCGGATGCGCTGGTGGGCGGCGCCAGCTTCACCGGGGGGCTGCTGATCCTGCTCTCCGGCCTGTTCTACGCCATCGGCACCGTCTATGCGCGCCGCGCCCGCATCGGCGCGGCACCGCAGATCGTGCTGGGGCAGCAGGTGGTGGGGGGGCTGGTGGCCGGTGGGCTGTCGCTGCCGCTTGGTGGCGTTGAATCCTACATCCAGCCGGGCTGGGTCTATGGCGTGCTGGCGCTGCTCGGCATTGTCACCTCCGCCTTGCCGCTGACCCTGTTCCTGCGGCTGCTGGCGCGGGCGCGGGCCACGGATGCGGCCATGGTCGGCTACATCCAGCCGCCCTTCGCCGCCGGGGTGGGGGCGCTACTGCTGGGGGAATGGCCCTCGCCGCTGGTGCTGGTGGGGGGTGCGGTGGTGCTGGCCGGGGTGTGGTTGGCGACCTACCGGCGCTGAGCTCAGCCTTCCACCGGCTTGGCCGGCACACTCCGCATCAGGCGGTTGCGCCAGCCGGGCGGCAGCGCGCCGATGATGCGGGACAGGGCATAGAGCCGGCGCGGATAGACCACCCGCACGCGGTTGGCCGCGATGCCGGCGAGGGTGCGCGCGGCGGCCTGTTCGGGCGTCATCAGCCAGGGCATCGGGAAGGGGTTTCGGGCCGTCATCGGCGTGCGGATGTAGCCGGGGCAGACGGCGTGCAGGCGGATACCGCGCGGGCGCTGGCTGGCATCGGTGGCTTCCGCCCAGCGCTGCACCGCGGATTTGCTGGCGCAATAGGCCGGCGCACCCGGCGCCGCGACGAAGGCAGCCAGGCTCGCCACCACCGCCACCCGCCCGCGCAACCCATCCGCGCCCGGTGCCTGCCCCGCCATCTTGTCCAGTGCCGGCAGCGCGGTGTTCAGCACGCCGCCGAGGTTGGTGGCGAAGATGCGCGCCGCCTGTTCCGGCGGTTCCACCGCATCCCCGGTGCCGCCTGAAACCCCCGCATTGGCGATCACGAGGTCCAGCCGGCCGGCCGCGCCGACCCAGCCCGCCATGGCCGCCGCATCCGTCACATCCAGCACCGCGGGGCGCACTGTGGCGCCGAGGGCGGTGCAGGCTGCCGCCACCGCCCCCAACCGTCCCGCATCGCGGCCGGACAGGTGCAGGGTCACGCCGGGCGCCGCGCAGGCCTCTGCCAGTGCCCGGCCGAGGCCGGAGGAAGCGCCCGTGATCAGCACACCCGCCCAGGAATCGTAACGCATGCCTTGCCCTCCGCCACGGTCGGGAGGACAAGGCCCGCATGAGCATCCTCGCCTCGATGACCGGTTTCGCCCGCGACAGCGGCGCGCTGCCGGATGGGTCCTCCTTCGTCTGGGAGTTGCGCAGCGTCAACGGCCGCGGCCTGGATGTGCGGCTGCGCCTGCCGCCTGGCCTCGATGTGCTGGAAGCGCCGCTGCGGGAAGCGGTGGGCAAGCGCCTGAAGCGCGGCAATCTTTCGGCCAATCTGACCCTGAAGCGGGAGGACCGTGCGCCACGGCTGACGCCGGACCCGGTGGCGCTGGAGGCCGCCATCGCCCTGGTGCTGGAAGTCTCTGCCCGCCTGCCCGGCGCCCCGGTGCCGAGTGCGGAGGCCGTGCTGTCCCTGCCCGGCGTGCTGCGCGCCGAAGTGTCCGAGCCGGATGAGGCGGCAGAGGAGGCGAAGCGCAAGACGCTCGCCGCCAGCTTCGCCGTGGCGCTGGACGGGCTGGTGGCGTCCCGCGCCCGCGAAGGCGCGCAACTGACAAAGATTTTGGAGACGCTGCTGGGGGAAATCGCGGCGTTGCGCGACGCCGCCGCAGTGGAAGCCGCCGGCCAGCCCGCGGCCCAGCGCGCCCGGCTGCTGGAGAACCTGGCAAACCTGCTGGGCGAGGGCGATGTCCGCGCCCGGGTGCCGGAGGAAAGGCTGGCGCAGGAAGTGGCGATGCTCGCCCAGCGTTCCGATGTGCGGGAGGAGCTGGATAGGCTTTCGGCGCACATCACCGAGGCCCGGACCCTGCTCGCCTCCGGCGAGGCGATCGGCCGGAAGATGGAGTTCCTGACGCAGGAATTCGTTCGCGAGGCCAATACGCTGTGCAGCAAGTCGGCCAGCGTGGCGCTGACGCGCGTGGGGCTGGAGCTGAAGGCGGCGATCGAGCGGCTGCGGGAGCAGGCGGCCAACGTCGAATGATGACCACCACCACCCACGCCCCCCGCCGCGGCGTCTGCCTGGTGCTGGCCTCGGCACCCGGCGTGGGCAAGACCAGCGTGTCGCGCGCGCTTCTGGAGATGGAGCCGGAGCTGGCGCTTTCCGTCTCCGCCACCACCCGCGCGGCGCGGCCCGGTGAGCTGGAAGGGGTGCACTACTTCTTCCGCACCCAAAGCCAGTTCGACGCGATGGTCGAGGCCGGCGAATTCCTCGAATATGCCAAATTCATCGGCCGGTCCTACGGCACGCCGCGGGCTGCGGTGGAATCCAGCCTCGCCGCCGGGCGGGACGTGCTGTTCGACATCGAATGGCAGGGCCACCGCCAGTTGCGCGAGCGGCTGCCGGGCGATGTGGTGGGCGTCTGCCTTCTGCCGCCCTCCATGGCCGAGCTCGAACGCCGCCTGCGCGGCCGCGCCCAGGACAGCGAGGCCGAGATCGCCCGCCGCCTGGTCGCCGCCAAGGACGAGATCGCGCATTGGTCCGATTTCGACCATGTGCTGGTGAACCGCGACTTCGACCGCACGGTGGCGGAGGTGCGCGCCATCCTGCACGCCTCCCGCAACACGCGCGCCCGCCAGCCCTGGCTGCCGGAGTTCACCGACACGCTTCTGCAGGGGTAGCGCCGGATGGGCGGGGTGGTGGAGGTCGTGCTGCCGGTCTTCATCCTGATCGCCCTCGGCTATGCGGCCGTGGTGCGGCGCATGGTGAGCGACGAGGCGCTGCAGGGCATGTCCCTTTTCGTCTTCGGCCTGGCCGCCCCCGCGCTGCTATTCGCCGGCGGCACCCGGCCGCATGAGGGGGGTGGCGGCGCGGCACTCGCGATCATTCCCGCCTCCGTGCTCACCTATGGGCTGGTGGTCGTGGCGGCGCGGCGCATCTTCAAGCTGACGCTGGCGGAAGCAGCGCTGTTCGCGCTGGCCTGCGTCTTCGGCAATTCCGTGATGATGGGCGTGCCGATCATCTTCGCCGCCTATGGCGCGCCGGGCGTGCCGCCGATGCTCGGCATCCTGGCCTTGCAGACCATGATCCTGCTGGGGATGGCGACGGTGGTGACTGAGGTCGGGCTGCACGCCAATGCGCCGTGGCGGCGGGTGCTGACCTCCTCGGCCACCGGCATCTTGAAGAATCCGGTGGTGCTGTCGGTGCTCGCCGCCTTCATCTGGGTGACCTTCGGCCTGCCGGTGCCCGGCGTGCTGCGGCGGACGCTGGAATTGCTGGGCGGTGCGGCGCCACCGCTGGCGCTGTTCTGCCTCGGCGGAGGCCTGGCCGGTATTTCGGCGGCAGCGGCGTGGAAGGAAACGACCGCGATCGTCTTGCTGAAACTGCTGGCGCTGCCGCTGCTGACCTGGGGGTTGGCCCTCGCGCTGGGCATTTCCGCCATCGATACCGCGGTCGCCGTCACCATGGCGGCGCTGCCGACAGGTGCCAACGCCTTCATCCTGGCGCGGCGCTACGCCACCGGGGCGGACCGGTCGGGCGCCGCCGTCGTGGTCTCCACCGCCATCTCCATCCTCACCCTCTCGGCCTTGATCGGGCATTTTCGCGGAGTGCTGTCATGACGCTGGTGATCGAGCCCGGCTGGGTCTGGGATGCGGAAAATGGCCTCCGCACCGGGCACAGCGTCATCGTCCAGGATGGCATGGTGGCCGATGTGGTGGCGGGTTCGCCGACACTGGAAGCCGAGCGCATCGTGGCCCCCGATGCGCTGCTGCTGCCGGGCTTCATCAACCTGCACAACCACGCGCTGTCCGCGCCCTTGTTCCGCGGCCTGGCGGATGACATCGCACCGGGCGATCTGCCGGGCCACATCGTCTATTCCCTGCTGATGCCGCTGGGTGACGTGGCGGCGCAGGTGATGACGGAGGAGGAGATCGGCGATGCCGCCGAAATGGCGCTGCTCGAGGGTCTCCGCAGCGGCACCACCGCGTTGCTCGACGTGTACCGCGTGGCGCAATGGCCCTTCATCGAACGGGCCAAGCGCCTCGGCCTGCGAAGCTGGTCCTGCCCCTACCTGTTCTCCGCCCCTGTCGGCATGACGCCGGATGGCAAGCCGACCTACAGCCCAACCGCGGATACCGGCTTCGATGCGATAATCAAACTGTTCGACCGTTTCGATGAAGGCCCGCGCGGCGTCACCCGCGTCGGCTTCGGCCCGCATGGCCCGGATAGCTGCACGCCGGACCTGCTGCGCGCCATCGATGCGGCGGCGCGGGAGCGGCAGACGGTGGTCTCGATCCACGCCGCGCAGAACCTGATCGAGATCGAGAAGGTGCAGGCCGCCCATGGCACAGGCTCCATCGCGCATATCCGCGACATGGGCCTGCTGCGGCCGGGCGTGGTGCTGGCGCATGGCATGTTCGCGACGGATGCCGAGATGGCGATGATCTCGGAATCGGGCGCTGCCCTGGCCTCCTGCCCGCTGGCTTTCGCGCGTTCCGGCCGCTTCGTGCCGCTGGCGCGGATGGAGGCCGCGGGGCTGCGGCTTGGCATCGGCACGGATGGCGTGACGCTGGATATGCTGCACGAACTCCGCACCGCCTCCGTCTTCGCCAAGACGCAATCCGGCACGCCGCATGGGCTGGCGGCGCCGCGCATCCTGCGCGCGGCAACGCGCGATGCAGCGCTGGCCCTGGGGCGCGATGACCTGGGCCTGGTGGCGAAGGGCGCACGGGCGGATCTGGTGATGTTCGACCTCGGATCGTCGCGCTACCAGCCGGTCTGGGACCCGCTGAAATCGCTGATCACCAATGGCAGCGCGGCGGATCTGTCGCTCGCCATGGTCGAAGGCCGGGTGCTGCTGCGGGATGGCCGCGTGACGGTGGCCGATGCCGCCACCATCACCCGCCGCGGTCGCACGGCGATCGAGCGTGTGTGGCGGGAGGCCGCGCGGCGTGGCGCAATTCCAGCATCAATCGCTTCGCGTGCCGCGATCCCGTTGCATTGACGTGACGTCTCTCCCTAGGCTGGCGGCAACACTGGGAGAGTTTCATCAATGACCCGCTTCGCCCGCCGCGCCGTCCTGCTCGGCGCCCTCGCCGCGCCATCCCTCGCATTCGCGCAAACGCGCCGTCCGCTGCGCGTGGTGGTGCCCTTCCCGCCTGGTGGCGGCGTGGACAGCCTCGGCCGCCTGCTGGCGGAACGGCTGGCGCCGCTGCTGGATGGCCAGTCGGTGGTGGTGGAGAACCGCAGCGGCGGCGGCGGGCTGATCGGTGCCGATGCGGTGGCCAAGGGGCCGGCGGATGGCAGCATCATCGGCATCATCGGCGCCGCCACGCTCTGCGCCGCGCCCTTCATCCAGCCCTCCATGCCCTTCGACGTGACCAAGGATTTCCGCGCGGTCAGCCAGATCTCGGACAGCGCGGTGGTGATCGCGGTGGGCACCGATGTGGCGCAGCGCCATGGCTGGACGGATATGGCCGCGCTGCTGGCCTGGGCCAAGGCGAACCCGGGCGGCGTCCGCGTCGCCAATGCCGGCATCGGCACTGTGACGCATCTGACCCTGTCCGCCATCAACACCGCGGCGGGGGTGGAGATGACCGCGGTGCCCTATCGCGGCGGCGCGCAGCAGGCGATCGATGTCATCGCCGGCACGGTGGAGGCCACGGCGGACCTGCCGGCGGCGCTGCTGCCGCATATCGCCTCGGGCCGGATGAAGGCGATGGGCGTCAGCTCCGGCAGCCGCCTGGCCTTCCTGCCGGATGTGCCGGCGCTGGCAGAGACCCCTGCGCTGGCCTCCATCAACATCCGGTCCTGGAACAGCCTCCTCGCCCCGGCCGCGACGCCGGAGGCGGAGGTGCAGCGCCTGTTCGCGGCGATCCGCCAGGTTGGCCAGGACCCGTCCTTCGGCGCCGCGCTGCGGCCTTTCGGCTATGATGCGGTGGTCTCCGAAAGCCCGGCGGCGATGACGGCGCTGATCGCGCGGGAAACCCCGGTCTGGCGCCGGCTGGTCGAGATCTCGGGCGCGGCGCGGCAATAGCCAGGGGGGTATCGGCATGACGGCGAAGCGGCTGGTCGTCTGCTTCGACGGCACCTGGAACAGCGCCGATGCGGCGCGGTCGGAGACCAATGTGGCGCGGCTGGCCCGCGCCGTGCGGGCCAATAGCGGCCAGGACGGCATCCGGCAGATCACGCTGTATCTGCGCGGCGTCGGCACCACCGGCATTGCATTGCAAAGGCTGGTCGGCGGCGCCTTCGGTGAGGGCGTCGATGACAATATCCGCTCCGGCTACATGTTCCTGGTGCAGAACTACGTGCCGGGCGATGAGATCTTCCTGTTCGGCTTCTCCCGCGGGGCCTTCAGCGCGCGCAGCCTGTCTGGGCTGATCGGGTCCTGCGGGCTGTTGAAGCGCCAGCGGCTGGCCGATCTCCGCGCGGCCTGGAGCTACTACCAGACCGCCTCCCCCCGCAGCCCGGCGGATTTCTGCGAGAACCATGGCTCCGACTGCCACACCGAGGTGAAGATCGCCTTCCTCGGCGTCTGGGACACGGTGGGGGCGCTTGGGGTGCCGGCGACGATGCGGAACCGGCTGTTCGCCGCGCCGAACCGGTTCCACGATACCGAACCCTCCCGCATCGTGCAGCGCGGGCGGCATGCGCTGGCGATCGAAGAGCTGCGGCGCAGCTTCGTGCCGACGCTGTGGACCGGGGTGGAGCCGCCCGGCTGCGACATTCGCCAGATGTGGTTCGCCGGCGCCCATTCGGATGTGGGCGGCGGCTACACCAACCGCCGGCTGGCGGAGATTCCGCTGCTCTGGATGGCAGAGGAAGCGCAGGCGGCGGGGCTGCAGCTGGACTTCACCATGCTGCCGCCCGCCACCGGCGGCGCGCCGGACCCGGTGGCGCCGCACCATGAATCCCGCTGGTCCCTCACGCGCCTTCTGCCGCCCCGCTATCGCGCGGTGCTGGAAAGGCAGCCCGCGCTGGGGCGCTGGGAAAGCCTGGCGCAGCCCCTGGATGCGCAGGGCCGCGCGCTGAAGCCGATCAACGAAAGCCTGCACCCCAGCGTGGCGGCGCGGTACGGGCTGCCGGTGACGCGGCTGAAGGGCGGCCGGGACCCGGTTGGGGCGGAGATCACCTACCGCCCGAGGAACCTGGTCCCGCCGCTGCCCTGATCGCGGTTCACGCCAAATCCCGCGGATCGTGACCGATCCGCCTCAGGCGCCGGCGCTTTGCTTGGCTCGCCGCATAAGCGGCGGGCCGCATTCGCGGCCTCGGCCGGTGTCGTGCGTGGAGCACGCCTGCGCGATGACGCCGGCCGCAGGTTCCGGTCAACGGTTTCTGGGTTCAGTCCACCCGCGCGCCCACGGCCTCGATCACCACGCGCCACTTGGCGCTTTCCTCCGCCATGTAGGTGGTGAAGGCGGCGCGGCCCATGGCGCGCGGAATGGCGCCGCCGGTGGTGACGCGTTCGATGAAGGCCGGGTCCTGCACGATCGCCTGCAATTCGGCATCCAGCCGCGCCAGGATCGGCTCCGGCACCCCGGCCGGGGTGCACAGCCCGAACCAGCCGGTGGAGGTGATGTCGATGCCCTGTTCCTGCATCGTCGGCAGGTCCGGGAAGGCGGAAACCCGCCCGGTGCCGCTGACCGCGATGGGGCGCATGCGCCCGGCCTGCGCCATCTGCGTCACCGCGGAGATGGACTGGAACAGCATGTCGATGCGGCCCTCGATCAGGTCCGAATTCATCTGGCCGCTGTTGGTGTAGGGCAGGTGCTGCAATTGTAGCCCGGTGATGATCTGGAACTGCGACCCCGCCAGATGCTGCGAGGACCCGGCGCCGACCGAGCCGAAATTGATCGGCCGCCCCTGCGCCTTCGCCCAGGTGATGAATTCCTGAAGGTTGCGCGCCGGAACGCTCGGCGGGATCACCACGATGTTCGGCACCAGCGCGATCAACCCGACGGCGGCGAAATCCTTCTCCGGGTCGAAGGGCATGTTGCGGTACAGCCACTTGTTCGCGGCATTGGCCGCGATGGTGGCCAGGCCCACCGTGTAGCCATCCGGCGCCGCGCGGGCGACCTGGGTCATGCCGATATTGGTGCCGGCGCCCGGGCGGTTGTCCACCACCACCGGCTGGCCGAGCCGGCCCTGCAGCCGGTCCGCCACCAGACGGGAAATCACGTCGCCGGCGCCGCCCGCCGGGCCGGGATTGATCCAGCGGATCGGCCGGTTGGGCCAGTCGCCGGTTTGCGCACGGGCGCCGGCCAGCGGCAGCGCCGCGCCCAGGCCAAGCAGGGCCGCACGACGCGACAGGGTGGGGAGGGTGTGCATTGTTGTTCTCCGGAAGCCTTCCTGGACGGCAAGGAGACGTCGCAAAGCAGCCTCTGGCAAGGGCAAGCCTTGGCGAATTGCAACCTTGCGGGTCTGGCGTCTGCCGTGCGCTGTGGCAGGCTGCACCCAGGATGGACGAAGGATGGCCTAAATGGGTGACGTGCTCGGCTGGCGCTGCAAGTTCGGGGTGATGGGGCCGTCCACCAACACCGTTGTGCAGCCGGATTTCGACATGATGCGACCGGCCGGCGTCACCAACCACTACAGCCGCATCTTCACCCCCAATGCCGATGCCGTCTCCAACGAGACCTTCCGCGCCGGTGCCGAACTGATTGGCCGCAACACGCTGGATGCGGTGCGGTCGGTGATGACCTGCAAGCCGGATGCGCTGGTGATGGGCATGTCCGCCGTCACCTTCTTCGACGGCGCCCGCGGCGCCGACCGCTTCGTGCGCGAGGTGGAGGATCTGTCCGGCCTGAAGATCAGCGTCGGCAGCCATGCCTGCACCGCCGCGCTGAACGCCTATGGCGGCATCCGGCGCCTGGCGGTGATGTCCCCCTACTGGCCGGCGATGAATATCGAGGTGGCGCGCTATTTCGGCGATATGGGCTTCGACGTGGTGCGGGACACCGCCTTCCGCTGTTCCTCCTGGACCGATATCGCGGCGCAGACGCCGGCGCGCTGCGTGCAGGGGATCAAGGAGATCGATGGCGACGATGTGGATGCCATCGTCCAGGTCGGCACCAACCTGTCCATGGTGAAGCTGGCGGCGATGGCGGAGCTGTGGCTCGGCAAACCCGTGATCGCCATCAACGTTGCCACCTACTGGCACGCCCTGCGCAGCCGCGGCATCCCGGACAAGGTGGAGGGCTGCGGCAGTCTGCTCGAAAGGTTCTGAATGTGACGGAAGACGACCGCATCCGCGATCTGCTGCTGACCACCCGCCGCATTGCCGTGGTCGGCGCCTCCAACCGCCCGGAGCGGGCGAGCCACGGCGTGCTCGGCTTCCTGCTGGCGCGCGGCTACGACGCGGTGCCGGTGAACCCGACACTTGCCGGGCAAGACATCCATGGCCGGAAGGTGCTGCCCGGTCTGGACCAGGCCGGCCCGCTCGACATGGTCGATGTGTTCCGCCGCAGCGCGGAGGCCGGCGCGGTGATGGATGAAGCGGTGCGGCTCGGCGCCAAGTCGGTCTGGCTGCAACTGGGCGTGGTGGATGAGGCGGCGGCCGCCCGTGCCCGGGAAGCGGGGGTTGCGGTGGTGATGGATCGCTGCCCGGTCATCGAATGGCGCCGGCTCGGACTGCCCGACCAGCTGGCTCACTGAACGTCACAGGGGTGCCGCTTGAAATGATCGGCGCGACGGGCCAATTCCCCGCCCGGATGAATTGCGGGTAACGTGACAGGCCATTCCCGGCCGGCGGCCCCGCATGACCGCAAAGGGACCAGGGGACCATGACGGACGAGGAACGCCGGATCATCACCGGCTATGTCGAGCGGGTGAGCGGCGCAGCAGGCGCGGCGCCAGCGCGCCCGGCCTCGCCCTGGGGGGCGCTGGGCGGTGGCCAGCAGCAGCCGGCGCAGCCGCTGCCGCCGGTGGACGCCGAGGCCGACCGGCTGATCGGCGATCTGTTCGCCCGCCACCCGGAGGCGCGCTACCGCCTGACCCAGACCGCCTTCGTGCAGGAGCACGCGCTGGTCGAGATGCAGAACCGCATCCAGCAGCTGGAATGGGAGCTGGAGCAGGCGCAGTCCCAGGCGAGCCAGGCGCAACAGCAGCCGCAGCGCGGCGGCCTGTTCGGCGGGATGTTCGGCGGCAACCAGCAGCAGCAGCAGCGCCCGATGATGCGCACCCGCCCGCAGCCGCAGCCGCAATATCCGCCGGGCCACAACCCGCAGGCGCTGCAGCAGGGCCAGAGCGGCGGCTTCATGCGCACCGCGATGATGACCGCGGTCGGCGTCGCCGGCGGCATGATGCTGGGCAATGTGCTGATGGGCGCGCTGGGCGGCGGCGGCGCCGAAGCGGCCACGGCCGACGCGGCAGCCGGGGCCGGCGGTTTCGGCCAGGAAGCGGTGCCCACCTCCTCCCCCTGGACCGATCCGGGTCAGGACGCCGCGGGCCATGACGACCAGGGCTACCAGGATGATGCCGGCGCCTATGATGATGGCGGCGGCTACGACGAGGACATCTGAGGCTGGATTCTGCCGGCGCCGCGCCCCCACGGCGCCGCCGGCAGGTTTCATCAACCAGGAGTTGCTTGTTAACGTGTGATTCACCATCATCGGCGGATCATGCGTAGACCCGACCTCGATCTCGACCTGCTGCGCTGCTTCGTGTTGGTCGCCGAACTCGGCGGCTTCACCGCGGCCGGCAGCGCCCTGTCCCTGACGCAGTCGGCGGTCAGCCTGAAGATCAAGCGGCTGGAGGACCTGCTCCGCCGCCCGGTCTTCCGCCGCACCAGCCGCCGCGTCGAGTTGACGGCGGAGGGCGAGACGCTTCTGGCCCATGCCCGGCGCATGCTGGCGCTCAACGACGAAGCCGTGCGCCGGATGGTGGAACCGCCGGTGGCCGGCCGTCTCCGCCTCGGCGTCGCGGATCATTTCGTGCCGCGCAGCCTGGCCCATATCCTCGCCCGCTTCGCCCGCACCTACCCGGATGTGCGGCTGGAAGTTGAGGTCGGGCGCAGCCACGAATTGCGCGTGAAACAGGAAGCCGGCGGGCTGGACCTGGTGCTCGGCAAGCGCCGCGACGGGGAAGTGGCGGGGGTGGCGATCTGGACGGAGCCCGTCGTCTGGGCCGCCGCGCCGGATTGGCAGGCCCCCTTGGACCGCCCGCTGCCGCTGGCGCTGCTGCCGGAAGGCTGCATGTTCCGCGAACGCGCGCTGCGCGCCCTATCCCGCGCCGGGATGGCCTCGGAGACGGTGTTCACCTGCGACAGCCTGCTGGGGCTGGCCGCCGCCGCGCAGGCCGGCTTCGCCCTGACGGTGCTCGGCCGCAGCGGCTTTCCGGCCGGGCTGCGGGAGGTGGCGGGACTGCCGGAGCTTGGCGTGGTGGAGATGGCGGTATTCGGCGACCCGGAACGCCGCAGCCAGGTGGTGGAACCGCTGGTCGGCTTCATCCGCGAATCCCTCGGCGTTCCGGCTGCGCCCCCGGTGGCGGTGCTGGGGGCGGTCCTGGGGGCCACGCTGGGTCAGGCCGCATGAACGCGATGCCCCAGCCGCCCCACGGCTGCCGCATCCTCGTTGCCTTCGGCACGCGGCCGGAAGCGATCAAGATGATGCCGGTACTGGCCGCCTTGCGGCGCCAGCCCCGGCTGCGGCCGCTTGCCTGCGCCACCGGCCAGCATGGCGGGCTGGTGGCCGATGTGCTGGCCGAATTCGGCGAGCGGGCGGATATCGACCTCGGCGCCCAGCCCGCCGGCCAGGGCCTGCCGCTGCTGACCGGCCATCTGCTGACCGCGATGGCCGGCGCCATTGCCGCGACGCGGCCGGATCTCGTGCTGGTGCAGGGCGATACGGTCAGCGCCTTCGCCGCGGCACTGGCCGCGCATCAGGCGGGCGTGCCGGTCGGCCATGTCGAGGCCGGGCTGCGCTCCGGCGACCTGGACAACCCCTGGCCCGAGGAATTCCACCGCGTCGCGATCGATGCCCTGGCGGCGCTGCGCTTCGCGCCCACCGCCGCGGCGGCGGCCAATCTGCGGGTGGAGTATGGCAGCGGCCAGGTGCTGGTCACCGGCAATACCGGGATCGACGCGCTGTTCGGTGCGCGCCGCACCGGCAAGGTGCCGGTGGAGATTCGCCCCGGCCGGCGCATGGTGCTGGTCACGGCGCATCGGCGGGAAAATTGGGGCGCGCCGCTGCTGCGGATCGCCGATGCGGTGGCGGCGCTTGCGGCGCGCGGCGATGTCGAGGTCGTCTGGCCGCTGCACCCCAATCCGGGCGTGCGGGATGCGGTGACGGCGCGGCTCGGTGCGGTGCCGGGCGTGCATCTGCTGGGCCCCCTGCCCTATTGCGACAGCGTCGCCCTGATGCGCGCCGCCTGCCTGCTGCTGACCGACAGCGGCGGCATGCAGGAGGAAGCGCCCGCCCTCGGCCTGCCGGTGCTGATCCTGCGGGAGGTGACCGAACGGCCGGAGGTGGTTTCGGCCGGCGCCGCGCTGGTCACCGGCACGGCCACCAGCGTGATCCTCGCCGCCGCCAATGCCCTGCTGGACCAGCCGGACCGGCTGGCGGAAATGGCCCGGCCGATCTTCCCCTATGGCGATGGTCGCGCGGCGGACCGGATTGCGGAGGCGGTGGCGCAGTGGTGGGAGGCCAGGGCCTTCGCAGGCGGGGCGGAGCCGGTTGGTGCCTCTCCGTCCCATCAGGACAAGGTGGACCAGATCTAGGTGCATCGCCTCTGCGTGATGGGTTTGGGCTATATCGGGCTGCCGGCCGCGGCGATGCTGGCCAGCCGCGGGCATCAGGTGGTGGGCTGCGACACCGACCCGCGCGTGGTCGCCGCGGTGCAGGCCGGCCAGGCGCATTTCCGCGAACCGGACCTCGACATGCTGCTGGCCGCGGCGCTGACCACCGGGCGGCTGATGGCGCAGGCGGTGCCCGCCCCGGCGGAGGTCTTCGTCATCGCCGTGCCGACGCCGCTCGGCCCCGGCAACCGCGCCGACCTGTCCTGCGTGGAGGCCGCCACGGATGCGATCGCGCCCCTGCTGCGCCCGGGCAACCTGGTCATCCTGGAATCCACCTGCCCGGTCGGCACGACGGAGGCGCTGGCGGCCAGGTTGGCCACCGCAAGGCCGGATTTGGCGCTGCCCCGCCGAGGCAAGCCGGCGCCACCCGGCTGCGTGCATCTGGCGCATTGCCCGGAACGCGTGCTGCCGGGGTCCATGCTGCGGGAGTTGGTGGCGAATGACCGCATCATCGGCGGCCTGACCCCCGCTTGCGCCGAGCTGGCCCGCGCGGTCTATGCCGGCTTCGTCACAGGGCAATGCTGGATCACGGATTGCCGCACGGCGGAACTCGCAAAACTGGCGGAGAACGCCTTTCGCGACGTGAACATCGCCTTCGCCAACGAATTGGCCGCGATCTGCGAGGCAGTGGAGGTGGACCCCTGGGCCGCCATCACGCTGGCCAATCGCCACCCCCGCGTCGCCATCCTGCAACCCGGCGCCGGCGTCGGCGGGCATTGCATCGCGGTGGACCCCTGGTTCCTGGCCGAGGCCGCACCCGACCGATCCGCCCTGATCCACGCCGCGCGTGGGGTGAACGGGGCGAAGCCTGGCCAGGTGGCCGCACGCATCCGGGCACTGGCGGCATGCATGACGCGCCCCGCCATCGCCTGCCTCGGCCTGACCTACAAGGCGGATGTGGAGGATCTGCGCGCCAGCCCGGCGCTGGCGATCGCCGAGGATCTGTCCCGCGACGGCACGCTGCGGCTGCTGTGCTGCGACCCGTTGCTGCCCGCCTTGCCGCCATCCCTGGCCGGGCGGCCGGACGTGGCGCTGGTCGGCATCGAGGCGGCGCTGGTGCAGGCGGATATCCTGGCCATCCTGGTGCCGCATGCCGCCTTCCGCGCGCTGCCGCCGCAGGTCTTTGCGGACCGGGCCGTGGTAGATGCGGTGGGGCTGCTGCGGGGCGCTTGAAAGCGGGATGCGCCGAGCCATTTACGCTCTGGTTCGGGACCCTCTGGCGCCGCGCCGCTCACAGGAGCGGCCAGCGTGATGTCGAACCGTCCACGCGGCTTCGCCGCATGACGCCAAAGGGATTCGACATGACCACCACCTCCCATCCCGGCCGCACGCTGCGGATTCTTGGCGCGCTGCTGCTGGTCATCGGCCTGGCCGGCTACTTCCTGCCGGCGCCGCCGGTGCATTGGACGGCGCTGATTCCCGCGGGGCTCGGGGCGCTGGCCATCCTCGCCGCCTGGCAGCGGCGCGGCCCGGCGCTGGTGACCGGCTTCCTCATCTGCGCGCTCGCCATGTTCGGCGGCGGCTCCGCGCTTTCGCAGATACCGGCGCTGCTGTCCGGGGAGGCCGGGCCGGCCACCGCGTCCCGCGTCGCGACGGCCCTGGTGGCCATCGGCGGCTTCACGGCCCTGTGGCAGGTGTGGCGCCGGAAGCCTGCATGAGCACGCCGCTGCTGATCCTGCTCGGCCTCGGCATGCTGGTGCTGGGGGGCGAGTTCTTCGTGCGCGGCGCGGTGCGGATCGCGGAGCGGCTTGGCGTTTCGCCGCTGATGATCGGGCTGACCCTGGTCGGCTTCGGCACCTCGACGCCGGAGCTGGTGACCAGTGTGCAGGCCTCGCTGGCCGGGTCGCCGGGCATCGCGCTGGGCAACATCGTCGGCTCCAACATCGCCAATATCCTGCTGATTCTGGGCCTGTCGGCGCTGGTCTTCCCCATCGTCGTGCCCTCCGCGGCGCTGAGGCGGGATGGCGTGGTGGGAGCGGTTGCGGCGGCGGCGCTGCTGGCGGTGGGGCTGTTCTGGACGCTGGACCGGGTGGTGGGGGTCGCCTTCCTGCTCGGGCTGACCAGCTACCTCGTCTATGCCTGGCGGCAGGAGAGCGCGAGCACAGGGGACCACACCGCTGCCTTTGAGAAGGCGCAGGCGCTGGAGGAGGTGCACCCGGGCGGCCTCGCCCAGCACGCGGAGCACCCACCCGGCGGTTTCTGGCGCGGCGTGCCGGCCTCGATCGGCTTCGTGGTGGTGGGGCTGGCGCTGGTGGTGGCCGGCGGCGGCTTCCTGGTGGAGGGGGCCACGGCCCTGGCCCGCGGCCTCGGCGTGTCCGAGAGCGTGATCGGCCTGACCATCGTGGCCGTCGGCACCTCGATGCCGGAGCTTGTCACCTCCCTCGTCGCGGCGGTGCGGCGGCATGCGGATGTGGCGCTGGGCAATGTGCTGGGCTCCAACATCTACAATGTGCTGGGCATTGGCGGCGTCACGGCGCTGATCGCGCCGACCGCGGTGCCGCCGGAGATCGCGGGCTTCGACATGTTCGTGATGTTGGGCGTGGCCCTGCTGCTGCTGGTGCTGGCGCGCAGCGGATGGCGCATCGGGCGGCGGGAGGGCGGGCTGCTGCTGGCGCTGTATGCCGGCTACCTGCTCTGGATCTGGCCGAGCTGAGGCCGGATTGACCGCAGGGCCGGGCCGGGCGCAGTTTCAGCCCAGCCGAGAGGAGCCCGCGCGGCATGGCAGCCACCACCGCCCCGGATACGGATGCGCCACCCCCTGGCCAGGATGGCCGCATCCTGGCGCTGATCGGCACCGGGCATTTCCTCAGCCATTTCTACATGCTGTGCCTGCCGCCGCTGTTCCTGGTGTGGCGCGACGAATTCGGCGTGACCTTCGCCGAGCTGGGCCTGGCCGTGGCGCTGATGGCGGCGGTGACGGCGGCGTTGCAGACCCCGGTGGGCTTCCTGGTGGACAAGCACGGCGCACGCCCCTTCCTGGTGGGCGGCGTGCTGCTGATGGCGCTATCCATCGCCGCCATGGCCTTCGCCCCCGGCTACTGGGCCATCCTGCTGCTGGCGCTGCTCTCGGGTGTCGGCAATTCGGTGATCCACCCGGCGGATTACGCGATTCTCGGCGGGTCGATCCACCCGAGCCGCATCGGCCGCGCCTTCGCCATGCACACCTTCACCGGCAATCTCGGCTTCGCCGCCGGGCCGCCGGTTGTGGCGGGCCTGCTGCTGGTGATGGGCTGGCGGCAGGCGCTGCTGCTGCTCGGGCTGATCGGCATTCCCGTGGTGCTGGCGATCCTATGGCAGAGCCGCATCCTGCGCGACCAGGCCAAGCCGAAGAAGGCCACCGGCGGGCCAGGCGGGCGGGAGTTGCTGCTGTCCCGGCCCATTCTGCTGTTCTTCGGCTTCTTCCTGCTGTCGGCCATGGCCGGCACGGTGATCCAGGCCTTCTCCATCACCGTGCTGATGGAGATGTGGGGCACCCCCGTCGCGATCGCGTCCTTCGCGCTGACCGGCTACATGGTGGGGGCGACCGGCGGCACGCTGGTGGGCGGCTGGTTCGCGGACCGCTCGAAGAAGCATCTTGCCTTCATCCTGGTGCTGACCCTGCTGGCGGCGCTGCTGCTGCTGGCGCTGGGCGTGTTGCCGATGCCGCATTGGATGCAGCCGGTGGTCGCGGGCGCGGCGGGGCTGGCCATGGGCTCCTCCCGCACGCCGCGCGACGTGATGCTGAAGGATGCGATTCCGCCGGGGCAGATGGGCAAGGTGTTCGGCTTCGTCTCCGCCGGCCTGCCGCTGGGCGGGGCCATCACGCCGGTGCCGGTGGGGCTGCTAATCGACTACGGCTACGCCTCGCTCGTTTTGCCGCTGGCGGCGCTGCTGCTGGTGGGGTCGCTGCTGTGCATGGGCCGCGCCAGCAATGCGGCGCGGCGCGCGCGGCCCTTTGCCGTGCCGGCGGAATAATTGGGCGGGCTGGACAGCGCGCTGCAGGTCCTGGACCTGCTGGGCATCGCCGTCTTCGCCGCCTCCGGCGCGCTGGTCGCCAGCCGCAAGCAGCTGGACGTGGTGGGTTTCGTGCTGATCGGCATGATCACCGGCTTCGGCGGCGGCACGGTGCGGGATTTGCTGCTGGGACGCACGCCGGTGTTCTGGCTCAATCAGCCGGAAGTGCCGGCGACTGCCGCCGCCGCCGCGCTGCTGGTGTTCTTCTTCGCGCACCGCGTGGAAAGCCGTTTCAAGGCGCTGCTCTGGGCGGATGCGCTGGGCATGGCGCTGTTCGCCGTGCTCGGGGCGGAGATTGCGCTGATCGCCGGGGCGCAGCCCTGGGCAGCGGTGCTGCTCGGTACCGTGACGGCGACCGCTGGCGGCATCATCCGCGACGTGGTCTGCGATGAGCTGCCGCTGATCCTGCGCAAGGAAATCTACATCACCGCCGCAGCGGCGGCCGCGCTGGCCTATGTGGCGCTGCGCCTGGCGCTGCTGCCGCGCGATGTGGCGCTGGTTGCGGGCATCGCACTCGGCTTCGGCATCCGCGGCGCCGCGATCTGGCGCGGCTGGTCGCTGCCCGCCTTCAAGCCACGCCCGGCCCGGGATTATCCGGACCGGCGCTGACCGCCTCTGTGCCGCCGTGTTGCCGCGGTGCCGAGAATACCTCGCCGCCAGCAGCCCCAGCTCGGTGCGCCGGTAGAAGCAGAGCTGGCCCTCCCGCTCCGCCCGCTGCGCCAGCACCGACGCCTGGCGTTCCGGCGGGTCACGACGATCGAGGCGTGGGGGCGTCGCCGAAGTCGCCCAGGCCGGCGCCAATTCGCCAAGCTGCACCCGCACACACACCACGAGGATCAGCAGGCCAAGCAGTACCAGGCCGAAGGGTCCGAGGACGGCAACCACCAGGAACACCGCACTCAAAAGGGTGACGAGAATTGCGGAGGTGGCCGCATTTGCAAGAACAGCGGCAAGAGGCGACATGCGTTAGCATTACAGCCAAGACATTTTGACTGGGTTCGCGAATTAGCGCCGGGCCTTCACGCTTCTCGGCTTGGCAGGTGATGCCGCCGGATCTGAAGAGGGCGCCTCTGTGGCTGGCGCCAAGACCACGATCGACCCTCTCCCGGCCTGGTCGGTCCAGGCCGGCTCAGCGGTCTTTGGCGACACCCAAGTCGAAGGTCGTGGTCGTGCCGGTATCCCATTTGACCCTGTAGCGCGCGGTGCCGCCATCGACATGGCTGCCCAGGCCGAAGATGAGGATCCAGTTCCGTTCCGACGGCTCCACATCGAAGAACACCGACGTGAAGCTCCTCGTGCTGTACGACGCGCCGGTGCTGTCGTGATGGTAGCTGCCGCGGGTGCCGCAGGGCGACCGCGACGGCCGGGCGTCGGAACCCGCGATTCGCCAGAGGAACTTCCGCTCATCAGCCGACAGGGGGTAGGTGCGCAGATGGCCCATCAGCTTGAAGGCAATGGCGGAGTCCTTGCCGCCATCATACTGCCAAACCGGGCCGTCGGTGGTGCCATGGGTGCTCGGCTCCGACCTTGAGATCGAGAAGCATTTGAAATGCTTGCCAGTCGCCCGCTCCGCCGGGGCGACGACCTCCTGGCCGCATACCCAGCAAATGATCAAGCCGCTCATGACCCGTTTCCCCCGATGACAGGGCGTCGCGACCGATGGCGCCCGACGCGGTCCCAGCAGGCCGCGTGCCACAGTAACGGTCTGGCTGCGGAATGCACAACAGGGTTGTGGGACGGACGGCGCTTCAGCGTGGGCGCTGCCCGGCCCGAGGCTATCGGGCGATGCCTAGCCCGAATAACGCGCTTGGGTTGTACCAGAGCGGGCTGACGCCATCAGGGTGGCCGAAAAAGGATTTCCTCGCAGAAAAATTCACGATATCAGCATTCTTTGCGTTACCCAGCAAAATCAGTGGCTTGCGCCTGGATCGGGACTCGTCGTGACTAATCCAGGTACAGATTTGCGCAGTCGACCTACAGGCAGCTTCCCGCGGCTTCCGGCGCCTCAAAGCCGTCGAATCGTGCGCGCTGTTCCTGCGCCTCGGTCCAGATCAGGCCGTTGCTGCCCGGCTCGATACGGGCGGTACCTTCGACCACGCGGCTGGCGGAAATGGCGGCCTGGCGGCTGTAGGTCAGTTCCCGTCCATTGGGCGCCATGCGCCAGGACAGCACCGGCAGCGGCCGGCATCGGAAAAGCGCGCGCACGGCGAGCAGGCCGGTGCCATCGGCCTGCAGCAGCAGGCGCGCGTCACCGGCCGGGCTACGCAGCCGCGCGGTGCGGCCGACCCATTGGGGGAAGGGCGGCACCGGCTGGTCGGCATGTGCCGGACGGAGGAGCACGGCGGGGAGCAACAGGGCGCTCCGGCGGGACATCTGGACCATCATGGCCCAGCATCCGCGCTGTCACGCGCCCGCACAAGAACTGCAACACTTCGATATCGTTACCAGAAATTGACCCGGTCCCACACCGCCACCACGCGGCCGGCCTCGTCCAGCACATGGTAGTGCGGATGCGCCGCGGCGGTCAGGCAGACATGGTTGGGCGCCACGCGCAGCCGGGTGCCGACCTTCAACCGATCCAGATCCAGCGTGCCGCCTTCCGCGGCGCGGACCTCGCCATGCTCCTGGTGCACCCGCACCACCATGGCATCGCCGAGGCTGGGCTGGCCCGCTACATCCAGCACACGGCCGAACTTCCAGTCGCGCGGCGCGGCCTCCGTGCTGCGGTCCTTGGACAGCGCCAGCGCCCCGGCATCGACCAGCACGGCGTTGCGGGCGGGGTAGCGGCCGGTGACGCTGGTCAGCACCGTGACCGCGATATCCTCCAGCGGATGCACGCCGAGCTGTGCCTGCAACAGGTCGCCCATCATGTAGACGCCGGCGCGCATTTCCGTGACGCCCTCCAGATGCGCGGCATAGAGCGCGGTGGGGGAGGCGCCGGCCGAGACGACCGGCACCGCATGGCCCGCCTCCCGCAGCCGCGCCGCGGCCAGGACGATGCCGGCGCGCTCGATCTCGGCAAGCTCCGCCATCGCGGCCTCGCTGCGGCCGGCATAGGAATGACCGGAATGGGAAAGAACGCCGGCCAGCTTCGGGCCGAGCGCGGCGCCGATCTCCAGCAGCGCGTCGCTGTCCGGCGCCACGCCGGCGCGGCCCTCGCCGATATCCACCTCGATCAGTGTCGGCAGGCGGCCGGGATGGGCGGCGATGGCCTGGGCGGTTTCCAGGTCATCCGTGATGATCCGCACCTCGGCGCCATCCGCGTTCAGCGCGGCCACGGCATCCAGCTTCGCCGGCGTGATGCCGACCGCATAGATCTGGTCGCGAAAACCATGGGTGGCGAAGTAGCGCGCCTCGGCCAGGGTGGAGACGGTGATGGGACCGCCTCCGGGGGCGACCAGTTCGGCCACCGCAGCCGATTTCGCGGTCTTCATATGCGGCCGCAGCACCACGCCGGGATGGCGGGCGATGGCATCCGCCATGCGGGCGATGTTGCGCTTGAGCGTCGGCAGGTCGAGCAGCAGGCAGGGGGTCGGCAGATGGTCCAGCGACATCAGATGGCGACTCCCAGCATTTCGGCATAGCGCGGCGTGGATTTGAGGCCGGTGCCGGTGAGCACCACCACCGTGGTTTCTCGCTCCGCAATCCGGCCCTTGGCGCGGAGCTTGGAGAAGGCGGCGGCGGCCTGGGCGCAGGTGGGCTCGACATAGAGGCCGGTGCGGGCCAAGGCGAGTGCGGCCTCGGCGATCTCCGCCTCCTCCAGCAGCACGGCGCCGCCATGGGACTCGCGCAGGGCGGTGAGGCACTCGGGCAGGCGAATCGGCTGGGCGATGGCGGTGCCCTCCGCGATGGTCGGCTGGGCTTCGACCGCCGGCAGGCCGAGGGCGGCGCGTGCGATGGGGCCGCAATTCACCGGTTGTGCCGCCCAGATCTTCGGAAGCTTTTCGATCTGGCCCGCCCGCAAAAGTTCGGAAAAGCCCAGCCAGCAGCCGAGGACATTGGAGCCGGCGCCGCAGGGGACGATGACGTTGTCCGGGACCTTGAAGCCGAAATCCTCCCAGAGTTCGTAGGCGAGGGTCTTGGTGCCTTCCAGGAAGAAGGGCTGCCAATTGTGGCTGGCGTAGAAAAGCTCGTCCGATTTCGCCAGCGCCGCATCAGCGCAATCCTGGCGCGAGCCGGGGATGAGTTCGATGGTCGCACCCGCCGCGCGGGATTGCACCGTCTTGGCCGGGCTGGTGCTGGCGGGGACGAAGATGGTGGCGGCCAAGCCACCCGCCGCCGCATAGGCGGAAACGGCGGCGCCGCCATTGCCGGAACTATCCTCCAGCACGGCGGAGATGCCCTGGTCGCGCAGCAGGGACAGCATGACGCTCGCACCGCGGTCCTTGAAGCTGCCGGTGGGCATGAACCACTCGCATTTCAGCAGCGCCGTGCCGCCGGGCAGCTTGCGTTCCACCAGCGGCGTGCAGCCCTCCCCCATGCTGATCGGCGCCTTGGGCATCCAGGGCAGGGCCGCGGCGTAGCGCCAGATGCTGCGGGTGCCGGTATCGATCTCGTGGCGGGACAGGCCCTGCCGCAGGGTCAGCAGCAGGGGCGCCCGGTCGTCGCCGCACCAGCGGGGGGTATCAAGCGGCCAGGTGCGGCCGCTGCGGGGGTCGAGGTAGCTTTGCGCGTTCATGCGCGCATCCTCCCTTGCCCGCCCGGCGCGGGCAAGCGACCCTGGCAGGCATGAGCCTTCATGACCCTGTGCTGCGCCTGGCAGCCGACCTCATCGCGATCGACAGCCGATCCACCCTCTCCAACCTGCCGGTCGCCGACCGCATCGAGCAGGAGTTGTTCGGATTTGAGGTGGAACGGCTGGACTACACGGATGCCAACGGTGTGCCAAAGCGGGCGCTGGTGGCGCATAAGGGGCCGAAGGGTGGCTATGCGCTGTCCGGGCATATGGACACGGTGCCGGCGACGGGGTGGGAGAGTGATCCCTGGGCGCCGCGGCTGGATGAGGCGGGGCTGCTGCACGGCCTCGGTAGCGTGGACATGAAGGGGCAGGTGGCGGCCGCCATCATCGCCGCCCAGAACGCGCCGGCGGATGTGCCGGCGACGCTGCTGATCACCACCGACGAGGAAACCACCAAGGAAGGCGCGCGGCGCATCGCGCGGGACAGCGTGCTGGCGAAGTCGCTGAACCTGGCGGGCATCTTCGTGGTGGAGCCGACCGGGCTGGTGCCGGTGCGCGGCCATCGCAGCCACATCGCCTTCACCGCGACGGCGCATGGGGTGCAGGCGCATTCCTCCACCGGCAAGGGCACGAATGCGAATTGGAAGCTGCTGCCCTTCCTGGTGGCGATGCGCGCGGTGCATGACGAGCTTCGCAGCAACCCGGCGCTACAGGATGCGGATTACGACCCGCCGTTTTCCGACTTCAACCTGATCCTCGACAACCACGGCACCGCCATGAACGTGACGGTCGCGAAGGCCACCGCACAGATAAAATTCCGCTACAGCGCCAAGGTGGACCCGAAGCCCATCCTGCAGGCCGTGCGGCAGGCGGCGCGGGATGCCGGGATCGACCTGACCGAACAGATGGAGGGTTTTCCGCCCGAGCTGCCGGCCGACCACCCCTTCATCGCCCGCGCCACGCGGCTGACCAACCACGCGCCGCGCACCGCCCCCTACGGCACGGATGCCAGCGAGTTGCAGGTGCTGGCGCCCTGCGTGGTGCTCGGCCCGGGCGACATCGCCATGGCGCATACGCCGCGCGAATGCGTCCGCGCGCAGGATTTGTTGGACGCTGTGCCGGTGTTCGCCCGCGCCCTGGCCGGTCAGTAGGCGACGGCCAGCGCCGCTTCGGCGAAACCGACGCGGCGTGCCGGCGGCACTGGGGATTTGGCGGCGGCGCGTTCCAGCGCCAGCCGCGCGTCCGCCTGGCGACCCGCCTTCATGGCGGAATCCACGAAAATCTGTTCCAGCACATCCTGCTGCGCGTGGCTGCCGCCGAGGCGGTGCAGGTCGCCCAGCGCCGGACGCAGCGTGTCGCAGACCTCGGCGTGGCGGCCTTCCGCGTGCAGCGCCACGGCACGCGTTGCCGGCAGGGCGGCGTCGCGCAGGATGCGGGCGTGGTGCGTGTTGCCACGCGCAGCCTCCTCCAGCGCCGCAAGCTGCCGCGCGGCGGCGTCACGCCGGCCCCCGGCGGCGAGCGCCATCATCCAATGCGGCTGGGTGAAGGCCGAGAGCGTATCGCCGATGCGCGCCTCCGCCTTCTCCGCCAGTTCCTCCCACCGATCGCCCACGGCGATGCCGCGCAGTTGCAGGCGGAACAGCATGGAGGCCGCGTTCTGCACATCGATGTAGAGGTCCGGCTGCGCCAGATGGACCTTGGATTCGCGGTTACGAAAGCGCGTGTCGTACAGCCGCAGCACGCCGTCGAAATCGCGCTGCTCCGCCATGAACATCGCCTGATGCCACCAGAGATGGTGCATCAGGTTGTTGCCGCCGTCCCAGTTGGGTTCCAGCGCCGCGATCCAGTCCAACCCTTCGGTCCGGCGGCCCTGCATCTCCAGCACATGCGCCACGCCATGCGCGGCCCAGAGGTCGGCACGGTCCAGCGCCACGGCGTCCCGCCCGGCATGTTCGGCGATGGTGTAGCTGCCGGTTTCCTCATGCGCGAAGCAGCGGCAGGCGAGCACGCTGCCATAACCGGCGGTGCTGTCCGACCAATGCGGCATCACCTGTTCCACCAGCGTCACCATGCGTTCCGGCGCGCCCATCCAGAAGGCGCAGAAATGGTGCAGGCGGAAGGCGAGCAGGTCGCGCGGATGCTCCGCCACGATCTGTTCCCAGATCGACAGCGCCTTCTCCGGCGTGCCGTCGATCCAGGCCGACAGTGCCGCCATATGCGCGCGTTCCCGCGCATTGGCCGGCAGCGCCTGCGCCTTGGCGAGCGACCCGGCGGCGCGGCCAAGCAGCGCGCGGTCATAGGCCAGCATCGCGAAGCTGCCCGCCATCACCTGGCCCAACGGCGCCGTGGAATCGGCGGTGAGAAACGCCTTGAGCCGCAGGCCGGTATCAAAGCGGTACTTCAGAAACCCCTCGATCGCATGGTCGAAGGCCCGCGCCGCCTCGACGGAGGCAACGGTCATCGCATTGCCCTGGGCATCGTTGTGCATTGGCGTTTCCCTCAGAAAGTCTCGACCCAGGGCCGCAGCTCGATCTCGGCGGACCAGGCGCTGCGGGGCTGGCGGATGGCGGCGAGTGCGGCGGTGGCGATGGCATCCGGGTCCAGCAGCGTGTCCTGCCCCGTCTCCGGCCGGCGTTCGCTGCGGATGCCGCCATCCACCACGATATGCACCACATGCACCCCCTGCGGATGCAGCTCCCGCGCCAGCGCCTGGCCGAGGCCGCGCAGCGCGAATTTCCCCATGGCGAAGGGGGCGGAGCGGGCATAGCCTTTCACCCCGGCAGAGGCGCCGGTCAGCAGGATGGTGCCCGTGCCACGCGGCAGCATCTGGGCGGCCGCCTGCTGTGCCACCAGGAAGGCGCCGAAGGCGCAGACTTCCAGGGTGCGGCGCACATCCTCCGGCGCCAGCTCCACCGTGGGACCACGCACGCGGAATGAGGCGTTGTAGGACACCACCTCCGCCTCCGCCGCCGCCGGCTGGGCGAACAAGGCCGCGACCTGGGCGGGGTCGCTGGCGTCGCAGCGATGCAGGCTGGCGCCGGTCTCGGCAGCGAGCGCGGCCAGCTTGTCGGTATCCCGCGCCGCCAGCGCCACGGTGTAGCCCTCCGCCGCCAGAAGGCGCGCGAGGCTGGCGGAAAAGCCCGGCCCGGCACCGACGATCAAGGCTTTCGGCATGGCGTTCTCCTAACCCCGCGGCGCCAGCAGGATGACCCCGGCGCCGCCCAGACATAGGAGCATACCCAGCAGATCGAAGCGATCCGGCCGCGCGCCCTCCACCGCCCACATCCAGCCCAGCGAGGCGGCGATATAGACCCCGCCATAGGCGGCGAAGGCTCGCCCGGCGAAGGGCGTATCGATCCGCGTCAGCGCCCAGGCGAAGAAGGCCAGGCAGGCGAGGCCCGGCAGCAGCCACCAGGCGCTGCGCCCATCCCGCAGCACCGCCCAGGCGGCGAAGCAGCCGGCAATTTCGGCCAGCGCCGCCAGGGCGTAGAGGGGGAAGGTGCTCAGTCGATCTCCTCCAGCAACCCGCACAAAGTCGCGCAGCGGGCAGCGAGGTCGGTCCAGATGATGTGCTCATGCGGCGCGTGGGCACCCGCGCCTGAGCAGCCGAGGCCGTCCAGCGTCGGGATGCCGAGTGCCGCGGTGAAATTGCCGTCCGAGCCGCCACCGCGATGCTGCTTCGGCAGCGTATAGCCCGCCGCCGCCGCCAGGCCCTTCGCCTGCTCATACAGCGCCACGATTTCCCCATTCTCCGCGAAGGGCGGTCGGTTCATGCCGCCGGTGATGCTGACGACAATGCCGTCCTGCTCGCCGGCAAGTCCCAAAATCAGCTTCTCCAGCCGCTCGCCTTCCGCGATGGACGGCACGCGCAGATCGACCTCGGCGCCGGCCTCGGGCGGGATGACGTTGGGGCGGGTGCCGCCGAAGACCGGTGCGACATTGGTGGTGATGCCGGCGGAAAGGTCCGTCAGCTCGTGAAGCCGCAGCACCAGGCGGGACAGGGCGACGACGGCGCTGCGGCCCTCCGCCCAATTGCCGCCGGCATGCGCCGAGACGCCGCGCACCTTCACCACGAAGCGGCCCACACCCTTGCGCGCGGTGACGCAGGCGCCGCCGGCGCCGGCCGGTTCCGGGATCAGCACGGCGCGCGCGCCACGAGCGGTGTTCTCGATGATGTCGCGGCTGGTCGGGCTGCCGACTTCCTCATCAGGCGTCAGCAGCAGCACGATCGGGCGCTTCGTCGGGATCTTCTGGCGCAGGATCTCGCGCACCGAATGGAAGGCCATGAAGGAGCCGGCCTTCATGTCGTAGATGCCCGGGCCATAGGCCTTGTCGCCCTCCACCCGGAACGGCATCGGCCCGGCCAGCGTGCCGTGGTCCCACACCGTGTCGAGGTGGCCGGAGACCATGACCGGCGCCAGATTGCTGCCGGCCACGCCCGGCGTGCGGCAGATCAGCGTGTCGCCGAAGCCGTCGCGGCCGGGGATGCGGGTGATATCGCCGCCCACCGCGGCAAGCTCCGCCTCGCAGCGGTCGATCAGCGCATTCACCGCCAGAGGGTCCGTGGTCGGCGTTTCCTGCTCCACCCAGAGGCGCAGTTCCTCCAGCAGGCGTTCGGAAGTGCCGAGGGTTGTGGCGGGCATGGTGAAATCCATCTGCAATGAGGCGGACCGGTTCTCGCAAACCGCCCCGGCCTTGTCGATCCAACCTGCCCCGGCTAACGCAGCCATGCGGCGGCGCAGCATGAGGGCCAATTCGTGACGAGACCGAAGCGGGTATGCGTGTTCTGCGGCTCCATGGTCGGTGCCCGGGAAGACTATGCCGAGGCAGCGCGGGAGCTGGGGCGGGAGGTGGGCCGGCGTGGCATCGGCCTGGTCTATGGCGGCGGCGCCGTGGGCCTGATGGGCATCGTCGCCGACGCCGCGCTGAATGCGGGCGCGGAGGTGATCGGCGTGATTCCGCACGGCCTGCTGAAGCGCGAAGTCGGCCATGGCGGCGGCGTCGAGATGCATGTCGTGGACACGATGCATGAGCGCAAGGCGAAGATGGCGGAGCTCTCGGGCGGCTTCATCGTGCTGCCCGGCGGCTTCGGCACGCTGGAGGAAGCGGTGGAGGCGCTGACCTGGGCGCAGCTCGGCATCCAGGCCAAGGGCGTGGTCTTCCTGGACGTGTCCGGCTTCTGGACCCCCTTCCTCGACGTGCTGGACTTCATGCAGCGGGAAGGCTTCGTGCGGGAACAGCAGCGGCCGCTGGCCATGCGCGCGGCGACGGTGGGCGAGGCGCTGGACAAGCTGGCCGGCTTCGCCCCGCCCCCCGGCACCCAGCCCTGGCTGCGGCCCGACCAGGCGTGATGCCCGAGATCATCCAGGATTGGCACGCGGTGCCGGCCGCGGCCCGCGGCGCCACCGTGGCGCTGGGCAATTTCGACGGCGTGCATCGCGGCCATGTGGCGGTGCTGCGTGCGGCGCATGCCGCAAGGCCGGACCTGCCGCTCGCCACCCTGACCTTTGAGCCGCATCCGCGGGAGCATTTCCGGCCCGAGGACCCGCCCTTCCGCCTGACCCTGTTGCCAGAAAAGGCGCGGGCGCTGGGGGCGCTGGGCGTGCAGACGGTCTTCGCCCTGCCCTTCGATGCGCGGCTGGCCGCCATGCCGGCCGAGGCCTTCGTGGAACAAGTGCTGCACCAGGCGATCGGCGCCCGGCACCTGGCCTGCGGCACCAACTTCGCCTTCGGTCACCGCCGCGGCGGCGATGTGGGCTTCCTGGCGCAGCAGGCGGAGGCCCGCGGCATCGGCCTGACGGTGGTGCCGCCGGTGGTGGATGAGGGTGGGCCGGTCTCCTCCACCCGCATCCGCCGGGCATTGCAGGATGGCTACCCGGACCGTGCCGCGGCCGAACTCGGCCGGGATTGGGAAGTGCGCGGCGTGGTGTTCCACGGCGACAAGCTGGGGCGCGAACTGGGCTGGCCCACCGCCAACATCCTGCTCGGCCGGCATCTGGAGCCGGCGCGCGGCGTCTATGCCGTGCGGGTGGCGCTGCCGGACGGACGGGTGGTGGAGGGTGTCGCCAATGTCGGCCGCCGCCCGACCCTCGGCGGAGACCCGGTCACGCGGCTGGAAACCCATATCTTCGACTACACCGGCGACCTGTACGATCAGGAAATCGGCGTGCGGCTGGTGCGCTTCTTGCGGCCGGACGCGACCTTCGCCGGCCTCGAGGCGCTAAAGGCGGCGATCGCGGCGGACGCGGCGGAGGCGCGGCGGGTGCTGGCAGCGGCTTAGGCAATTGTCTCAACGCATTTTCTGGATCGCCTTGCGAAGCCGCAAGGCTTGAAAATGCCCTAACCGCGCCGGCGCAGCGCCTGCTCGATCAACTGGCGGTCGCGCGCCTCGCTGCGGCGGCCATGCACCACGGCCAGCGCCCAGATCACCGCGATGCCCCAGGCCGCCTGCCCGGCGACGAAGGGCAGCAGGATGAACAGCAGCCCGCCTATCCAAAGCAGTCCGTTGAACACGGCCTGGAACGGCTTGCCGGCGAACAGGATGGCGAGGGGAGGGACGAGAAGGGCGAGGAGGTATTGCATGATACCCCCCATATCGCCCTGCCGGCCCTTCGGTTCAATCGGCGAGGCCGATCCTGGACGAGGGTTTCACGCCGCCGTTGCGAGTTCCACCACGGCCTCGGGCAGCGGGCGCACGACACGGCCTTCCATCGCCTCCACCCGCCGCACGCCGATGATCTGGCCAAGATTGCCCGCCACCAGATGCACCATGCACAGCGGCATGGCGTGCAGCGCGACTTCGGCGCGGATCGCATCCCCTTCCCGCGTCGCGCGCACCAGGTCGGGGATCAGGTCGCGCTTGGCAAAAGGCTCCAGGATGCGCGGCAGCAGGCCGGGGAATGCATCGGCGGTGACGGTGAAGCGCGCCGCGCAAAGCGGCTCGGGGTCGTAGAAGGACATCTGGGAAGGCTCCGGATCGGGTGGCGAAGAACCGAGAAGGCACCCGGCCGCGCATGCGCCCATCCCCCCATGGGGGGATCGGGTCAGGCGACCGGGCCGATAATTCGGCCCGTGAGGATCCGGAAGGTCGTCACACCCTAGGTCTTAGCGCCTTCCGGCGCCTCGGGGAAGTGTTCTGCAGGGTGGCGGCCCTGCTGACGCTCGATGACCAGCTTCTGGTGCGGGTAGGGAATCTCGATGCCGAGCTGGTCGAAGCGCTGCTTGATGCGGCGGTTGAACTCGCGGCTCAGGCTCCAACGCGCCATCGGCTCGCCCTTGATGCGGGCGCGGATCACCACGCCGGAATCGGCCAGCCGCTCGACGCCCATCACCTCAAGCTCGTCGCGCACCAGCGGGGCGAACTTCGGATCGCTCCGGATCTCGGCCGCGACCTCCTTCATCACCCCCACCACCCGGTCCGTATCCTCGCCGTAGGCGACAGAGACGTCCAGCACGGCCATGGAGAAGTCCCGCGTCATGTTGGTGACGGTGGTGACCGCGCTGAACGGCACGATGTGGATGCTGCCATCGAGCGCGCGCAGGCGGATGGAGCGGATGGAAAGCTGTTCCACCACGCCTGACAGCCCGCCGACCGAAACCACGTCGCCGACCGCGACCGCATCCTCGAACAGCAGGAAGATGCCGGTGATGACGTCCCGCACCAGCGTCTGCGACCCGAAGCCGATGGCCAGGCCGATGACGCCGGCACCCGCGATCAGCGGGGCGACATTGACACCGATCTCGGTCAGCACGTTCAGCGCGACGAAGACGATGATGGTGCCGGACAGGATGGTCCGCAGCATCGGCAGCAGGGTGCGGACCCGCGCGCTGCGCGCCGCCTGGGCATCGCGCGACAGTCGCTCCAGGTAGCGGGCGATGGCCCCGTTCGCCACTTCCCACACCGTCAGCGCCACCACCAGGGTCAGCGCGACGGAGAGAAGCGAGGACAGCAGCATGGCGCCAAGCCGGCCGCGGCGGAACCATGCGAAGGAATTCATCCCCCAGGCTTCCAGCAGGAACAGCAAGGCGAGGACGGTGACGATGGCGCTGATGATGCCCTTCAGCACCGGCAGGTAGCGATTGGCCCGCGCCTCCAGCCCCGGATAGCGCTTCGCCAGTTCGGGGCCGATGCCGAAGCCGCGGATGATGGCGCGGCGCAGCAGCTCATCCACCAGCTTGGCCAGGCCGATGATCAGCAGCGTGGCGAGGGAGACGCGCAACAGGCGTTCGAACCCGTCCTGCACCTCGAGCGCCCAGACGCCCCACAGCGCCAGCAGCCACAGGATCGCCAGCAGGTGCCAGATATCTGCCAGGCGGTTCCGCATGGTCCGCAGCATGCGGCGCATGCGGTCCGGCTGGTCGCCGGGGCGGAGGTCCGGGGCACGCAGCAGGTTCGCCATCGCGGCGCGGTTCTGCAGGATGACGATGATCAGCAGCAGGGAGACGACCAGCGCGGACAGCCGCAGGATGGCGTCATGCGCCGCCCAGGGCAGGCCGAACAGAAGCCCGGCCTCGGCAACCGCATAGCCGAAGATGGCGATGCCGGCGATGCGCCGCACCCAGATGGTGACATAGGCCGCCGTCTCATCCAGGCAGGGCACCAGGCGCAGAATGCTGGAGGCCGGGGAGAAGATCATGCGCGACAGCGCCATCACCGCCCGCAGCGCGATGTAGGAATTATTTGCCGTCAGCAGCACCAGTTCCGTCGTCGGCAGCGGCCGCACCGCGCCGATCATGCCGTAGGAGATCACGGCGAAGGACAGCAGCGGCACCAGGTCCAGCACCAACCGGGCCAGCACCAGCGGCACGCGGCGCATGCGCGACCAGGCATCGCCATTGGCGGGCGCCATCGCGTCCAGCCGGTTCGACCAGCGGCGCAGGAAGCGGCGGGTCATCCATTCGGCCAGCAGGCCGGCGCCGAACAGCAGCGCCAGCTTCCAGGCGGCATCGATGATGCGGGCCTGCGTCACCGGGTCCCTCGCCAAATCCGAGGCCCAGCGCGCCACCGAGGGTAGGTCCGTCGCAGCCTCCGCCGCGGCTACCAGGCTTTCGGAGATGCCCTGCAACCGCTCGGAGGCGCCGGTCAGCAGTTGCGCGCCCAGCGTGTTGGGGGCCAGCAGAACGGGCTCCGCCGCCGGCGGTGTGGCGGGCGTGGCCGGTGTGGCGGGCGTGGCCGGTGTGGCGGGCGTGGCCGGTGTGGCGGGCGCATCGGGCGTGCCGGGGGCGGCAGCCGGGCCGGCGCTGCGCTGGGCAGCGACCAGCGCCTCCAGGCTCCGCAGCAATTCGGCGCGCGCCGCATCGTTTCGCAGCGTCGCCAGAAGCCGTTCCATGTCCGTAGCCCCGGCCGCGGGGACGGTGCCTGCCGGAGGTGCAGGGGGCGTTGCGGGATTGACCGTCTGGGCCGGTGCGGGCTGGCCAAGGGCGGGCTGGCCAAGGGACGGGCTGCCCAGCAGCAGCGCCAGGATTGGCAGGATATGGATAAGGACGCGCATGGCAGGGGTGAACCCGCTCAACCGTTGCGGGTCAACCCTGGAATGAGAATGCAGGCCAGCATGTTGCGATGCAGCGCGGACCGGCGGAGGATAGCCGCGTGACCTCCCCCGCCCCCCCGCTGCCCGTGATCATGCTCGCCCTGATGGCGGCCCATCTGGCCGGCATGGGCGCCTTCCTGACGGTGCCGGTGCTGGCGCCGGCGATGGCGGCGGAAACCGGGGTGCCGGCCAGCCTGGCCGGGCTGCATACGGCGCTGGTCTATTTCGGCGCGCTGATCACGGGGCCGCTGACCGGGCCGCTGATCCGCCGCTGGGGCGGCGTGCGGATGCTGCAGATTTCGATGGTGGTGCTGGGCTGCGGCATCGCGCTGGCGGCGCTCGGTCATCCGGCGGCGCTGGCGGCTTCCGCCGTACTGGCCGGGATGGGACATGGGCCGGTGACGCCGGGTGGCAGCCATCTGATCGCGGCGCATACCCCGGCGCGGCGCCGTGCGCTGGTGTTCAGCCTGAAGCAGGCCGGCGTGCCACTGGGCGCCATGATCGTCGCGGCCCTTGCACCCGCCATCGCGCTGGTCGCCGGCTGGCGCGTCAGCATCCTGTGCATGGCGGCGATCGCCTTCCTGGTGGCGCTTGCCATCCAGCCGCTGCGGGCCGGGCTGGATGCGGAACGGAACCGCCCCGGGGCCAGCCCCGGCCTGCTGGCGGTGCTGCGCGAATCGGCCGCCCATGTCGGCCTGCTGCGGACGAACCGGGAATTGGCGCGGCTGACGGTGATGGCCTGCGGCTATGGCATTGCGCAGTTCTGCTTTTCCACCTTCTTCGTGGCGTTCCAGGTGGCGAGCCTCGGCACCCCCCTGGCAGAGGCCGGGTTGCGGCTGGCGCTGGCGCAGGCGGCGGGCGTGGTCGGGCGCATCGGCTGGGCGCTGCTGGCGGACCGGCTGGGGGCCTCCCGCGTGCTGGCCGCCTGCGGTGGCGGCGCGGCGCTCGCGGGCCTGGCGCTGGCGCTGGCCGGGCCGGGCTGGCCGGGCTTCCTGGTGGCCGCTGCCGGGGTCGTGATGGGCGCGACCGCGGTGGGCTGGAACGGGGTGATGCTGGCGGAGGCCGCGCGGCTGGCCCCGCCAGGCCAGGTCGGCGGCGCCACCGCGGCGCTGTCCTTCGCCTTCGGCATGACCATGCTGGTCGCCCCCCCCGCCTTTTCCGGACTGATCGCCCTGACCGGCGGCTATTCGGCCGGCTTCCTGATGTGCGTGGTGGCGGTGACGATCGGCGCCGTCGCGATATCTGGCGCGCGGAAGTAGCGATCCGGCGCGCCTTGCCCCGGCGGCGGGACGTGCCATCTTGGCGGCATGACGACATTCCTGACGGTCCTTGTGGGCCTTTCCCTGCTTGCCACGCTCGGCGTGATGTTCGCCGGCATGCTCGGCCTGGCGCGCAGCGAGGCTGCTGGTGGCGTGCGATCCAATCGGCTGATGCGCTGGCGCGTGGTGATGCAGGGCGTGACGCTTGTGCTGTTCCTGATCCTCATGGCGGTCTCGCGCGGCTGATGCCCGCCTCAGCCATGCCCGCCTTGCCCACACCCGGACCCCGCCCTATGGTCCGGACCGTTTTTGCATGTGCGAAATACGCCCGGCGCCCCTTTTCCGCGCCGCGCGACGACCAGGGACCCGGCAAATCATGAAAATCCTCGTCCCCGTGAAGCGGGTGGTGGACTACAATGTAAAGGTCCGCGTGAAGGCGGACGGCACGGGCGTCGAGACGGCGAACGTCAAGATGTCCATGAACCCCTTCGATGAGATCGCGGTCGAGGAAGCGGTGCGCCTGAAGGAAAAGGGCGCCGCCACCGAGATCATCGCGGTTTCCGTCGGCCCGACCGCGGCGCAGGAACAGATCCGCACCGCGCTCGCCATGGGCGCCGATCGCGGCATCCTGGTCGAGGTCGATGGCGTGGTCGAACCCCTAGCGGTGGCCAAGATCCTGAAGGCGCTGGTCGCCAAGGAATCGCCGGAACTCGTCATCATGGGCAAGCAGGCCATCGATGACGACATGAACGCCACCGGGCAGATGCTGGCCGCGCTGCTCGGCTGGGGCCAGGGCACCTTCGCCAGCAAGGTCGAGATCGCCGATGGCGCCGCCCGCGTGACGCGGGAGGTTGATGGCGGGCTTGAGACCGTCTCCCTCAAGCTGCCGGCCATCGTCACCGCCGATCTGCGGTTGAACGAGCCGCGCTATGCCTCCCTCCCCAACATCATGAAGGCGCGGAAGAAGCCGATCGAGACGGTGAAGCCCGCCGATCTCGGCGTCGATGCCGCGCCGCGCCTGACCGTGCTGAAGGTGGAGGAACCGCCGAAGCGCCAGGCGGGCGTCAAGGTCGGCAGCGTCGCCGAGTTGGTGGACAAGCTGCGCAACGAAGCGAAGGTGATCTGAGCATGGCCGTCCTGGTGCTCGCCGACCGCGGCGAAACCGTTTCCACCCCCACCCGCAGCGCCGTCGCGGCGGCGCAGAAGCTGGGCGGTGATGTGCATGTGCTGGTGCTGGCGCAATCCGACGCCGCCGCCGCAGCCCAGCTTCCCGGCGTGGCCAAGGTGCTGGTCGCCGAAGGTGGCGCGACGGCGCAGGGGCTGGCGGAGCCGGTGGCGGCGCTGCTGGTCTCCCTCGCGCCCTCCTATGACCATCTGCTGGCCCCGGGCAGCGCGGCCGGCAAGAATGTGATGCCGCGCGTCGCCGCCCTGCTCGATGTGCAGATCGTCTCCGACGTGGCGGGCGTGGAGGGTGCCGACACCTTCCGCCGCTTCATCTATGCCGGCAATGCGCTGGCCACGGTGAAGACCGCCGACGCGAAGAAGGTGCTGACCGTGCGCGCCGCCAGCTTCGACCCGGTGGCCGCCGAGGGCGGCAGCGCCGCGATCGAGCCGGCCGCCGCCGCCGCCGATCCGGGCCTGTCCACCTTTGTTGGCGCCGAGCTGGTGAAGCTGGAGCGGCCGGAGCTGACCGCCGCCCGCGTGGTGATCTCGGGTGGCCGCGCCATGGGGTCCTCCGACAACTTCAAGATCCTGGACGGGATCGCGGACCGGCTCGGGGCAGCCATCGGGGCCTCGCGCGCCGCAGTCGATGCGGGCTATGCGCCGAACGACATGCAGGTGGGCCAGACCGGCAAGATCGTGGCGCCGGAGCTGTACATGGCCTTCGGCATCTCGGGCGCGATCCAGCACTTGGCCGGCATGAAGGACAGCAAGGTGATCGTCGCCGTCAACAAGGACGAGGAGGCGCCGATCTTCCAGGTGGCCGATTACGGGCTGGTCGGCGACGTGTTCAAGGTGATCCCGGAACTCGAAGCCGCCCTCGACGCGAAGTAAGCCTCGAAAGCCCTCTCCCCCAACGGGGGGAGCAGGGCGCCCCACGGCGGAGACGATGATGACGGAAATCGAAAAACTCGGCGTCATCGGCGCCGGCCAGATGGGCAACGGCATCGCCCATGTCGCCGCCCAGTCCGGCCTGACGGTCGTGCTGCTGGACGTGGCGCAGGCGGCCCTCGACAAGGGCATGGCCACGCTGGCGAAGAACATGGACCGGCAGGTTTCCAAGGGCACGCTGTCCCAGGCGGATCGCGACGCGGCGCTGGCCCGCATCTCCACCAGCACGGATTACGCGGCCTTCGGCGACTGCGACCTGGTGATCGAGGCTGCGACCGAGCGCGAGGACATCAAGCACAAGATTTTTGCCACGCTGACGCCGCATCTGAAGGCGGATGCGCTGGTGGCGTCCAACACCTCCTCCATCCCGATCACGCGGCTGGCGGCGGCAACCGACCGGCCAGGCCGTTTCGTCGGCATGCATTTCTTCAATCCCGTCCCGCTGATGAAGCTGGTCGAGGTGATTCGGGGGCTGGCGACTGACGACGCAACGGTCGCAGCGGTGGCGGCGCTGGCCGAAAGAATGGGCAAGACGGTGGCCTATGCCGCCGACTACCCAGCCTTCATCGTCAACCGCATCCTGCTGCCGATGATCAACGAGGCCTGCTTCGCGCTGCATGAGGGGGTGGGCGATGTCGCCTCCATCGATGCCGGCATGAAGCTGGGCTGCAACCACCCGATGGGGCCGCTGGAACTGGCGGATTATATCGGGCTGGACACCTGCCTCGCCGTGCTGCGCGTGCTGCAGGAGGGCATGGGCGACCCGAAATACCGCCCCAGCCCGCTGCTGGCGAAATATGTCGAGGCTGGCTGGCTGGGCCGCAAATCCGGCCGCGGCTTCTACGATTACAGCGTGACCCCGCCGAAGCCGACGCGCTGATGCCCCGCGGCCGGCGGCCTGTGGCCCGCGGCACAAGCTGCGCAGCGCAACAGATGCCACGGGCAGGCCACTAGCCCATGTCCGAGCCGATCGGCGCCTTCGACAGGGTCGCCGGACGGGTCGGCATCCGCGCGGGCTACGGATTGCTGGCGCTGGACCTGGCGGCGCTGACCTGGGTGATCGTCGAATCCTTCCTGCCGCAGGGGCCGGTACTGCGCCTTGTGGACTTCGCCTTCGGCCTGGTGCTGGGGACGGAGTTGGTGCTGCGTCTGCGGGCCAGCCCGCGGCCGTGGCGGGAGATCCTGCACCCCGCCGGCATCGCCGATGTGGTGGCCGTCGCCGCCTTCCTGCTGGCGCCCTTCGCCCCCGGCTGGGGCTTCCTCCGTAGCCTGCGGACCCTGCGCCTGCTGCGTTCCGCACGGCTGCTGGCGAAGCTGCGCCGCGACCTGCCGATCTTCCGCCGCAACCCGGAGGCGCCGATCGCCGCCGCCGACCTGCTGGTGTTCATCTCCGTGATGACCGGCATCGTCCACGCCACGCAATACGCCCGCAATCCGGACATCGCGAACTGGGCGGATGCGCTGTATTTCACCGTGGCAGCCCTCACCACGACCGGCTTCGGTGACATCACCCTGGAAGGCACCTGGGGCCGGCTGCTGACCGTGCTGATCATGCTGGCTGGCGTCACGCTGTTCCTGCGGCTGGCGCAGGCGCTGTTCCGGCCGCTGAAGGTGAGCTTCCGCTGCCCGGATTGCGGCCTCGGCCGGCATGATACCGATGCGGTGCACTGCAAGGCCTGCGGCGTGCTGCTGAACATTCCCGACGACGGCGACTGAACCTCGCCGGGCATTGGCGAGGTTGCAGACTGTCGGCAGCGACGGCATTTTCTCCGCACGGGCCGCGCAGACGGCCGTGATCGGGAGAAAGTCGATGAATTTCAGCCGCCGTAGCCTGCTGGCCGCCCCTTTGGCCCTGCCCTTCATCGGCGCCGCGCGCGCGCAATCCGGCTGGCAGCCGACCCGGCCAATCCAGCTCATCGTCGGCTTCGCGCCCGGCGGCGGCTCCGACATCATCGCGCGGACCATCGCCGAGGCCGCCTCCCCGCTGTTTCCGCAGCCGCTGGTGGTGGTGAACCGGCCCGGCGCGGGCGGGGCGATCGCTGCCGAATTCGTCAGCCGCGCGGCGCCGGATGGCCACACGCTGCTGATTGCCGGTGGGTCCGAGAGCACCTCGATCCCCGCGCATCGGGAGGTCCCCTACGACCCGAAGCGCTCCTTCACCTCCGTCATCCGCCTCACGCGCAACGCGCATTTCATCTGCGCCCGCGGAAAGGGCGGCCGCTTCACCACCATGCAACAGGTGATAGAGGCGGCGAAGGTGCGGCCGGAGGCGCTGACGCATGGCTCCGCCGGCGTCGGCAGCCTGTCCCATTCCATCTTCATCCTGCTCGGCCGCGCCACAGGCACCGAATTGCTGCACGTGCCCTACACCGGCGGCGGACCGCAGCAGCAGGCGCTGCTGGCCGGGCAGGTGGATCTGGTGGTGCAGGCCTCGGATGAGCTGCGCGGGCTGGCGGCTTCCGGCGACATCCTGCCCCTGGCCTGCGCCTCCGCCCAGCGGATGCCGGCCTATCCGCAGGTGCCGACGCTGCGCGAACTCGGCATCGACCTGGTGGCGGACAACATGAAGGGCTGGGTGGGCCCAGCGGGCATGCCGCCCGCGATGGTGTCCTCCCTGCACGACCGCTTCCGCCAGGCCATGGCGGCGCCGCGCTGGCAGCGCTTCATGGAACAGACCGGGGAGGCTGATGGCTATGCCAATGGCGTCGATTTCCAGCGCGACATGGACAGTCTGCTGGACAACATCCGCGCCGCGATCCGCCGCACCTGAGGACACAGCATGACCGAGACGATCCAGCCGCCCGCCCCCGCCGCCTTCATCGGCCTCGGCGTGATGGGCGCCGCCATGGCGGCCAACCTGGCCAAGGCCGGCTATGCGTTGACGGTCAGCAACCGCAGCCGCGGCAAGGCGGCGGCGCTGGAAGCCGGTGGCGCGCGCTGGGCCGGGACGCCGGCGGAAGCCGTGCGCGGCGCCGCCTTCGTCGCGCTGTGCCTGCCCGATACGCCGGATGTGGAGGCGGTGCTGTTCGGGCCGGAGGGCCTGGCGAAGGGTGTCGCCCCGGGCACGGTGGTGGTGGATTTCTCGACCATTTCGGCCGCCGCCGCCGCCGGATTCGCGGCACGGCTGGCGGCGGAGACGGGCGCCATCCTGCTGGACAGCCCGGTCTCCGGCGGGCCGAAGGGAGCGCTGGATGGCACGCTGACCTGCATGGTGGGCGGCGACGAAGCCGCCTTCCTGCGCGCCGAGCCCTGTTTCCGCGCCATGGGCAAGACGCTGACCCATCTCGGCCCCGCCGGCGCCGGCCAGGTCTGCAAATCCGCCAACCAGCTGATCGTCGCCACCACCATGCTGGCGGTGGCGGAGGCGCTGGCGCTGGGCGCCAAGGCCGGGCTGGACGGGGAGAAGATGCGCCAGGCGCTGCGCGGCGGCAGTGCCGCGAGCTTCGTCATGGAGAACCACGCAGCACGCATGCTGTCCGGCAATTTCGCGCCCGGCTTCCGGGCGGAGCTGATGCGGAAGGATCTGCGCCTGTCCGCCACCGCCATGCGCGATCACGGCGTCTTCGCCCCCGCCACGGCGCTGACGGCGCAGATGCTGGAGGCGGTGGTCGCCTCCGGCCGAGGGGGGCTGGACAGCGCCTCCGTGGGGGCGCTGGTGGCTGAGCTTTCTGGTGTGCCGCGTGATCGCTGAGGCGTGGATCACGCGGCCCTGAGGCGGCCTATGCCGGGCGCTAGAAAGACACCTTGTCGTTCTCGCCGGCCTTCGGCGGCTCCCCGGTGATGCGCGCCTTCACGTAGCCATAGGCGTGCAGCAGGGTGGAGGAGGGTGCATCCCAGTATTCGGCACCCTCGACCTCCACCTTCAGCAGCGCCGCATTGGGATCCTCGGGTCCGCCCGGGAACCAGGTGCGCAGCGGCTCGGACCACATCGCCTTTTGCTTGGCCACGTCGCGGATGATCTGTGCGGTGCCGGAGATGGAGACGTAGTTCTGGTCGGACGGCTCGGCATAGGCCAGCAGCACGCGCTCATCCTGGCGGATCTCATCGGCCTTGGGCGAGGCGCCGGCGGTGAAGAACCACAGCGTGCCGTCGAATTCGCGTAGTTCCACGGCGCGCATCGGGCGGCCGCGCATGTGGCCCTGCTGGTCGAGGGTGACCATGGTTGCCACCTCGATGTCGCGGATCAGCTCCCACACCTTGTCGCGGGCGGCCTGGTCGGTGCGTGTCTGGGTCATGGATGGCTCCTGTGAACGTCGCGGGCAGAACGGATGGGCGGGGCCGGGGTTGCGTGCGGCCATCTGGCCGGCGGGGCGCGAGGGCGTTACGGTCGCGGCCATGTCGCACCCCCTGATCAAGCTCGCGCGCGATGGCGCCATCGCCATCCTCACCATCGACCGGCCGGCCAAGCGCAATGCGATGGATCTGCCGATGTGGATCGGCCTGGCGGAGGCGGTGGAGACCTGCTCCGCCGATGAAGACCTGCGCTGCCTAGTGCTGCGCGGCGCCGGCGAGGACGCCTTCTGCGCCGGCGCCGACATCGCCGCCTTCCAGACCGAGCGCGGCACGCCGGAGCGGGAGGCGGTCTATGCCGCGGAGATCGGCCGCAGCTTCCAGTCCCTGCGGCTCTGCCGGCACCCGGTGGTCGCCGCCTGCCGCGGCTGGACCATGGGCGGCGGCGCGGGGCTGGCGACGATGGCGGATTTCCGGGTCGGCGGACCCGCGACGCGCATCGGCATCCCGGCGCGCAACCTGAACATCTTCTATGCCTATGAGGAACTGGACCCGCTGCTGCAGTCGGTCGGCTACGGCGTGGCGATGGAGATGCTGGTGGAGGGCCGCGTCTTCACCGGCGCGGAGGCCTATGAGAAGGGCCTGCTGTCCCGACTGGTGGCGGATGAGGCGGTGCAGGAAGAAGCGCTGGCCATGGCGCACCGCATCGCTCAGGGCGCGCCGCTCGCCAACCGCTTCCACAAGCGGGCGCTGCAGGAGTTGCGCGGGGCGCTGCCGATCACGCCCGCGCAGTATGAGGCGAGCAAGAGTTTTCCGTATACGGAGGATTTCCGGGAGGCGACGCGGGCGTTTGTGGAGAAGCGGAAGCCGGTGTTCAGGGGGCGCTGAGCCTACGGCGACGCTGAGACCCCCACCCCGACCCTCCCCCGCTAGTGCGGGGGAGGGAGAGGCCAGGCTTCGCTCAGCTATGCGCCAGCACCGCCAGCAGCATCAGTGCCACGATGTTGGTGATCTTGATCATCGGGTTCACCGCGGGGCCGGAGGTGTCCTTGTAAGGGTCGCCCACCGTGTCGCCGGTCACCGCGGCCTTGTGGGCATCGCTGCCCTTGCCGCCGTAATGGCCTTCCTCGATGTACTTCTTGGCGTTGTCCCAGGCACCGCCGCCGGTCGTCATGCTGACGGCGACGAAGAAGCCGGTGACAATCACGCCGAGCAGCATGGCTCCCAGCGAGGAGAACGCCGCCGCCTTGCCGCCGATCATCAGGATCACCAGGAAGACGAAGATCGGCGACAGCACCGGCAGCAGCGACGGGATGATCATTTCCTTGATCGCCGCCTTGGTCAGCATGTCCACCGCGCGCCCGTAATCGGGCTTTTCCGCGCCGGTCATGATGCCCGGATGTTCGCGGAACTGGCGGCGCACTTCCTCCACCACCGCGGTCGCCGCGCGTCCCACCGCCGTCATCGACATGCCGCCGAACAGATAGGGCAGCAGGCCGCCGAACAGCAGGCCGACCACGACGTAGGGGTCGGACAGGCTGAAGGTCATCACGCCGATCCCGGCGAAATACGGGTAGATGTCCGGGTTGGCGATGAAGTGGTTCAGGTCCTGGGTATAGGCCGCGAACAGCACCAGCGCGCCGAGGCCGGCGGAGCCGATGGCATAGCCCTTGGTCACCGCCTTGGTCGTGTTGCCCACGGCATCCAGCGCATCCGTGGAAACGCGCACCTCGCTCGGCAGCCCCGCCATTTCGGCAATGCCGCCGGCATTGTCCGTCACCGGCCCGAAGGCATCGAGCGCCACCACCATGCCGGCCAGTGCCAGCATCGTCGTGGTGGCGATGGCAATCCCGTACAGCCCGGCCAGGCCATAGGACGAAAGCACGCCGGCGATGATGATCAGCGCCGGCAGCGCCGTGCTTTCCATGGAGACAGCCAGGCCGCGGATCACATTGGTGCCGTGCCCGGTCTGCGAGGCTTCCGCGATGGAGCGCACCGGGCGGAACTGCGTGCCGGTGTAGTATTCCGTCACCACCACGATCGCCGCCGTGACCGCGAGGCCCACCGCGCCGCACAGGAACAGCGCAAAGGCACCGAAGCTATGGCCGCCTGCGGTGATCGTGCCGGTGCCGAAGACCAGGTAACAAAGCGGCAGCAGCACGGCGAGCGACAAGGCGCCGGTGACGATGAAGCCCCGATACATCGCGTGCATGATGTTGTTGCTGGCCGGCAATTTGACGAAGTAGGTGCCGGCGATGGAGGTCACCACGCAGACCGCGCCGATCGCCAGCGGGAACAGCATGCCGGCGATGCGGGCTTCCTCGGTGAAGGAGATGGCGGCCAGCACCATCGTCGCCACCATGGTCACCGCATAGGTCTCGAACAGGTCCGCCGCCATGCCGGCGCAGTCGCCGACATTGTCGCCCACATTGTCGGCGATGGTGGCGGGGTTGCGGGGGTCATCCTCCGGGATGCCCGCTTCCACCTTGCCGACCATGTCGCCGCCCACATCGGCGCCCTTGGTGAAGATGCCGCCGCCGAGGCGGGCGAAGATCGAGATCAGGGAGGCGCCAAAGCCCAGCCCCACCAGCGCATCGATCACCAACCGACTATTGGCCGCGAACCCGCCGATCGGCACCAGGATCATGAAGTAGGCGGCCACCCCCAGCAGGGCCAGGCCCGCCACCAGCATCCCGGTGATGGCGCCCGACTTGAACGCGACATCCAGCCCCGAGGCCAGCGACTGCGTTGCCGCCTGGGCGGTGCGGACATTGGCGCGCACCGACACGTTCATGCCGATGAAGCCGGCGCCCCCCGACAGGACCGCGCCGATCAGGAATCCGATCGCCACCGCAAAGGCATGCCCGCCGAAGCCGAAGGCCGCCAGGATGACGAAGAACAGCACGACTCCGACGATGGAAATGGTGATGTATTGGCGCTTCAGATAGGCATTGGCGCCCTCCTGAATGGCCTTGGCGATTTCCTGCATCCGGTCGGTGCCGGCGTCCCGCGCGAGCACCTCCTTCGCCGTGACCACGCCATAGGCGATGGACAGCGTGCCCAATGCGATGATCAGCAACAATGCGAACGTCATCAAAGCGACGAACTCCCCCTTTTCAGGCCTCTTTTCTGGGCTTCCCGGTCCGTTCTTCGGGCCGGTCCGGGTGCGGGGGGAGCCGCGCGGGGGCCGGCCCGCATTGCGAGCCGGTGGAAGCTTGCCGGGCGGCGCTTGCGCTGTCCACGCCGCCCGTCAAGTGCACCCCAGAAAAAAGCGAGGGGCGATCGTTACTCGGTCGCGTCCTTGTCCACCGTCGCCTCATAGGCCGCCATGGAGGACAGGATGATATCCGCCGCCTCGCTGGCCGAACCCCAGCCGCGCACCTTCACCCACTTGTCGGATTCCAGGTCCTTGTAGGTGGCAAAGAAGTGCTCGATGGACCGGCGGGTGATCTCGGGCAGTTCCTCGGCGCTGGTGATGCCCGAATACATCGGATGGACCTTGTCATGCGGCACGCAGACCAGCTTCTCATCCGATCCGGCCTCATCCTCCATGTGCAGCACGCCGATCGGGCGGGCGCGGATGACGCAGCCGGGCACCACGGGGGCGGGGGTCAGCACCAGCACATCGGCCGGATCGCCATCATCGGCCAGGGTGCCGGGGATGAAGCCATAGGCGGCCGGATAGGCCATGGGGGTGAACAGGAAGCGGTCCACCACCACCGCGCCGCTATCCTTGTCCAGCTCATACTTCACCTGGCTGCCCTGGGGGATTTCCACCACGACATTGATGTCATGCGGCGGGGCCTTGCCGGTCGGGATCTTGGCGAGGTTCATGTCGGGGAGGACCTTGGCTAGCGTTTTGATCCCCCACCCTAGCGCGCCCTGCGGCGGGAGGCGACGGGGGGCCGAGTGGCGGATCGAAAGCCGCTTGCCTTGGGCATGCCCGGCGCCGCAGGCTTACCCGAAGCACGGGACGCACCCGAAGCACGGGGCTCACGCAAAGCACCGCGAAAGGATCCAGGACATGTATCGCAGATGGCTGCTGGCCGCGGTGATGGCGGCTGGCGTGGCAGGGGCCCCGCAGGCCCAGACGGCGACAAACCCGACCCCGACCGAGATCGTCGAGAAGCGCAGCTTCGAGACCACCGACCAAACGCTGCGCAACGGCGCCACCCTGCCCAGCCTCCGCATCGGCTACCAGACCGCCGGCACGCTGAATGCGGCGGGCGACAATGCCGTGCTGGTGGCGCATTTCTTCTCCGGCAACAGCCACGCCTTCGGGCGCTACGCGGCGGACCAGCCGCCCGGCTACTGGGACGCCATCATCGGCCCGGGCAGGGCGATCGACACCAACCGCTACTTCGTCATCTCCTCCGACACGCTGGTGAACCTGAATGTGCGGGACGGCCGCACCGTCACCACCGGCCCAGTCTCCATCAACGCCGCCACCGGCCGGCCCTGGGGCCCGGAATTCCCCGTGGTCTCGATGCGCGACTTCATCGAGGTGCAGAAGAAGCTGCTGGACAGCCTGGGCGTGAAGCGCCTGGCGCTGGTTACCGGCCCCTCCATGGGTGCGCTGCAGACCATCGAATGGGCCGCCGCCTATCCGGAGATGATCGACCGCGTCATGCCGGTGATCGGCGCCGGCGAGATCGACCCCTGGATGCTGAACTGGCTCGACATCTGGGAGGCGCCGATCCGGCTCGACCCGAACTGGCGCGGAGGTGACTACTACGCCCAGGGGCGGGAGCCGCCGTTGCAGGGGCTGGCGGCGGCGCTGAAGATCGTGACGGTCCACGCCCAGGACCGCGCCAGCCTGGCCCGCTTCGGCCGCGCCATCCCCGAGGGCCAGGACCCCGCCCGGCGGCTGGCGGACCGGTTTGAGGCGGAGCGCGCGATCGACGAGGCCGCGCTGGCCCGCGCGCGCCTGTCGGACGCCAACCATTTTCTCTACCTGACCCGCGCCAACCAGCTGTTCCTGAACGAGTATCCGAGCACGGAGGCGGCGCTTGGGCGCAGCCGAGCGCGCTGGCTGGTGGTGGCCTCCCCGACCGACCGCGTGTTCCTGATGGACGCCAACCGCGAACTGCTGGCGACGCTGCAACGCGTCGGCCGTCCGGCGGAGCTGGCGGAGGTGACCGGGCCGCTCGGCCACCTGAACGGCGTGGTGGGCATGGCGCCGCTGGCGGATCGGATCCGGGCCTTCCTGGCAGCGCCCTGAGGCTCTGGCAGCGGAACAGCTTAACGCCACGCTCCGAACCGCCATCCTCCGGCTCCGCCTGCCCCCCCGGCGCACCGGTTCCCGAACCCGCCACGCAGCCCGGTCCGGGCTCAGCCGCACCCCGGTGCGGGAGGCGCTGCGACGGTTGCGGGAGGATGGGCTGGTCGCGATATCCCCGCGATTTCGCCCGCATCATCACCGAGGAATGCGCCCGCTACGGCGCGGTGATCGAACGCGCCGGAATCCGGGTGGATTTGATGGCGCCAAGATGTCCCGGCTGCATCGGCCGGATCATGGTCATGTGTCGGACGGCTTCGGACGCATGGCA
>NZ_JBHMFS010000027.1:0-54975 GCF_051433165.1 Falsiroseomonas sp. E2-1-a4 | reverse complement strand
CCGGCTTTATCTCGAAGCGGGCGACGACACAGCCGAGGGCGGTGCAGGAGCGGACCTAATCCTCGGCGAGGACGGCAACGACCTGCTTCGCGGCGGCCTGGGCGACGACATCCTCGATGGTGGCCCGGGTGACGACTACCTCATTGGCGGTGCGGGACAGGATGTCTTCAATGGTGACGGAGGCCAGATGCGGTGGATGGTGGACGCTGCGCTCGCCTTCGCCATCGAGCGCAGCGTCCAGTGCGTCGCCGCGGGCGGGTCCTCGTGCAGGGTACGCTCGACTACCGCGGCGATCTGCTCGGGCGAGGCGGCGGCGAAGGCGTGGCCACGCGGGGTGTCCCGGAACAGCCCGTCTGCGCCGTCCTGCATGTAGCGCGCCTGCCAGCGCCAGATCGTCGGCTTGCCTTTGCCTGTCGCCGCCCGGATCGCCATCGTGCCCGCGCCCCCGCGGTCAGCAGCACGATCCGCGCCCGCCAGACGTGGTGCTGCGGGCTCTTGCGGTCCGTGACCACGCCTTCAAGCCGCTCCCGGTCGCCCAGCCGAAGCCGGACCTCAATGCCTTCCCTCATGCGCCCAGACACGCAGGTCTAGGCCAGCAGGGGAATCATCAACGGCGATCTAACCACTAGATCTTCGTAAAAACGTATAAATAACACGGGCGGCTTAACCATTATAGGCTGCAGAATGAATTTGTTGTGCCGAAAGCTGGCTTACCCATGGAAGCGTATCGCGGTGGATAAGCCATGGCGGGACTCTGGATATTTTTCGCGCCGCAGCATCATATTGCTGTTGATTGCCGCGCCCGCGGCGGCGTGGATCGCCGCTGTTCTCGGAGCAATTTGGATTTTTCAGTAGAATAATCTCATACGGATGCGCATCGAGCCTGTCGGGTTTTGCGATGATGGTGGCGGCCGGTGCCGTCCAGATGAGAAGCAGGCCGCCGGCCGCAGCCGATGAGGGTCAGTCGCCGTACCCCTTTCGCAGTCGATCGATCACGCTGAGTGGCCTGGATCGCGGCAGCTTTGCTGCCTGGCGACGCGCATGAAGTTCATGGAGAATGATTTCGCCACCGGATGCGCGCTCCAGCATGAGCTGCCGGTGGAAGATATCGCGCGATCCTGGATGCTGCCCGATGAGCAGGAGACAGGCTTCCGGCAGCCGGTCGACGACCAAGCGTAGCATGGTGTCGGCCGAGGCTGAGTCGAGCGTATCCGTCGCATTGCCGAGCACGATCCAGCGCGGACGCGACAGAATGATCCGCGCGAAGGACAAACGTTGTACCTCCGCCGGGGTGAGAATCTGCGTCCAGTCGGCCGCTTCGTCCAACCGGGATGCGAGATATGCGAGTCCTACGCCGGAGAGCGTGTCCCGCAGCATCGCATCATCGTGACAGTCGGTCGCGTCTGGAAATGCAAGCGCCTGACGCAATGATCCCTGCGGCAGGAACGGCCACGGGCCGATGGCCATCAGGGCGTCATCGGCCGGCAATTCCACGCGGCCGCGCCCCCAGGGCCAGATGCCGGCCAGGACACGGAACAGCGCGCTCGCCGCTTCATGGTCACCATCGACCAGGACCCGCTCACCCGGCTCCACCGTCAGCGAGAGGTCGGACAACGTCGCTGTCCCGTCGGCCGCCGTCACCCACAGATTCTGCACGCGGAGCTGCGAGGCCGGTGCGCGATCCAGCTCGATCGAAACCTCCCCTTTGCGCGCGGCCTCCGCAGCGGCGGTACGGACCGCCCCTTCGAGCAACAGGACTCGTTCCACCGAGGCCCGCCATCCGGCGATCACGGCCAGGTTGTCGACGGGCCAAGACAAGGCTGCCGTAACCTGCTGGAACGCCTGCCCCGATTGTACCAGTCGACCAAGGGACAGTGTGTTCTCGAGGAACCGTGGCACGCCCACCAGGATGGGCAGCACGCTGGCGAGCACGATGTAGCCCGAGGAGAATGTCAGCAGCCGCGCCAGCCCCAGGGACTGGTCCCGCCAGGATTCTGCGATGGTTTCGTACGCGGTCCTGAGCCGTTCGCGTTCCAGAGGTTCACCGCGGGCAACCGCGATTGGCTCGCCGCTTTCATGGGACCGCACCAGGCTGAAGCGGAACTCGGCCTCTCTTGTCTGGCGCACATCGGTCGCGCGCACCAGCGGCCGGCCCAGCATGAAGGCGACAACCGCGCCTGCACCGGCATATGCGAACGCCAGGACCACGAGGTGGCCGGGCACGTCCACCCCCGCGACGCGAACCCAGCCCGAGAGGGACCACAGGATGCCGACGAATGCCACCAACAGCAGCATGCAATAGAACAGGGTGCTGACGAGATCGACCGCGGACTCGGTCGCAATCCGGATATCCTCGGCAATGCGGCCGTCCGGATTGGCATGGTCGCCCGGGATGCGGTCGGCCTGGTAATGCCGCGCATCCTTCATCCAGTCGCCTATGACCCGCGCCGTCAGCCAGCGTCGCCAGTCGAATTGCAGCCACCGGCGGACCATCAGATGCGCCGTGTTGGTCGCCATGGTGCCCAGCAGGATGAGGACGAAGATCCCGATCTGGTCCATGGCGCGGTCCGTCGAGCGTCGTTCCAACGCGTCGAACAGGTCAGCGGTCCAGATATTCAGCCGGATCACCAGCGTGACCTGGGCCACGACAAGCAGGGCCAGCGTCAAGCCCAGCAGCCGTGGCCGCCAGCACCTTCGCTCCGTCCAGTAGGGGCCGGCGAGCCTGATGAAATCATAGAAGAAGCGCTTCGTGTGACCGGGTTCGGCGATTCGGTTCATGGCCCCCTGCACGGATGGGCGAATCCGCACAGGCTGGACCGGGATTTCCCGAAACGGAAGCGGCGCCTTTCTCAGCCCGCGCCAACCGCCACCTCAAGCCAGCCCCGCGCATCCAGCCAAGCGGTGTCGCCCGGCAGCAGCAGCACCGTGGTGGTGTCGCTTTCCACGATGGCCGGGCCGGGCAGATTCTGGCCGGGCGCCAGGGCGGTGAAAGCATAGACCGGCAAATCCTGCATCGTGCCCGCAACAAAGGCGAGGCGCTGCGCCACCGGCGTGGCCGCGGGCTGATCCGGTAGCGGTTGGACCGGCAAGGCAGGCAGGCGGCCGATGGCGGCGACACGGGCCGTGACCAGCACCACTTCCTCCCCCCGCAGGGCGTAGGTGAACAGCGCCTCATGCCGCGCGTGAAAGCTTTCCGCGATGCGGGCTGGCAGGGCGGCGGCGTCCCAATCCACCGCATCCAGCGGGACGCCAATTTCGAAGACTTGTTCGCCATAGCGCATATCGGCGCTGCGTCGGATGGCGGGCGGGGCGTCCATCCATTCCGCCATGCGGGCGCGGGCGGCCGCCTCCAGCTCGGCGAACAGCGCGCGGATGGCGGGCTCATCCGGCAGGCCGGTGGCGCCGATCAGGCTGCGGGAGACTTCGTAGCGCAGATCGGTCTGCAACATGCCCCAGGCGGACAGGCCCGCCGCCAGCAGCGGCACGGCGACGCGCGCCATGCCGAGGTCCCGCGCCACCGCGCTGGCATGCAAGCCCGCCGCGCCACCGAAGGCCAGCAGGCAGAAGCCGCGCGGATCGACGCCACGGCGCACGGTCGCGACGCGGATGCCATCCGCCATGGCGATATTGGCCAGCGCATGGATGCCCGCCGCACATTCCATCAGCCCAAGGCCAAGCTGCGCGCCCAGCCCTTCCACTGCCCCCTGCGCCGCCGCCAGATCCAGCGACCGCCGTCCGCCGAGGAAGCGCGACCCGTCCAGGTAGCCGAGCACCAGATTCGCGTCCGTCACCGCCGGCTCCGTCCCGCCGGCACCGTAGCAGGCCGGCCCGGGCACGGCGCCGGCGCTGCGCGGCCCGACCCGCATCATGCCGCCGGCGCCCACAAAGGCGATGGAGCCACCGCCGGCGCCGAGCGTCACGATATCCAGACTTTCCAGCGCGATACGCTCCCCGCCCACCTGCCGGCCACGCCCGAGCGCCGCTTCCCCAGCCTCGATCAGCGCCACATCGGTGGAGGTGCCACCGACATCGAATGTCACCAGATCCTGCCCCAGCCCGGCGCGGGCCAGCGCCAGCCCGGCGGCCACCCCGCCGGCGGGGCCGGAAAGCGCGGTGCCGGCGGCGATCCGCGCCGCCTCCGCCACGGGCGCGACGCCCCCGTGGGAGAGGATGACGAACAGCGATTGCCGGAACCCGGCCTCCGCCAGGCGGGTCTCCAGCCGCCGGAGATAGCGCGCGACGATGGGACCGACCGCGGCATTCACCACGGTGGTCGAGAACCGCTCGAATTCCTTGATCTGCGGCAGCACGTCCGATGACAGGGTCACATAGACGCCGGGCAGGGCGGCGGTGACGGCGGCGCCTGCCGCCTCCTCATGCGACGGGTCGCGCCAGGAATGGAACAGGCATATGGCCACCGCCTCCACCTGCTCGGCGCGCAGCGCGTCGATGGCGGCGGTCAGCGAGGCCTCGTCCAGCGCCTGCGCCACCTGGCCATCGGCGCGGATGCGCTCGCGCAGCGGCAGGCGCAGGCGGCGGGGGACGAGCGGGGCAGGGGGGGAAAGGCGCAGATCGTACCGCTCGGGCTTTAGCCCCTCCCGCATCTCGATGACGTCGCGATGGCCCTCGGTGGTCAGCAGGCCGATGCGGGCGGTACGGCGTTCCAGCAGCGCGTTGGTGGCGACGGTGGTGCCATGCACCAGGCGCTCCGTCTGGGCCAGCAATTCGGGCAAAGGCAGCCCGAGCATGCCGGCCAGCACGCCGAGGCCATCCAGCACGCCGATCGACTGGTCCTGCGGCGTGGTCGCCGCCTTGGCGAGAAGCGTGGCGCCATCGGCGCCGATGCAGACCACATCGGTGAAGGTGCCGCCGACGTCGCAGCCGATCCGGTAGGGGGGGCGCATGGGAGTCACTCCGGTTTACATCTTGGGCTGGCTCCCCTTACCCAACCCTCTCCCCCGGTCGGGGGGAGAGGGCAGCGCAGGCTGGCGCCTAGCGCCTAGCCGCAGCGGGTGAGGGGGGGCAGCGCAGGTCGATGAAGTTGCTAGACCAAACTCTCGGCCGCATCCGCCGCCCGCGCGGCTGGGTCACGCCGCGCCGGGTCGCCCCATCCGCCGCCGCCGCCGGACCGCACATGCAGCACATCGCCGGGCGCAAGCTGCACGCCGGTTTCCTTGGTCCGTAGGTCGCGCGGCGTGCCCTCCCGCGGGATCAGCCTGTAGCGATGCGGCGCGCCATCGGCCCCGCCGAGCATGCCCGCCGCGCCATGGCGCGCGCCATCGCCGGCGGTGTTGGCCCGCGCCGGACCGGCGGTTTCCACCACCAGCTCCAGCTCGCCCCCCAGCCCGCCACGGTACTGGCCATCCCCCGCCGAGCCGCCCAAAAATTCATGGCGTCGGAAGAACAGCGGGAAGCGGGCTTCCGCCATCTCGACGCTGCCGAATTTCAACCCGCCGGCGGAATGCCATTCCCCGGCGCCGGACCAGCCATCGCCGGTGGCGTGGCCGCCGCCACCAGGCCGCGCATGGAACAGGTGCCAGACGAATTTGCGCCCCGCCCGTCGCGGGTCCTGCCCCTGGATGGCAATCCGGAATCGGCGCCCCCAGCCGCCCATGGCGCGGTTCGGGCAGGCATTGGACAGGGCCTTCACCACCGCCTCCACGATCTCGTTCGAGCAATGGCTGGTGCAGAGCGTCACCGCCGCCCCCTCCGCCGCGCGCACCACGGTGCCCTCCGTCGCCAGCACCGTCAGTGGCCGGAAGGCGCCGTCATTCTTCGCCACCTCCGGGTCCAGCAGATAGGCGAGCGCCATCCGCACGGCGGAGACGGTGTTGGGCCAGGAGGAATTGACGAAGCCCAGCGTCTGCGGATCGCTCGCCGTCAGATCGACCGTCAGCGCGCCGCCCTGCTTGGTGACGGTGGCGCGGATGGTGATGTCCTCGGCGCCATGGCCGTCATCATCCAGCACCGCCTCCCCCTGCCAGGTACCATCGGCCCAGGTGCCGATGATGCGGCGGGCATGGGCCTCGGCCAGGTCCAGGATGGCGTCGGTCGCCGCGTTCAGCTTCGCCGCGCCATGGGTCGCGAGCAGCGCCTCCAGCCGTTTCGCGCCAAGCCGGGCGGATCCCCACATCGCCATCAGGTCCCCGCGGAAGTCCCGCGCGATGCGGGTGTTGAGCGCCAGCATGTGCACGAGGTCCTCGCGCAGCGTATCGCCCTCACCTAGCCGGATCGGCGGGATGCGGATGCCCTCCTGCCAGATCTCGGTGGCGGAGGGGTTGTAGCCGCCATGGGTGGCGCCGCCGATGTCGGATTGGTGGGCGCGGACGACGCAGAGAAATACGAGGTTACCCCCGTCGAAGACGGGCAACACAATGGTCAGATCCGGCAGATGGCTGCCGCCATGCCAGGGATCGTTGAGAAGAAAGCAGTCGCCGGGCCGCATCTGGCCGGGAAACGCCTCCAGCACCGCCTCTGCCGCGAAGGGCATGGCACCGACATGCACCGGGATATGATCCGCCTGCGCCACCAGCCGCCCGCGCGCATCGCACAGCGCGATGGAAAAATCGCGGGAGGAGTTGAGGATCTGGGAGGTTGCGGTGCGCAGCAGCGCCTCCCCCATCTCCTCCACCACGGCGCGGAAGCGGTTCTCGAGGACAGCGAGGGTCACGGGATCAGGTGTCGGCATGGTGCAACGGTCCTGCCGGACGTGCGGCGCGTCAAGCCGGGCAGGGTTGCGGCAGGTGGTATGGCGGGCGCGGCGAAGCGGTCGCATCATGCGGGACAATGGAACGTCCTGGCACCCTCACCGACCTCCTGGCGCACACCGCCAGCACGCATCCCGATGCCCCCGCCTTCCCGGCCCTGACCTGGGCGCAGGCCGAGGCGCAGGTGCGCCGCCTGGCGGGCGGGCTGGCCGCGGCGGGAATTGGGCCGGGCGACCGGGTGGCGATCTTCCTGCCGAACCGGCCGGATTTTCTGCTGCTGTTGTTCGCCCTGGCCCGGCGCGGCGCCTGCGCGGTGTTGCTAAACACGCGGTTCCGGGCGCTGGAGGTCGGCAACCTGCTGGCCCGCGCCCAGCCCAAGGCGATCGCCGTCGCGAGGGATTTTGCGGCCGTGGACGCCGCCGCCGTGCTGCCGGACCCGCCGGGGTCGCTGCGGATGGTGCTGGGCATGGATGGGTTCGCGGAGGGCCACCTCGCCGGCATGCCGGTGCTCACGCGAAAAACGCTGCTGGATGCCGAGGAATCGCCGGACCTGGCGACGCCGGAGGCCGAGTGCCTCACCTTCACCACCAGCGGCACCACCGCCGGCCCGAAGCTGGTGCTGCACCGCCAGGCCTCCATCGCCGGCCATGCCGCGGATGTCGCGGCGGCGATCGGCACGGATGCGCCGGGGGCGGCGATGCTCGCCGCCGTGCCCTTGTGCGGCACCTTCGGGCTGAGCGCGGCGCTGGCGGCGGTGGCCGGCGGCGCGCGCATCGCCTGCATGGAAAAGCTGGACGCGCCAGCGGCGGATGCGCTGATCCGCGCCGAGGCCATCACCCACATGGTCGGTGGCGATGAATGGCTGCTGCTGCTGGCGGATGCCGCCGCCGGCCGCCCCTACGCCCCCTTCCATTTCACCGGCTATGCCAGCTTCCATGGCCAGGCGGACCGCGTGATGGCGGCCTCCGACGCGCTGGGTCTCGCGGTACGCGGCGTCTATGGCAGTTCCGAGGTCCAGGCGCTGTTTGCCGGCCAGAATTCTCGCGGCCCGCATCGCGCCATTGGCGGCGGCGCGCCAGTCAGCCCCGAAGCCGGGTGGCGCATCGCCGAGGATGGCGAATTGCTGTTGCGTGGCCCGTCTTTGTTCGACAGCTACCTCGGCAACCCGGAAGCGACCGCGCAATCCCGCACCCCGGATGGCTGGTTCCGCAGCGGTGACCTGGCGGAGGCGCAGCCGGATGGCGGCTTCGGCTTCCTCACCCGCCGTGGCGATGCGCTGCGGATCGGTGGCTTCCTGGTCTCGCCCGAGGAAATCGAGGGTTTTCTCCAATCCCAGCCCGGCGTCACCGCCGCGCAGGTGGTGGAGGCCGCGGGCAAGCCCATCGCCTTCATCATCCCCGGCCCCGGCTATGACGAGGCGGCGCTGATGGCCGAATCGCGCAAAAGCCTCGCCCGCTTCAAGGTCCCGGCGCGGATCGTGGCGCTCGAAACCTTCCCGGTGGTGGATGGCCCGAACGGCCCGAAAATCCAGCGCAGCAGGTTGCGGGAGATGGCGGCCGGGTGAGCGGCACGGCCCCCAAACTGCGCGACCCGCGCCCCGTCGCGCCCCGCGACCCGAGAATAATCGCGGCCATCGTCGCCAGCGCCCTGTTCATGCAGAATCTGGACAGCAGCGTGGTCGCCACCGCGCTGCCGGCCATGGCGCGGGACCTGGACCGGGACCCGGTGCATCTCTCCGTCGCCATCACCTCCTACCTGGTGGCTTTGTGCGTGTTCATCCCGGTCTCCGGCTGGGTGGCGGACCGGTTCGGGCCGCGGCGAGTCTTCATGTGGGCGATCCTGGTCTTCACCGGCGCCTCCGCCCTGGTGGGCCTGTCACAGGGCCTGGGCACGCTGGTGGCGGCGCGGGTGCTGCAAGGCTTGGGCGGCGCGATGATGGTGCCGGTCGGCCGCCTGCTGCTGCTGCGCCGTGTCAGCAAGGAGGAATTGCTGACCGCGATGACCTGGCTGACCATGCCCGCTTTGCTCGGCCCGATCTTCGGCCCGCCGATCGGTGGCCTGCTGACCGATGCGGTTTCCTGGCGCGCCGTGTTCTGGATCAACATCCCGGTCGGTGCCCTCGGCCTGCTGCTGGTCTGGCGCTTCATCCCGGAGATGGACCCGCAGGACCCCGGGCCGCTGGATACGCGGGGATTGATCCTGTGGGGCCTGGCGCTGGCGCTGCTGGTTTCGGGGCTGGAGACGATCGGCCGCGACCTGGCGCCGGTCTGGGTGCCGCTGACCGTATTGAGCCTGGGCCTGACGGCGACGGTGGCGGCGGTGCTGCATTCGAAGCAGGCGGTGCGGCCGGCGGTGGACCTCTCGCTGCTGTCGATCCCGACCTTCGCCATGCCGATGCTGAGCGGCACGCTGTTCCGCATCGGCGCCGGCGCGCTGCCCTTCCTGCTGCCGCTGACGCTGCAATTGGTGTTCGGACTTTCGGCCGCCGGCAGCGGTCTGCTCACCTTCGCCACGGCGCTGGGCGCGCTGGCGATGAAGCCGCTGATCCGCCCGGTGCTGCGCCGCTTCGGCTTCCGCAACGTGCTGGTAGTGAATGCGGTGCTGGCGGCGGCGGGGGTGGCGGTGTGTGCGCTGTTCGACCCGTCTTGGCCGCCGATCGCCATCTTCCTGGTGCTGGCGGTGGGCGGGCTCTCGCGATCGCTGCAATTCACCTCCATGGCGACCATGGCGTTTGCCGATGTGCCGCAGAACAAGCTGGCGGCGGCCACGGCGATGACCGGCACGATCCAGCAGTTTTCGGTGGCGCTCGGTGTGGTGCTGGGGTCGCTGACGCTTTCGGCCGGGATGTATTGGCAGGGCACCACGGTGCCGGGGCTGGTGGAGTTCCAGGCCGGCTTCGTGGTGGCGGGGCTGGTGATGCTGGCGATGCTGCCGGGCGCGCTGCGGCTGAAGCGGGACGTGGCGGCGCGCGTCTCCGGCCATAAGGGCGGGACCTGAAGCCGTTTCACCGAAAGTGAAGACGGCGAAACGGCTCCAGCTTTCTGTTCCAGCGGATTTTCCGAGTCGCCTTGCGAAGCCGCACGGCTTTAAAATGCGCTAACCTGTCCGGTTCGGGTCCAGCCGGGCGAAGGTCAGCTCGTGCTTGTTGTGCGCGCCGTGGAAGACCACGGCGCCGGGAATGGCGGCGAAGGCCTCCGCCGTCGCGTGGTCCGTCTCGCCCTGGAATTTCAGCGTGCACACGAAGTTGCGCGCCGCATCGGCGGCAATCCAGCGCTGCACCAGGCCCAGCAGGCGGGACGGGTAGCAGATGACGTCGCTGAACAGCCAATCCACCTTCGGCTCCGTCCGGGGTTCCAGCCCGAAGGCGCTTTCGGCCCGCATGGTCACGCCGGGCATGGCGGCGACGGCGGCATCCAGCGGCGCCTTGTCCACCGCCACCACCTGCGCGCCGAGTTTTGCCAATACCCAGGTCCACCCCCCTGGTGCGGCGCCGAGGTCGAGGCAGGTCTCGCCGGGGCCGGGATACCGCCCGAGCCGCGTCAGCGCCTCCCACAATTTGAGATAGGCGCGGGAGGGGGGGCCTTCGCGGTCCTCGATGAAGGCGACCTCCCCATTCACGAAGGGGCTGGTCTTGGTCGGGCTGGCCAGCAGCCGGTCCGGCGCCAGCAGCGTCCAGCCACCGAGATGGCCGGTCGGCGCGAGGTCCGGGAAGGCCAGCGGCCGCGCCTTCACCGGCGGCAGTTTTTCCGAGATCAGCGCGCTGCGACGGTGATGCGCGGCGGCATAGCCGGCCCAGTTGCGCTGGATGGCGCGCAGCGCATCGGCCGCCTGCTTGACCGAGGCGACGGGAATCTCCTGCGGCGCCGTCCAGACCTCCAGCGCCCAGGCGGCCGGGCCGGGCGGGTCGGGCGACAGGGCCAGCCGCCCATGCCAGGCTGAAATCCGACGCTTGGCGCGGGACAATTCCTCGGCCAGGTCGTGCTCAAAGCCTTCGGCGGCGAGATAGGCGCTGGCGATCATTTCTGGCGATCACTTCTCTGGCGCGAGCGCCGCGGCGGCGGCCAGGATGCCCCAGCCCACCAGCAGCACCATGCCGCCCATTGGCGTGACCGGCCCGAGCGAGGTCTCCGTCAGCACCCGCACATAGACCCCGCCGGCAAAGCCCAGCGTGCCCACCACGAAGCAGCCCGCCGCCAGATGCACCAACGGGCCGCGCCGGCGTTCCGCCAGCATGCCGCAGCCGAGCAGCGCCAGCGCGTGCCAGACCTGCAGCGATGCGCCGGTATTCGCGAGAGCGGCAGTCTCCGGCGGCAGCCCATGGCTTGCATAGGCGGCCATGCCGACCGCGATCAGCCCTGACAGGGCGCCCAGAACCATCCACAAACGTGCCATCGGCCCGATCTACGCCGCGGCAGCGCGGTTCGCCAGCCTCAACGCAGCCGTGCCAGCCCGGCCCGATCAGCCGAGCAGCGCCCGCACCTCATGCAGGTCCGCGGCGATGCGGTGGCACAGGGCGCGCAATTCCGGCGTCGGCGGCAGCAGATCCGGCACCATCACGGTCCGCATCCCGGCCGCGGCCGCGGCGCGCACGCCATTGGGGGAATCCTCCAGCGCGAGGCAGTTCCGGGGCGCCACGCGCAGCACCTCGGCTGCGCGCAGGAAGGGGTCGGGCGCCGGCTTGCCGTGGGCATAGTCGCCGGCGGCCACCACGGCTTGAAAGCGCCCCTCCAGCCGGTGCAGCGCCAGATTCTCCGCCACATCCGCATGGGCGGAGGAGGTGCAGATGGCGCGCGGCAGGCGCAACGCATCCAGCCGGTCCAGCAGTTCCGTCACGCCGGGCTTCAGCGCCAGCATCGGGCGCATCCCCTGATAATGGCGCAGCCAGGTGGCGCGGAAAGGCTCCAGGCCATCCGGCCCGAGATGCTGCTGCAAGGTCACGCGATTCAGCGCCCAGGGGCGGCCGACCAGCTCCAGATAGTCCGTGACGGCAAGGCTGTGCCCCAGCTCCCGCGCCGTGGTGAGGAAGGCGTCGCGTGACAGCACCTCGCTGTCGAAGAGCAGCCCGTCCATGTCGAAGATGACGGCATCGCAAGGGGCAGGGTCGCGCATGGGCGGCCTATGCCGTGCTGGCGGCGGCCATGCAAATTCAGCCGCCCGGTTCGTCCTGCGCCGCATTCGGGAAGAACAGTTGCGCGCCGTTGATGCTGTAGCCGGCGATGGCGGCCTGGCCGGCGGGGGAGATGATCCAGTCGATGAAGCGCTGGCCCTCCGCCTGCTTCACATGGCGGTGGCGCTGCGGGTTCACCAGCATGACGCCGTACTGGTTGAACAGACGCGCATCACCCTCGACCAGGATGCGAAGGCCCTGGCGGTTGCGGAAGGACAGCCAGGTGGCGCGATCCGTCAGCGCATAGGCCGCCTGCGCCGCGGCGGTGTTCAGCGCAGGCCCCATGCCCTGGCCGATCTCCCGGTACCAGGTGCCGCGACCGGCAACGGGATCGACGCCGGCCTGCTGCCACAGCCGCCGCTCCGCCGCATGGGTGCCGGAGCGATCGCCGCGGGAGATGAAGGGCGCGCCTGCCTCGGAGATGCGCTTCAGCGCGGCGGCGGTGTCGCTTGACCCGGCGATGCCGGCGGGGTCGGCTTCCGGCCCGACGATGACGAAGTCGTTGAACATCACAGACTGGCGCTGCACGCCGTGGCCTTCGGCGACAAAGCGCTGTTCCGCCACCCGGTCATGCACCAAGACCACATCCGCATCGCCACGACGGCCGACATCCAGCGCCTGGCCGGTGCCGAGCGCCACCACGCGCACCGCAATGCCCGTCTCCCGCGTGAAGATCGGCAGGATATGGCCGAACAGCCCGGATTGCTCAGTGCTGGTGGTGCTGGCGACCGTGATGTGCCGGTCCTGCGCCGCGAGCGGCAGGGGCAGGGCGAGCAAGGCAAGAAGCAGCAGGCGACGGAACATGCCGAGAATCCTCCGGCTACCAGATCAGCTCGCCGCGCAGGAAGGCCGCGGCCTCCGCCGTCGCGGGGGCGGTGAAGAAGCGCGCGGCCGGCGTGTGTTCCAGCAGGCGGCCGCGATGCAGGAAGGCGATCTCCCCGGCCAGGCGGCGCGCCTGGCCGAGGTCATGCGTCGTCATCACCAGCTTGGTGCCGCGCGCGGCGAGCGCCTGGATGATCTGCTCCACCGCGCCGGTCGCGGCGGGGTCGAGGCTGGCGCAGGGCTCGTCGAGGAACAGCACCTCCGGCCGCAGCGCCGCGGCGCGGGCCAGGGCCAGGCGCTGCTGTTCCCCGCCCGAAAGTTGTCGCGCGGGGCGGTCGGCCAGCGCCTGGAGTCCGACCAGTGCCAGCGCCTCCGCCGCGCGGGCATCCTGTTCGGCACGGTCCAGCCCGGCCAAGGCCAGGGGGTAGCGAAGGTTTGCCAGGACCGAACGGCGCAGCAGCACCGGGCGCTGGAACACCATGGCCTGGTGGCGGCGCGGGTCGGCGGCCGGCCCATCGCAGCGCACCGCGCCCGCGCTCGGCGCCAGAAGCCCATGCAGCAGGCGCAGCAGCACGCTCTTGCCGGCGCCGTTCGGGCCGAGGATCAGCAGGGGCGGACCCGCCGCGATGGTCAGCGACACATCAAGCAGCACCGCCACGCCACCGGCTGCAAAACCCAGCCCCTCCGCCCGCAGCGGCAGGATCGCGTCCGGCGCGCGCATCAGGCCAGCCGCATGCCGCGGTCCCGCAGCCCCTGGGCCAGCGCATTCACCGCCAGCACGATCGTCATCAGCACCAGGCCGAGCGCCAGCGCCAAGGGCAGGTCGCCCTTGCTGGTCTCCAGCGCGATGGCGGTGGTCATCACCCGGGTGAAACCCTCGATATTGCCGCCGACGATCATCACCGCGCCGACCTCCGCGCTCGCCCGGCCGAAGCCGGCCAGCAGCACGGTCAGCAGCGCGAAGCGGCCATCCCACAGCAGGGTGGGCACGGCGCGGGCGGGGCCGGCGCCGAAGCTGCGGAGCTGTTCGGCATATTCCTCCCACAGCCCTTCCATCACCTGACGGGTCAGCGCGGCCAGGATCGGCGCGACCAGCACCGCCTGGGCGATGATCATGGCGGTCGGCGTGAACAGCAGCCCGAGCGACCCGAGCGGCCCGGCGCGGGACAGCAGCAGGTAGATCAGCAGCCCCGCGACGACCGGCGGCAGCCCCATCAGCGCATTGAGGAAGGTCACCACAGCCGCGCGCCCGGGAAATCGCGCCACCGCCAGCAGCGCGCCGAGCGGCAGGCCAACCAGTGCGGCCAGCAGCACCGCCGTCAGGCTGACCCGCAGCGACAGCAGCACGATCTGCGCCAAGGTGGGGTCGCCCGCGACCACCAGGCCGATCGCCTGGGAGACGGCAGCTTGCAAGTCTTCCATGCGGGCAAGCTGGCTATGGCAACGCTTGACGTCAATCGCATCCCCTGGCCTGCTGCCGCCACCACCTGCCGGAATCTGCCGCCATATGCCGGATATCCTGACCCTGAAGGAGGCGGCCGCCTGGCTGCGCCTGTCCGAACGCGCGCTGTATGACCTCGCCCGCGCCCGGCGCCTGCCGGCGGCGCAGATCAGCGGCAAATGGCTGTTCCCCCGCGCCCGCCTGGTCCGCTGGCTGGCCGAACAGGCCGAGGCCGGGGAGGTGGCCGCCGCGCCGCCGCCGATCCTGGCCGGCAGCCACGACCCGTTGCTGGATTGGGCGGTGCGGCAATCCGGCTGCGGCCTGGCGCTGCGGGCCGGCGGCAGCCTGGATGGGCTGGCGGCGCTGGCCGAGGATGCGGCGCTGGCCGCCGGCACGCATCTGCTGGACCCGGATAGTGGCGCCTTCAACGAGCCCGCGGTGCGGGACCTGCTGGCCGGACGCGGCGTGGTCGGCATCACCTGGGCCTGGCGCGAACAGGGGCTGCTGCTGGCGCCCGGCAACCCCTCCGCCATCCACCAGGTGCAGGACTTGGCACGGCCGGGCCTGCGCATCATCGGCCGGCAGCCCCGCGCCGGCAGCCATGTGCTGCTGATGCACCTGCTGGCCGAAGCCGGCCTGCGTCTGGACGCGATCGGCTTCCTGCCCGAACCGGCCTTGGCGGAGGACGAGGTCGCCGCCGCCGTGGCCGAAGGCCGCGCCGATGCCGGCTTTGGCATCCGCGCGGAGGCGGCCGCCCGCGGCCTGGATTTCGCGCCCCTGGTGCGGGAGCGCTTCGACCTGGTGATGCGCCGCCGCGCCTATTTCGAGCCGCCCCTCCAGGCGCTGTTCCGCTTCACTCGCGGCGCCGGCTTCGCCGCTCGCGCCGCGCGGATGGGCGGCTACGACATCACGGAGACCGGGCAGGTCGCCTTCAACCCCTGAGCCTGAGCCACCCCAACGGCGCTAGCGCCAGCCCCGCCAACATGAGAAAGCCCGCCTCCGGCCCGCCCGTCGCCGAAAACAGCGCACCGAACAGCGCGGGTCCGAGGCAGGCGCCGACATAGATCATCATCATGATGCCCGATGTCGCCGCCGCCACCCGCCCCGGTGCCGCCAGCCGTGCCGTCTCCGCCAGGCAGATGCCGTTCCAGCCGAAGGCGGCGAAGCCGAACAGCCCCGCCACCAGCCAGACCAGCCAGACCGGCGTCGCCGGCCCCAGCCCCAGGCAGGCGAGGCAGGCGACCGCGATCAGCACCCCCAGCCCGCCCAGCACCCGCGCCGGCGCCACTCGGTCCGCCACCCAGCCGAGCACCAGCCTTGCGGCGATGGACACCAGCAGCCCCACCGTCAGCGTCAGCCCGGCGGCGGCGATGCTCCAGCCGGCCACCGTCACCAGCACCGTCACCAGGAAGGCGGAGAAGCTGAACTGCACGCAGGCGAAGCACAACGCGGCCAGCCCCAGCCGCAGCGTTGGCCCGCCGGCCAGCACCGCGGCAAACGGCGCCGAAAACCCCAGCCCACCCCCGCGTGGCGCGAGCGATCCCGCATCCAGCCGCCAGCGCCAGGGCTGCACCGCCAGCATCGCCAGCCCCATCGCGGCGGCCAGTGCCAGGCAGGCCACCTGCCAGCCAAAACCCGCCGCCAGCACCGGCACCAGCAGCCCCGCCGTGGCACCGCCCACCGGCACCGCCACCTGCTTGATCGAGAACACCCGGTTCCGCAGCCGCGCCGGCGCCAGCCGTGCCAGCAGCGCCGAACTCGCCGGGTTGGCCGGGCCATAGGCCACCCCCACCAGCAGCGCGCTGACCGCCAGCGCCGCCGGCGAGGCCATCGCCAGGGCCAGCACCCCGCCCGCCGCGCTGGCCAGCATCGCCTGGTGCAACCGCACCGGGCCAAGGGCGGCGACCAACTGCGGCGTGAACAGCGTGGATACCGCGCCGGAGGCGAACAGCAGCGCCGCATACCAGCCGACGGCCGCCTGCGGCAGCCCTGCGGCCGGCAGCACCAGCGCCGCCGTCACTGGCAGCACCAGGGAGGCCAGCACCACCAGCGCCTGCGCCCCCAGCGTCACCCCCACCGCGGCGGGCAGCAGGGTGGCATCGGCATGCGGGTCCGTCATGGCCAAGGCAAGTCCTGCGATTGCGGTGCCTCCGCCATGCCGGGAATGCGCCGCGCTGTCCACCGGGGGCGGGTTGGCCGTGCGGAAGGCCGCGCCTATACCGAACGGGCCGACCGCTTGGGGCCGGTTTCGCGACATGATCCTGCTGTCGGATGCCGGATCGGAGTTGGAGTTTTCGGCATGGCAGCGGTCGCATCCGGTGGACAGGGCGGCCCTTCCGGCCGCGTGGCGAAGCTGCGCAAATTGGCACCCGGCCTGCTGGTGTGTCTGGTGATCGCCATTGCCTCCGTCTGGCTGCGCAATGCCTCGGGCATCGCGGCGCTGAACCCGGTGGTGATCGCGCTGCTGGTCGGGCTGGCCTGGCGCTCCGCCAAGGGCCGGCAGCCGGTGCTGGATGCGGGCCTGTCCTTTTCCATCCGGCCGCTGCTGCGCTTTGCCATCGTGATCCTCGGCCTGCAGGTGACGGCGACGGAGGTGCTGGCCCTCGGCCCGGGCGCGCTGGCGCTGGCCGTGGTGGTGGTGGGCGTCACGGTGCCGGCGGCGATCTGGCTTGGCCGGCTGTTCGGCGTGCAGCCGGGCCTCGCCGCGCTGCTCGGCATGGGCACCGGCATCTGCGGCGCCTCCGCCATCGTCGCCACCAACCAGGTGGTGCGCGCGAAGGATGAGGACGTGACCTACGCGCTGGCGGTCATCACCCTGTGCGGCACGGCCGGCCTGGTGCTGCTGCCATTGCTGGCGGAACCGCTGGGGATGTCCGCGCTCGCCTATGGGCTGTGGGCCGGTGCCTCCCTGCATGAGGTGGTGCAGGCGGTGGGTGCCGCGGCGGCAGGCGGGCCGGAGGCGGCGCAATCCGGCACCGTGATGAAGCTGGCGCGCGTGATGCTGCTGGCACCCGCCATCATGGCGCTCGGCTGGTGGGTGGCGCGCGGCGCGGCGTCGGCGGGCGGCGGCACGGCCAAGGTGCAGGTGCCGTGGTTCGCCGTGTGGTTCCTGGTGATGGTGGGCGTGGTTTCCACCGGGCTGGTGCCCGGCATCGCCATCGAGGCCTCCCGCTTCCTGGTGCCGCTGCTGATGGCGGCGAGCGTCGCGGCATTGGGCCTGTCCACGGATTTGAAGGCGCTGCGTGCGCGCGGGCTGGCGCCGCTGGCGCTCGGCATCGCGCTCAGCCTGTTGATCGCCGCGATCGCTCTCGTCGGCGTCAAGATGATCGGCGTCTAGCGCCCGCTACTGCGTCGCGTTGGCGGCCGCCTTCGGCGCGGTCGCCAGCCGCAGCGCCACGCGCCCGACATCGCCCAGCGAACCTTCCACCGCCAGCACCCCCTCCGTCCGCAGCGTGTTCGGCAGCCGGTCATCGGTGCTGCCGCGCACCACGAACGCCGCGAGCTGCGCCTCCGGGAAGCGGCGCTTCATGCGCCGCAGCAGGTAGCGGGAGGCAGCGACGGAGGCACCACCCTCCACCGTGCAGAACCAGGCCTGGCGCACCAACCCGGCATCGAGGCCCGTCAGGTCGCCGCCACGCAGCAATTCCACCGGGGCGGCGACCGCACCGATGCCGCGCTTGCGCAGCATCTGCGCCAGCATCGCTGCCGCGCTCTCATCGAAGGGGCCGCGGCCGGCCACGCACATCACGGCGCCCGGCGGGACCAGCACCGCTGGTGGGGGCTGGGCCTCCGCGGTGCTGGCGGGCGCCTCCTTCGCCTCCTCGGTCAGCGCCGGCTCGCGCGGCTGGTCATCCTCGACCTCCTCCTCCAGATCCTCGATCAGCGCGGCGATGCGGGCGCGCAGCGCGGTCAGGCGCTCGGGCGCGAAGCTGCCGCGCAGCGCATCCGCCTGCGCCAGGGCCAGCGCCGGCAGCGCGACCTCGTCGTAATAGGTGGAAAGCCGCCTCTCACGCAGCAGATCCTCCGCCTGTTCGGTCAGTGCATCGCCATCGCCGGCGAGCGCGCGCTGGTAGAAGGTCTCCGGCGGGTCGAGCGGTGGCCGGTCGCCCAGTGCGACGTCGAGGAATTCGAACCTCTCCACATGCCGGCCCAGCACCACCAGGCAGACGGTCAGCGGCACCGCGACGATCAACCCGATCGGCCCCCACAGCCAGGTCCAGAAGGTGGCGGCCGCAATCACGGCGATCGGCGAGATGCCGGTGGAGCGGCCGAGCACCAGCGGCTCCAGCACCTGGCCCATCAGGCCCTCGCCCAAGGCGAACAGCACCAGCACCAGCACCGGCATGGTCCAGCCTGGCTCCACCGCCAGCGCCAGCAGCAGCGGGAAGGCGACGGCGACGATGGTGCCGACGAAGGGCACGTAGCGCATCAGCCCGGCGACGATGCCCCAAAGGATCGGCTGCGGCACGCCGATCAGCAGCAGTGCACCGCTGATGAACACGCCATAGGCCGCATTCATCGCGGTCAGCGCCAGGAAGTAGCGCGACAGGCGATAGGCCGCGTCATCCATCGCCGCCATGGTGCGGTGCAGGTCGCGTGCGCCGACGAGGCGGATCACCCGGTCGCGCAGATCCTCGCGATACAGCAGCACGAAGATCACCAGCACCACGACGATGCCGAAGGTGGCCAGCGGGTAGATCAGCGGCGCCAGCACGCTCTGCAGCAGTTCGAATGGCTTCGGAACCGGCGGTCGGACTTCCACCGGCAGTGGCTGCACGACATTCGCATCCAGCGAGGGCTGCGGCTCCGGCACCGCGCGTTCGGCCTGCGCGGCCAGGCCGCGCAGCATGTCCTGCGCGCGCTCGACCAGCCCGCCGCTGGCATTGATGGTGTTGAGCTTGCGGGTCAGCTCCCACTGATACAGATAAATGTCGCCCCCCAGCTCCGCCAGTTGGCGACCCATGATCAGGCCGAGCATGCCGATGAAGGCGACCGCCGCCAGCACGGCCGCCAGGACCGCGGCGACCCTCGGAATGCCGATGCGGCGCAGCGCCCGGGAGATCGGTGCCAGCACGAAGGCGAGCAGGACCGTCAGCGCCAGCGGCACCAGCAGGTCGCGGGCAAAATATAGCACGGCCACCACAACCAGCGCCGCCTGGGCAATGGTCGCGCCATTCTGCGGCACGCCTGCGGCGCGGACCCCACGATCGGCGGCGGGCGGGAAATCGGGCATGCGAGGGGCGGTCCTGGGTCTGTCCGCAGCCGGAACGCCGTCGCACCGTTCTGGTTCATTGCGCCGGGCTGCTTTCCGTGCCGCCGCATTGCGCTACCCTGGGCGTTGATGATTCCTGCCCAGACCGAGTCCGGACCGCCAGGCCCGAACCAGAAAAACCCAGTGGAAGCGCCGATGGAAGCGCCGGTGGATGAGGCCGTGCCGGCCGGCTATGCCGCCGGCGCCCCCGCCCCCTGGTGGGTGAAGCTCAGCGTCAAGCTGGTGCTCGGGTCGCTGCCGGTGCCGGCCGGCGCCTGGCGCGCCATCGGCCTGCGGCGGCATTCCTTCGGCGCGCTCGACCCCGAAAGGCTGGTGGAGCCGCTGGCCTGGCGCGTCCGGCGGTTCCAGGAGGTGGCGGGCCGCGCCCCGCGCGCGGTGCTGGAGGTGGGGCCGGGCGCCATGGTGCTGCGCGCGCCGATCGCCGCGGCCCTGGGCCTAGGCCCGGTCTGGTACCTGGATGTGGAGGATTCCGCGCCGCGCGACCTCGCCCCCTATCGCATCGCGGCCGAGGCCGCGCGCCAGGCCGGGCTGGTGCCGCCTGATCTCTCCGGCTGTACCAGCCGCGCCGATGTACTGGCCGCCTGCAACGCCCGCCTGCTGGTCGGCGGGGCGCAGGAACTGGCGGCGGTGCCGGCCGGGTCGGTGGACCTGGTGTTCTCCGAGGTGGCGCTGGAGCATGTGCGGCGTGACGCGCTGGCCCCGCTGCTGGCGGCACTGCGGCGCGTGACGGCGCCGGGCGGCCTCGGCCTGCATGCGGTGGATTTCCACGACCATCTCGGCGGCCGGCTGCGGCATCTGCGCTTCGGGCCGTCATTCTGGGATGGGCGGGCGGTGGCGCGCGCCGGGCTGTACTGCAACCAGCTTGGCCTGTCGCAATTCCTGGCCGCCTTCGCCGCCGCCGGCTTTTCCGCCCGCGCCAGCCACCGGCTGGTCTGGCCGCTGCCGCAACTGCCGCCGGGCGGGGCGCATCCCGATATTGGCCGGGCGCCGGAGGATGACCGTATCTGCCACGCGGCGCTGGAGGTGCGGCCGGCCTGAGGCGCGCGGATTTTCCTTCCAGGCAGGACGTCGCTGCTGCCACGCTCCGGCAGCGCATCAAGACGCAATGGGAGGTTTGATGTTTCGCCGCCGTTCTGCCCTTGGGCTTGGCCTCGGCCTCGCCGCCGCCCTTCTGCCACTGGGCGCCCGCGCCCAGGGATTCCCCGTGCGCAACCCGCGCTACATCGTGCCCTTCCCGCCCGGCGGGCTGACCGACATCATGGCGCGCCTGGTCGGCCAGCGGCTGGGCGAGGCCTGGGGCCGCCCGGTGGTGATCGACAACCGCGCCGGCGGCAACGCCTTGATCGGCGCGGATCTGGCGGCGAAGGCGGAGCCGGATGGGCATACGCTGCTGGCCATTACCCTGACCCATGCGGTGAACGCCACACTGTTTCCCAACGCACCCTATGATTTCCGCCGCGCCTTTCATGTGGTCTCCGTGCTCGGCTCGCTGCCGCTGGCGGTGGTGGTGAATGCGGAACGCAGCCCGGCGCGGGATCTGGCGGGGTTGGCCGAGCTGGCGCGGAGCCGGTCGCTGAATGGCGGGACCTCCGGCACCGGGTCTCCGCCGCATCTGGGGCTGGAACTGTTCCGCCGGGTGACGCGGGCCGGGGACAATATCGTGCATGTGCCCTATCGCGGCGGCGCACCGTCGGTCACCGATCTGGCGGGCGGCAATCTGGACCTGATGGTCTCCAACCTGCCGGAATGCCTGGCGCAGATTCGCGGTGGCAGGCTGCGGGCGCTGGCCGTGACCAGCGCGGAACGTCACCCGCTGGTGCCGGAAGTGCCGACCGTGCGGGAAGCCGGGCTGCCGGAGCTTGAGATCACCAACTGGACCGCCGTGCTGACCAACGCCGCGGTGCCGGAGGCCATCAAGGCGCGGCTGGAGCGGGACGTGCTGGCCGCCATCCACCACCCGGAGACCACCCGGCGGGCGCAGGAGGGCGGCTTCCAGGTGCTGGGCTGGGACAGCGCGCGGTCGGCCGACTTCGTGCGGGCGGAGACGGATCGCTGGGCCTCCCTTGTCACGGAGGCCGGGATCAGACCGGATGTGTGAAACAGCCGGATGAGCCCAAACCGATGCCGCGCCTGACCCTTGCCGAAGCCGAAGCCCTGGCCACCGCCGCCCTTGCCGCCGCCGGCGCCAACCCCGCCATGGCGGCCCTGACCGCCCGCGCCCTGGTGGCCGGGGAGGCGGAAGGGCAGGGCGGCCATGGCCTGTCCCGCGTGCCGCAATACGCCGCCTTCCTGGCCAATGGCCGGGCGGATGGCGCGGCGGTGCCGGCGGTGGTGGCGGAGCGCGGCGGCGCGGCGCTGATCGATGCGCGGCACGGCCTGGCCTATCCGGCACTGGATCTGGCGGTGCGGGAGGCGGCGGCGCGGGCGAAGGCACATGGCGTCGCCTGCCTTGGCATCACCAACAGCCACCATGCCGGCGCCATGGGGCTGCCGGTGGCGGCGCTGGCGCGGCAGGGGTTTGTCGCGCTCGCCTTCACCAATTCGCCGGCGGCCATGCCGGTGCCGGGCGGCAGGCGGCCGCTGATGGGCACCAACCCCGTGGCCGCCGCCTTCCCGCGCCGGGATGCGGCGCCGCTGGTAATCGACATGGCGCTGTCGGAGGTGGCGCGCGGCAAGATCATGCTGGCCTCCAAGGCGGGGAAGAAGATCCCGCTCGGCTGGGCGCTGGATGCCGATGGCAACCCCACCACGGACCCGGATGCGGCGCTGGCCGGCGCCATGCTGGCGATGGGCGGCAGCAAGGGGGCGCTGCTGGCGCTGGTGGTGGAATTGCTGTGCTGCGCCCTGACCGGCGCCGCCTTCGGCTTCGAGGCGGACAGCTTCTTCACCACGGAGGGCAATCGCCCCCGCCTCGGCCACACGCTGCTGGCGATCGACCCCGGCGCCATGGCCGGAGAGGCCAGCTTCGCCGAGCGCATCGAATTCCTGCTCGCCGCCATGCAGGGCGACCCCGGCGTGCGCCTGCCCGGCAGCCGCCGCGCCGGCCTTGCCGCCCATGCGGCGACGGAGGGGCTGGAGGTGCCCGATGCGTTGCTTGCACAGCTTCATACCCTGGCGCAACAAGCCGCACCGATGGCATGACGGGGGTGTGCTCCGACGGTAACCCTTGCAGGACGGAACCGCCGCCATGCCGATTTCCAGCCAGATGCCAGGCCTGACGTCGGGCGAGCCGATCCCCGCCTTCCATGCCCGCGCCGCCGGGAACCCCCGCTTCGCCTTCGACACCACCGCCGGCCGCTGGCTGATGGTGCTGATCCCCGGCTCGCTGGCGCAGCCCGGCCTGGGGCAGCGCCTGGCGGCCGCCATCACGCCGCATGCCAGCGTGCTGCGGGTGGATCATGCCTATCTGCTGGTGATCGGCACCGACGCGGAGGATGAGCGCGCCGGCCGCATGACCGATGGCACGGGCCGCCGCGTGCTGTGGGACGATGACGGCAGCGCTCGCCGTGCCTTCCGCGCCATGGAACCAGACGGCACCCTGCGCCCCGGCTGGGTGCTGCTGGACCCGATGCTGCGGGTGTTCGGCGTCTGGGGCCTGGAGCAGGGGGCGGAGGCCATGGCGACCCTGGCCGCGCTGCCGCCGCCTGAGGACCATGCCGGCGTGCCCGCCCACGCCCCCATCCTGGTGCTGCCGCGCATCTTCGAGCCGGAATTCTGCCGCCGCCTGATCGCGGAGTATGAGGCGGTTGGCGGCGGCGAAAGCGGCTTCATGCGGGATGAGGGCGGTCGCACCGTGGGCGTGATGGACCCCAGCCATAAGCGCCGGAAGGACGCCTTCATCACGGATGAAGCCCTGCGCGCGCAGATCCGCGCCCGGCTGAACGCCCGCCTGGTGCCGGAAATCCGTCGAGCCTTTCAGTACAATGTCACCCGGCTCGAACGCTATGTGGTCGCCTGCTACGATGCCGCCGACCAGGGCTTCTTCCGGGCGCACCGGGACAACACCACCAAGGCCACCGCGCATCGCCGCTTCGCCGTGACGATGAACCTCAACACCGGCGGATATGAGGGCGGGGAGCTGAATTTCCCCGAATTCGGGCCGCAGACCTACAAGGCCCCAGCCGGCGGGGCTGTGGTGTTTTCCTGTTCGCTGTTGCATGAGGCCCGCCCGGTGACGCGCGGTCGGCGATACGCCTTCCTGCCGTTCCTGTATGATGATGCGGCCGCGGCCATTCGCGAGGAGGGTGCAAGATTCCTGGACCAGAAAGAGGCGGCTTCCGCGGCGGATTCGGCGGAGGCCCCCCAGCCGATGCGGGCGGAGACGACCGGCGCGGCCTGAACCGGCCTTCCTCCAACCCGCGCCCGCCGGTCGAGCCCGGCCAGGTGCCGGTGCGCGGCTGGCGGGATTCGGACCTGGACCGGATCTGCGGGCCTGCGGCCGCTGCCGCGGCCTTCGCCGTGCGCCCGGATGCGGTGCTGCGGATGTTCTATGTGGAAGGCCGGCGGCGGGAGGTCGGGCCGCTCTGTGCCCTGATGGCGCGCAACCGCCGCCCCTACCGCGAAGTGACGGCGGAGGAGTTGGTCCGCATCGCCGGCACCGAGCATCATGGCGGTGTCGTCGCCATCGCCGTGCCGCGCACCATTGCCGAGATCGGCGTCGGCCCGTTCCCCGCCGCGCTGCTGACGGCGCCGGTGCTGCCGCTGCTGGATGGCATCGGCAATCCGCACAACCTGGGCGCCATCGCGCGGTCGGCTGCCTTTTTCGGCTGCACCGGCATGCTGCTGTCGGGCGACCCGCGCCAGGCCGGGCTTTCGGATGCCGCCTACCGCATCGCGGAGGGCGGGTTGGAGTATCTGGAGGTGCTGCGCCTGCCGGACCCGGCCGTGGGGCTGCGGGCGCTGGCGCCGAAATTCACCACCGTCGCCGCCGTGGCCGCCGGCGGAATGCCGCCCGAGGCGCTGCCGCGCGGCAAGCCCTTCGTGCTGGCGCTGGGCAATGAGGAGATCGGCCTGCCCGGCCTGACCGCCGCCGCCTGCACCCATCGGGTGACGCTGCCGGGCAGCGGCAAGGTGGAAAGCCTGAATGTCGGCGTCGCCGCCGCCGTGCTGCTGCATGCCATGTCGGCCTGAGCGCGGCCTAAGCGCATGACGGAGCCGGATGTGCTGGTGATCGGCGCCGGCGCGGCCGGCATCGCCGCCGCGCGGGCGGTGCAGGCGGCCGGGCGCAGCGTGCTGGTGCTGGAGGCGCGTGACCGCGTCGGCGGGCGGGCGGTGACGGACCACCGCCTCGGCCTGCCCTTCGACCTCGGCGCCGCCTGGCTGCACAATGCGGAGGATAATCCGCTGGTGCCGCTGGCGCACGAACTGGGCCTGGCCCTGGCCGATTCGGACGCGCTGCGGCACGAACGCACCCTGGTGGGGGATCGCCCGGCCTCGCCGGCCGAACTCGCGGCTTACGATTCCGCCTGGAATGCCTTCCAGGCCGCGGTGCTGGCGCGCGCCGCCGCTGGCGGGCCGGATTGCAGCGTGGCAGCGGCGGTGCCGCAAGGCGGGCCGTGGGATGCGACGGTCGCCGCCTGGCAGGGCGATATCATCGCCTCCGCGCCGCTGGACCGTCTCAGCCTGGCGGATTTCGCCGCCACCGCCCTCGATGGCCGCAACATGATGGTGGAAGCCGGCATCGGCACCCTGTTCGCAAGGCTGGGGGAGGGGTTGCCGATCCGGCTCTCGGCGGTGGTGGAGAGCCTGGACTGGGGTGGGGCTTGGGCGGTGGCGCGGGGCGCCTTCGGCAGCATTCGCGCCCGCGCCGTCATCGCCACCCTGCCCAGCAGCCTGATCGCGGCGGAGGCGATCCGCTTCGACCCGCCCCTGCCGGCTGCGGTGCTTCAGGCAGCCCAGGACCTGCCATTGGGCCAGGTGGCCAAGGTCGGCTTTCGTGGCGTGGAGGCGCTCGGCCTGCCGGCATTCTGCTCGATCGACCGGCAGGTGGCGCCGGGCAAGGCGTTGGTGGCGATGAGCGCCCGGCCCTTCGGCCGCGACCTGCTGGCCTGCCATGTCGGCGGCGACGCCGCGGCGGCGCTGGAGGCGGAGGGCGATGCGGCACTGGAGGCCTTCATGCGGGCGGAGGTTGCCCGCCGCTTCGGCCAGCAGGCCGCCCGCACCCTGGCGGCAAAACCAATCGTGACAAACTGGCAGCGGGACCCTTGGTCCCGGGGCGTGTACAGCTATGCCCGCCCAGGTCGCAGCGCAGCGCGCGGCGTCCTGGCGCAACCCCTGGCCGGTGGGCGCCTCTGCCTGGCGGGAGAGGCCTGCCATGCCAGGCTGGCCGGCACGGTCGGCGGCGCCTGGCAATCCGGCCTGGTTGCAGCCGAAACGGCACTTGCCGCGTTGCGGTAAGCTCGGGTGCGAATCGAGGAGCGGGATACTGGCGGACAGCTTGCAGGTGCGGGAGGCACAGGACGGTCGTGTGGTCAGCCTGTCCGGCCGCCTGGACACGCCGGCAGCGGCCTCGCTGTGGACTGAGTTGATGGCGGAGGCGCGCAAGCCGGGCGCGCCGCTGGTACTGGATCTGGCGGCGGTGGAGGCGGTGGACACCACCGGCGCCACCCTGCTGCTGACCGCGCAGTCGGCCGCCGAGGGCGGGCGGATCGAGGGGGCCAGCCCCGGCGTGGTGGCGGTGCTGGACCGGGTGCGGGACGCGCTGGCCGCACCGCGGCCACAGGTTGTGCCCTACCGATTCTCCCCGCTTTCGGGCGTCGGCCGCCGCGTGATGAACGCGCTGCGTGGCGTCGTGGCGTGGATGGCCTTCCTGGGGGAATTGCTGGTCGTCGGCCTCGGCACGCTGATCCGCCCCGGCCGGCTGCGGGCGCGGGAATTGCTGCGCCATCTGGATGAGGCGGGCACCCGGGCCTTCGGGCTGGCGACGCTGCTGGGGTCCCTGCTCGGGGTGATCCTGGCTTTCCAATCGGCGATTCCCCTGCGCCAATTCGGCGCCGAGGTCTTCGTGCCCAGCCTGGTCGGCATCTCCCTGCTGCGGGAATTGGGGCCGCTGATGGCCGGCGTGGTGCTGGCCGGGCGTACCGGCTCCGCCTACGCGGCCGAGCTCGGCACCATGACGGTGAATGAGGAAGTGGCGGCGCTGCGCATCATGGGCATCGACCCGATGGCGCTGCTGGTGCTGCCGCGGGTGCTGGCGGGGGTGCTGGTGATGCCGGTGCTGTCGCTGGTGCTGACGGTGGCGGGGCTGGTCGGCATGGCCTTCGTGATGTCGCTGCTCGGCTTCACGATGAACACGGTGGCACAGCAATTGAACAATTTCGTCACCCTGAAGGATCTGCTGGGCGGGCTGTTCAAGGCGGCGGTGTTCGGACTGGCGATTGCCGTGGTCGGCTGCCGCGCCGGCCTTGGCGCCGGGCGCGGGCCGCGGGCGGTGGGCGATGCGGCGACCTCGGCGGTGGTCGGCGGCATCGTCGCCATCGTCGTGCTCGATGGCATCTTCGCGGTCCTGTACGAAAGGCTGGGCCTGTGAGCGAGGCGCTGGACCAGAACGCGCCGGGCCCCGAGGTGCCCGCGGTGATCGAGGCGCGGGACCTGTCCGCCGCCTTCGGCAGCAACGTGTTGTTCCGCCACGTCACCTTCGATGTGCGGCGCGGTGAGGTCTTCGTCATCCTGGGCGGGTCCGGCTGCGGCAAATCCACCCTGCTGAAGCTGATGATCGGCCTGGTGCCGCCGGCCGCGGGCACGGTGGACATCCTCGGCACCGATGTCTGGACGACGGAGGGGGCGGCGCGGCTCGGCCTGCTGAAGCGCATCGGCGTGATGTGGCAGCAGGGCGCGCTGTTCGGGTCCCAGACCCTGCTGGAGAATGTGGAAATGCCGCTGGCCGAGCACACCACCCTGCCGCCGGAGGCACGGCGGGAGGTGGCGCGGGCGAAGCTCGGGCTGGTCGGGCTGTCGGCGGCGGCGAACCAGCTGCCGTCGGAGATTTCGGGCGGCATGCTGAAACGGGCCGGAATCGCCCGCGCGCTGGCGCTGGACCCGCCCATATTGTTCCTGGACGAACCCTCCGCCGGGCTGGATCCGGTCACTTCCGCCGGGCTGGATGCGCTGATCAGCGACCTGTCGCGTTCACTGGGGACGACTTTCGTGGTGGTGACGCATGAACTGGCCTCGATCCTGGCCATCGGCGACCGCTGCATCATGCTGGACAAGGAAGCCAAGGGGATGATTGCCGAAGGCAACCCGCGCGACCTGCGCGACCACAGCCCCCACCCGACCGTGCAGGCCTTCTTCCTGCGAAAGGTGGCGTGATGGGATCGGGCAAGGCGCTTTACGCGCGCGTCGGCGCGCTGGTGCTGGTCGGCATCGTGCTGGCCGTCGCCTTCGTGCTGTTCCTGGCCGGCGGGCGGGGGCTGCAGGCCACGCAGATGTTCGAGACCTATTTCGAGGAATCGGTCCAGGGCCTCGATGTCGGGGCACCGGTGCGCTACCGCGGCGTGGCGGTGGGGCGGGTGACGCAGATCGGGCTGGTCACGGCCGAATACCCGCGCCCGGCCGGCGTGGCCTATTCCGCCGGCTTCCAGCGCGTCTTCCTGCGCTTCGGCCTGGATCTGCGGCAGGTGGGGGAAACACCCGATATCAGCGAGGCGGTGCGGCTTGGACTGCGCGCGCGCATCACGGCGCAGGGCATCACCGGGGTGAACTACCTGGAACTGGATTTCGTCAGCCCGCAGCGCTTCCCCGTCACGGCCCAGCCCTGGCAGCCGCAATATCCGGTGATCCCGGGCGTACCCTCCACCGTCGCGCAGGTGACCAATGCGGCGGAGCTGCTGATCCAGCGGCTGGCGGACCTGCCAGTGGACCAGATCTCGAACGACATCGCCGGGCTGCTGTCCAACCTGAACCGGCAGACCAGCGATGGCGACCTGGCGCAGGTGCTGCGTGAGGCCGCCACCACCATGGCGCTGCTGCGCACGGCGGTGGAGGGTGGCGACCTGGCCGGCGCGGTGGGCGAATTCCGTGCCGCCGCCACCGATGCCCGCGCCCTCATCGCCGGCCCGGAGCTTCGCGGCGCCATGGTCAATGCGGCTGGCGCGGCGGCCGAACTCCGCCGCGCGGCGCAGACCCTGCCCGGCGCGGTGGAGGGCATGGAGCGCACCATGCGCGCGGCGCGGGAGACCACGGTGGATGTACAGGCCGAACTGCTGCCAATCCTGATCGACCTGCGCGCCACCACCGCCAACCTGCGGGCCACCGCCGAACAGTTGCGACGCGCCCCCTCGCAGATGCTGTTCGGCGCGCCGCCGACCCCGGATCGCCGCCGATGAACCGACGCGCCCTGATCACCGCCCTGCCGCTGCTGGCCGCGGGCTGTTCGATCTTTCCGGACCGGCCCTATGTGCCGGTCCGGCGCTACCCGCTTTCGCCGATGCGGAGTTCCCTGCAGGGGGCGCGGCCCGGGGCGCCGGTGCTGCTGGTGCGGCTGGTGCGGGCCGTGCCGGGGTTGCAGGACCTCGGCCTGCGCCGGGTGCTGCCAGACGGGTCCTACGAGATCCTGGTCTATGAGGAATGGATCGCGCCGCCGGCTGGGATGGTCGATGCGGCGCTGCGGGCCTGGCTGCAGGCCTCCGGCCTGTTTTCCGCCGTGGTGCCGCAGGGCAGCCGGGCGGATGCCAGCCTGGTGCTGGAATTGCAGCTGACGGCGCTGGAGGCGATGCCCGCCTGGGGCCGCGCCCGGGCTGGCCTGTCCGGCGTGCTGCTGCGGGAGGAACGCCTGGCGTCCCGCGTCGTCGACACGCTGGCGGTGACGGGGGAGGCGCCGCTGGCGCCGGATGCGGAGGCGCCAGCAATGGCGCTGGCCATGACGCAGGCGCTGGGTGTGGCGATCGCAAGCCTGGAGACACGGCTGGCACCGCTGGCGCGGTAAATTCAAGCGCGGCGCAGGGCCCAGGCGAGGCCGCGAAGCAGCAGGGCGGTCCTTGCTGCTGCGCTCCGTTGGTCGGCCCTCAGCCGGCGCCGGGCGCGACCTTCTGCCTGAGGCGGTGCGCGGCGGCGCATGTCACGGGCTGTTGAAGGGGTTTGTCATTGCGCGGCCTTACCCGCCCATTCTGGGATTCGGATGGGATAATGCGATCCATCCCAGAAAAAAGACAGCACCGCATATCCCGTTAATCCTTTTCCCACCATTCGGGTCGCATTCTCGGGAAGCGGAGAGCGAACCTGTTTCGTCTCTGTCAGAGAGAGGCGGCAGCCCTGCAAGAGCGGGGATGTGGTGCGACCTTCGATAGAGCGTCTCACAAGTTGTCTTGCAACTTAAGGTTGTCTTTCCTGCTTGGCCGCAAAGCGGCACAATTTTTAGCTGGTGAGGCGATTGTGGGCACACGTGACGCGGGCTTGGCGATGTGCTGGGACGAAGTCTGGGCGGAGTATGATTCGCGCCATCCGGCGCCCGCGCCGGTGCGGCAGACCCCGCCACGGCCCGAGATCACCGCGCCGCCGTCGGCCCGGGGCCGTGAGGCGGGCCGCCGGGCAAGCCGGTCGCGCAGTGCCTGGGCCACCCTGGCGGTGCTGCCGCTGCTCGCCCTCGGTTGGATGGGCAGCCCCTATGCTACGGCATGGAGCCTGGCGCAGGCGCTGGAGACACGCGACAGCGCGGAAATGTCCCGGCACCTGGATGTGCCTGCGGTGCAGGCCGCGCTGCGCGAAAGCCTGATGCCGCATGCCGCCACGGGCGACCGCACGCCGGAAGCGCGCGCCTTTCTCGCCGGCATGGCGGAGGAGATTGCCGCGGCCTGGGCCAGCCCCACCGCCCTGGCCGAGGTTGTGCGGGCCCGCGGCGTGCCGGCCGGCGCGGCGGTGCAGGCGCTGCGTGGCACCGTGCCGACCGGCCTGACCCGCTTCGAGATGGCGCTGGAGGGCAGCGTCGCGCCCATCCGCCTGCAGATCGAGCTGACCGGGGCGGCGCCGGCGCCACGCTGGCAGGTGACCGGCGTGCGGATGGAAAACCGCGAGCCGCTGGCCACCCTGCCGCCGCTGCGGCTCAGCGCCCTACGCTGATCCGGTTGGCGTGACCGGGTTCTGCGCCAGGGCGATCGCCTGCCGCAGCACCGCATCCTCGCCGATATGGTTGGCCAGGATCAGCACCAGCCTGGCATCCAGCCGGCGCGAGGCCGCCGCATCCAGACCGCGATGCGCCTCCACCAGCAGCGCGAAGATCGCATCCGGGTCGGCCAGCCGGGGCGTTGTGTCCAGCTTCATGCGGCGTGCTCCAACTGGCCCAGGGCGCGGGCCAGCGCGGCGCGCACGGCGCCGGCGCGGGGCGCGGCGAAGCGGGCGGCGATGTGCTGGTCCGGGCGGATCAGCACCGCCCCGCCCGGCGGCGCGCCGAAGCGCGCGGCGGCCAGGCCGCTGTGGTCCCACAGCGCGCCGGGTGTTTCCTCCGCCGTGATGAAGACGGCGCGCAGGCCCGGCACCGGGGTCCAGACGGCATCGAAGACCAGCAGGGCGAAGTCGCCACCCAGATGGCACAGCAGCCAATCCGGCGTGCCATCCCGCTGCACCGGCGCATCTGGCGCCGGGCTGCCCGGTGCGGCACCGCCCGGCCAGTTCCCGTCATCGGGCGCGTTCAGGGGGCTGGTTGCCAGCAGCGCGGGGCGGGACAGGCGGCCGGAATTGACCAGGGCGCGGGCGAATGCGTGGCCCTCCGCCAGGTCCAGCACCGCATCCCGATAGGCCCGCGCCGCATCCGATTTCGGTGAGATGAAGTCGGTCGCGCGCGTCGAGTGCAGGATGTTCTCCTCCGCCGCCGCGATCCGCTCCGCCTCATAGCTGCCGAGCAGCGCCGGCCCGGCCTGGCCCTTCAGGATGGCGGCCAGCTTCCAGGCGAGGTTGTCGGCATCCTGCACGCCGCCATTGCCGCCGCGGGCGCCGAAGGGGCTGACCTGATGCGCCGAATCGCCGGCGAAGATCACCCGGTCCTGCACGAAGCGATCGAGGCGGCGGCAGCGGAAGGTATAAAGACTGACCCATTCGAGATCGAAGGGCACATCCGGCCCCAGCATGGCGGCGACGCGGGCGCGCACCCGATCGGGCTGCAATTCCACCTCCGGATCGGCCTCCGGCTCCGCCTTGGGGCCAAGCTGGAAGTCGATGCGCCAGAGGTCGTCCGGCTGCTTGTGCAGCAGCACGGATTGGCCGGGGTGGAAGGGCGGGTCGAACCAGAACCAGCGCTCGGCGGGGAAGGCGACGGCGCCGCGGATCACCACATCGGCGATCAGGAAGCGGTCCTGGAAGATTTGCCCCTGGAAGGGCAGGCCCAGGCTGCGGCGGATGAAGCTGCGGGCGCCGTCGCAGGCCAGCAGCCAGTCGGCGCGGAGGGTGTAGGCGCCGCCGGGCGTGGCAACGTCCAGCGTCGCGCCTGTCGCATCGCTGGCGAGGCCGGTGACCTCATGGCGCCAGCGCAGGTCGACCCCGGCCTCGGCGCAGGCTTCTACCAGCCAGGCCTCGACATGGTATTGCTGGATGTTGACGAAGGCCGGGTGGCGGTGGCCTTCCTCCGGCAGCAGGTCGAATTCATAGGCCTGGCGGTCTTTGTGGAAGACGCGGCCGGTCTTCCAGGTGACCCCCTTGGCGAGCAGGCGTTCGCCCAGGCCGAGGCGTGCGTAGATCTCCAGCGTGCGCTTGGCGAAGCAGATGGCGCGGCTGCCGGTGGCGACGCTGTCTTCCGCATCCAGCAGCGTCACCGCCACGCCGTGGCGCGCGAGATCCAGCGCGAGAGTCAGTCCGACCAGCCCGCCGCCCACGACCACCACGCGGCGATGATCCTGGCCGGAGGCAGGCGGCGGCCCGGCGGCGTAGCGGGGGTTGGCATGCGGCACGGGGCTCAGGCCTCGGCGGACTTCATCGCCGTGCCATGTTCCAGCGCCTGCCACATCGCCACGTCGCGTTCTGCCGTCCAGATGCGAGGATGGGAGAGGCCCTGCGCCTCGTCGAAGGCGCGGGTGACGTTGAACGGCATACAGTGTTCAAAGATCACCCAGGACCCGTATACTGGCCGCATGAAGCCCATGGTGTCGTCATAGACCGCCTTCAGGTCCCAGCCCTTCGCCACGCCGTCCCGCACCCGGCTGAAAAGATCCGTGGTGAAGGACCGCGTGCCCTCGATCGCCTCGGCGCAATCGGCCTTGGTCAGCAGGGCGCGGCCGCGGCCGGGCACCAGTTTTTCCGCCCCCAGCGCCGCCACGGCATCCAGCGTCGCGGCCCAGTCGGCGAAATGGGCGTCGCCGCAATAGGGGGTGGCGCCGAATTCCACCGTGTCGCCGGCGAACAGCACCTTCTCCTTGGGCAGCCAGACCACCGTGTCGCCCGCCGTATGGCTGCGGCCGACATGGATGATCTGCGCCTCCCGCTCTCCCAACCACAGCGTCATGCGTTTTTCGAAGGTATGGGTCGGCCAGGTCAGGCCGGGGATGCTCTCCTTCCCGCGGAACAACCGAGGAAAACGGCCGATCTCGCTGTCCATGTCCTGGCGGCCACGCTCCACGATTAGGTCGCGCGTCGCCGCGCTGGCCAGGACCACGGGGTTGCCCCCAGGCGAGAAGTAGCCGCTGGCGCCGAGCACCCGCACCGCGTGGTAATGCGTCAGCACCACCTGGCCGACATGGCGCGGGGTGACGGTGGCGATGCGGGCCATGACATCCTGCGCCATGGCGGGGGTCGCCTGGGCATCCACCACCACCACGCCATCCGGGCCGATGATGATGCCGGAATTCGGGTCGCCCTCCGCCGTATAGGCGAACAGGCCCGGGCCGAGTTCGTCGAAGGAGATGGTTTTCTCGGCCAGATCATGGGCGGAGGCGAATCCGGACATCTGCGCTGGCTCCCCTGTTTGCCCGCAGGTTCCACCGGCAGGGGCCGCAGCGGCAAGCGGCATTCGCGCCGCGCGGCCAGGTATCCCGGACATGCAAGGTTTCGATGTTCACAGCGCCGATGCGACAGCGTAGGTTGCAAGTCTTGGACGGCAGTCGCGCACTGCCAGGAATCATCCCGATGACCCGCAACGCCAACCTGACCCCCCTGCCCGGAAGCTGTGCCGCCTGCACGGTGCGGCCTTTCGCGCTGTTCCGGGTCATTCCGCAGGCACGGGTGGGCGAGATTGCGCGCATCCGGTCTGGCGTGCGGCTGGTGCGGGCGGGGGACGCCATCATGGATGGCGTCTTCACCATGTATGCCGGCTGGGCCTTCACCTGGACCGCCACCAATGACGGCCGCCGCCAGATCCTGGATTTCCACCTGCCCGGCGACCTGGTGGAGCGCACCGAGGATGCGGCGGAGGTCGAGGCGCTGACCGATTCCTCCTTCTGCATCCTGTCCAAGGAACGGCTCTGCGCCTTCATGGGCAATGATCCCGGCCTGGCGCTGTCATATGTAGAGGGGCTGACGCGGGACCGCGCGCGGATGCGCGAAAGGCTGACCAGCCTCGGCCGCCGCGATGCGGCCGGGCGGGTGGCGCATCTGCTGCTGGAACTGCATGGCCGGCTGCTGCGCCGCGGCGGCGGGGATGCGCGCGGTGCGGCCGTGCCGTTGAAACAGGCGCATCTGGCGGATGCGCTCGGGCTTTCAGTAGAACACGCCAACCGGGCGCTGGCCGCTTTGCGCAAGGACAACATCGCCACGTTGAACAAGGGCCGGCTGGAGATTCTGAACCGGCGGGAGCTGGAAGACATGGCCGGCTGGGCCGGCCACAGCCCCGCCGGCACCACCCTGGCACCACAGACCAGAGCTGGCTGAACGCCCGGTCGGCTTGGACGGGACGTGTTGAGGCTGTAGCTTTCGGCCAGACCCGGAACGGACCCGACGCCGATGCGCCCACTTCCACCGCGCCTTCTGGCCCCGCGCCTCGCCCAGATGCTGGGCAGCCTGCTGCTGCTATGCGCCGCGGCCATGGCCTCTCCCGCCCAGGCCCAGCGCGACCCGTCCTTCAACCTGGTGAACCGCAGCGGCCAGCCGATCCGGGAGATCTATGTCTCCCCCAGCGAAGATCGCTACTGGGGGCATGACCTGCTGGAAGCCGATCTGTTGCCGGATGGCGGCAGCTTCCCGCTGCGGATCGCCCCCGCGGCCGGCTGCCTTCAGGATGTGCGGGTGGTTTATCTTGATGGCCAGCCGGAGGAGCGGCGGAGGCAGGATACCTGCCGGATCGTGCAGATGGTCTTCGGCAGCGGGGCCGGGCCGGTCACTGGCGGCCGGACCCGGCCCGGTGCGGGACCCCAGGCGAGCGCCAACCCGTCCTTCAACCTGGTCAACCATGGCAGCGCCGTGATCCGGGAGGTCTATGTCTCCTCCGTCCGGACCGACAACTGGGGCGAGGACCGGCTGGGCCAGCAGGTGTTGCCGCCGGGAAGGCATCTGGTGGTGCGGCTGCCCTCCGGCGATTGTGTGAATGATGTGCGGATTGTCTGGATGGATGGCCGCGGCGAGGAACGGCGGCGCATCGACACCTGCGGCCTGGTGAACCTAGTCTTTCCGTAGCAACGCCGGGCACGGCCACAATCTGCGGGAAGTTTGCATGCCGACGATCGCCGAGACCTACGCACGGCTGCGGGCAGGCCGGAAGGCGGGCAAGCCGGTGGATTTCGAGGCGCTGCTGCGGAAATTCTACGGTGGCCTGCTGAAGCCGGGCGACATCGCGCTGGATATCGGCTGCTTCAAGGCCACCCATGCCGTGCCGATGGCGGATGCCATCCGCGGCCCCGGCGCCGCGCTGCATGCCTTCGAGGCGAATCCCGCGATGGCCGCCGCGCTGCGCCCGGTGCTGGCCCGGCCGGGGCGGGAACATGTGACGCTGCATGAATGCGCCGTCGGCGCTGCGGATGGGGAAGCCACCTACGTCGTCGCCGTGGACAGCCCCGGCTATAGCGGCCTGCAGCAGCGCGAATACGACCAGCCCGACATGCGGACGGAACACATCACCGTCCGCACCGTGAAGCTGGACACGCTGCTGGGCCACCTGCCGGCGCTGGCCTTCATCAAGATCGACATCGAGGGGGGCGAATTCGATGCGCTGCGCGGCGGCGTCGGGCTGGTGGAACGGCTGCGCCCGGCGATCAGCTTCGAATTCGGCGTGCGGTCCTATGGCGCCTATGGCGTGAAGCCGGCCGAGGTCTTCGACTGGTTCGCCACGCGCCGCTACATGCTGTTCGACATCATCGGCACGCCGCTGCCGAGCCGCGAGCTGTTCCTGGAGGCGGATCGCACCCCCGGCCTGTGGGACTTCCTGGCGGTGCCGGAGGAGAATGTGCTGGCCCGCCGCCAGGCCTGGGCGCAGCAACTCCTGATCGACTGAGGGGGCGCGCTGCCCCCCCTTTTGCCTGTCAGGCGGCCTTCGCCGCCGCCAGCGCTTTCCACACCGTCTCCGGCGTCGCCGGCATGTCGATGTGCTTCACGCCGGAACCCGACAGCGCATCCACCAGCGCGTTGATCGCGGCGGGCGGGGAGCCGACGGCCCCGGCCTCACCGGCGCCCTTCACGCCCATCGGGTTGGTCTCGCAGGTCACCTCGATGAGGTCGACATCGATATCCGGCAGGTCCTCCGCCCGCGGCAGGGCGTAGTCCATGAAGGAGGCGGACAGAAGCTGGCCGGAGCCATTGTCGTAGCTGGTCCGCTCATGCAGCGCCTGGCCGATGCCCTGCGCCACGCCGCCATGCACCTGGCCGCGCACGATCAGCGGGTTCAGCGCGTGGCCTACATCATCCACCACGATGTAGCGTGGCACGGTGACGATGCCCGTTTCCGGGTCCACCTCCACCTCCGCCACATGGCAGCCATTGGGGAAGGTGTGGGCGTCGATATTCGCGGTTTCCATCGCGTCCAGCAGGATGGCGGATTCGCCCGCCGCCACGCGCTTCCGCTGCACCGCCGCCAGGTCGAGGATGTCCACGCCGCGGTCGGTGCCGGCGACGGCGAAGCGGCCACCGGTGAATTCGATGTCGACGACCGAGGTTTCGAGCTGCTCGGCCGCCGCCTGCTTGCCCTTCTCCACCACGCTCGCCGTGGTCACCAGGATGGCTTGGCCTTCGGAATACAGGCTGCGCGCGCCGCCGGTGCCGCCGCCCGACGGCAGGCTTTCGCTGTCGCCCTGCCGGACCCGGATCTTGTCGATCGGAATGCCCAGCTCATGGCTGGTCATCATGGCATAGGCGGTCTCATGACCCTGGCCGGTCGATTGCGTGCCAACATACAGATCGACGAAACCGTCATCGGCGAAGACGACCTTGGCGTTCTCGGTGGCCGCGCCGCCGGTGGCCTCCAGATAGTAGGCGAGGCCAATGCCCCGCTGCTTGCCGCGGCGCGCCGCTTCCGCGCGCCGGGTGGGGAAGCCGTCCCAGTCGATCTTGGCGAGCGCGGCGTCCATGAGCTGCCCGAAATCGCCGCTGTCATAGCGCTGGCCCATGGCGGAGACCCAGGGCATGGCGCTCTGCTTCACCATGTTGCGGCGGCGCAGCTCGATCCGGTCAATGCCGATCTCGCGCGCCGTGGCGTCGATCAGGCGCTCCACCAGGTAGTTGCTCTCGGGCCGGCCGGCGCCGCGATAGGCGTCCACCGGCACGGTGTTGGTCAGCACGCCGATGACATGCGCGTGGATCGCCTCGAACCCATAGACGCTGGCCAGCACCTTGGTGCCGGCGCCGGTCGGGATGAAGGGCGCGAAGGTGGAGAGGTAGGCGCCCATGCCGGCATAGTTGCGGGTCCGCAGCGCCAGGAATTTGCCGTCGGCATCCGTGGCCAGCTCGCCGAGGGTGATGTTGTCGCGGCCATGCGTGTCGGACAGGAAGGCTTCGCTGCGATCGCTGGCCCAGCGGACGGGGCGGCCGACCTGGCGGGAGGCGGCGGCGACCAGGACATGCTCGGGGTACAGGAACAGCTTCATCCCGAAGCCGCCGCCCACATCCGGCGTGACCACGCGGACATTGTCGGCCGGGATGTTGAAGATGTTGCCCGACAGGATGTTCTTCAGCAGCCAGGAGCCCTGGGTGTTGGTGTGCAGGGTCAGCTTGCCATCTTCCCAGGCGGCGACCGCGGCGCGGGCTTCCATGCTGGCGACGACGACGCGGTTGTTCACCACGGTCAGGCGAGTGACATGGGCGGCGCGGGCGAAGGCGGCGTCGGCCTTGGCCTTGTCGCCGGCCTCCCAGTCAAACACCACATTATTGGCGATGCCCGGCCAGATGGCGGGCTGGCCCGGCTCGAAGGCCACGGCGAGGTCGGTCACGGCCGGCAGCGCATCATATTCCACCTCCACCGCCTCGGCGCCGTCGCGGGCGGCCTGGGCGGTCTCGGCGACGATGAAGGCGACCGGGTCGCCGACATGGCGCACGAGGCCATCGGCCAGGGCCGGGCGAGGGGTATCGCCGCGGGGGGTGCCGTCGCGGTTCTTCAGCGGGATCAGGCAGGGCAGGTCGCCAATGCCGGCGGCCTTCAGGTCGGCGGCGGTCAGCACCGCCAGCACGCCGGGCAGGGCGAGCGCCGCGGTGGTGTCGATGCGGGTGATGGTGGCATGCGCCTGCGGGCTGCGCAGCACGATGCCATGCGCCTGGCCGGCCATGGCCAGGTCATCCGTATAGGCACCGCGACCGGTCAGCAGCCGCGGATCCTCGACCCGGCGTACCGACTGGCTCAATCCGAATTTTGCCATGGCGTCACATCCCCGCTTGGTTCAGGTGAGTATCTGCTGTCCCGGGGGCGTCCGTGAAGACCCCCCGCGCGCCCTATTCGGCCGGTGCCGGCTTGGTGACACCGCCTCCGAAGCGCCGCTTCACCCCCTCTCGCATCGTCTGGAACACCACGTAGAGCATCGGGATGATGAAGATGCCGATCAGCGCCGCCGCCAGCATGCCGCCAAACACCGGCGTGCCCACCGCACGGCGCGACGCACTGGCGGCACCCGAGGCGATCACCAGCGGCACCAGCCCCAGGATGAAGGCCACGGAGGTCATGATGACGGCCCGAAAACGCAGCCGCGCGCCCATCACCGCCGCCTCCCGGATCGGCATGCCCGCTTCCCGGCGCTCCTTGGCGAATTCGACGATCAGGATGCCGTTCTTGGCGGCGAGCGCGATCAGCACCACCAGCCCGACCTGCGCGTAGACGTCCAGTGACATGCCGGCCAGCATGATGGCCCCGAAGGACCCCAGCGCGCCGACCGAGATCGACAGCAGCACCGGGATCGGGATCACCCAGCTTTCATACAGCGCGACGAGGAACAGGTAGGCGAACAGCAGCGCCAGCGCCATGATGATGCCGGTCTGGCCGCTGGCCTGCTTTTCCTGGAAGGCGGTGCCGGTCCATTCATAGCCATAGCCGGCGGGCAGCGCGGTCTCCGACAATGCCTCCATCGCCGCCAGCGCATCGCCCGAGGAAACCCCCGGCGCCGGCGACCCGCCGATGCGGACGGAGCGGACATTGTTGTAGCGGTTGATGGTCTGCGGCCCCAGCACGATGCGGACATCGGCGATGGAGCGAAGCGGCACCATCTCCCCGACATTGTTTCGCACATGGATGCGCCAGAGGTCCGGAATGTCGTCGCGGTCCGTCGCCTCGGCCTGGATATTCACCTGCCAGGATCGGCCGAACAGGTTGAAGTCGTTGACATAGAAGCCGCCCAGCGTGGTCTGCAGCGCGCTGAAGATGTCGCTGATGCGGATGCCGAGCGCCTGTGCCTTGTCGCGGTCCACATCCAGGAACAGGGACGGGGTATTGGCGGTGAAGGTGGAGAAGACCGCGGTCAGCCGCGGGTCCTGGTTGGCCGCCGCCGCCAGGCCCTGCATGGCGGCGAACATCTCCTCCGGCGGGCGACCTTCCAGGTTCTGCATCTGGTATTCGAAGCCGCCGCCGGTGCCCAGCCCGATGATCGCCGGGATGTTGAAGGCGAAGGTATTGGCCGAGCGCACCTGCTGCGTCGCGCCGAACACCGTGCCGATGGCGGCGAAGACGCTTTCCTGTGCCGATCCGCGATCCTCGAAGGGCTTCATCCGCACCACGATGAAGGCGGCGTTGGATTGCGCGCCGCCGTCGATCAGGCTGAAGCCGACGATGGACAGCACGCGGTCCACCCCCGGCACCGGGGCGATGATCGCCTCCACCTGTTCCACCGCCGCGCGGGTGCGGGACAGGCTGGCGCCGGCGGGCAACTGCATCTGCACGAAGAAGGCGCCCTGGTCCTCCTCCGGCAGGAAGCCCTGCGGCGTGCGGCTGCCGATCAGAAGGATGCCGGCACCGGAGACCGCCACCAGCACAAGGGACAGGACGGAAAACCGCACCAGCCGGGCGACGATATTGCCGTAGCGGTCCCGCACCCAGTCGATGCCGCGCATCACAGCGGCCAGGAAGCCGCGGCGCGGCCCATGCCCCGGCGGGTGCGGCCGTAGCAGCAGGGCACACAGCGCCGGCGACAGGGTCAGCGCGTTGATGGCGGAAATCACCATGGCGGCGGAGACGGTGATGGCGAACTGGCTGAACAACACGCCGGACAGGCCGGGGATGAAGCCCACCGGCACGAACACCGAAAGCAGCACCAGCGTGATGGCGATGATCGGCGCCGTGATTTCCCGCATCGCCTGCTTGGTGGCGTCCGCCGGCGACATTTCGGGGTTCTCGGACATCACCCGCTCGACATTCTCCACCACCACGATGGCGTCGTCGACGACGATGCCGATGGCCAGCACCATCGCCAGCAGGGTCACGGTGTTGGCGGAATAGCCCAGTACCAGCAGCACGGCGAAGGTGCCGATCAGGCTGACCGGCACGGCGATGGTGGGAATCACGGTGGCGCGAAAACTGCCGAGGAACAGCAGCACCACCAGCACCACCAGCACGAAGGCTTCCAGCAGGGTGACGATGACCTCGTAGATCGTGTCCACGACGAAGGTGGAGGTGTCGTAGAACACCGAGGTCTGCATGCCCTCCGGAAAGCGGCGGGACATGTCTTCCAGCACCGCGGCCAGGCCGGCGGCGGCCGTCACTGCATTGGCGCCGGGCGAAAGATAGGTCGCCAGCGTGATGGCTGGGCGGCCGTTCAGGCGGCTTTCCGTGTCGATCCGCGCCGCACCCAATTCCACCCGCGCCACGTCGCGCAACCGCAGCAGAGACCCCTCCGCATTGGCGCGGATGACGATGGCGCCGAATTCCTCCGGCGTGGTCAGGCGGCCCTGGGTCTGGAGGTTGATCTGGTATTGCTGGTCATCCGAGATCGGCTGCGCGCCGATGCGGCCCACGGCGGCCTGCACGTTCTGCGCCTGGATCGCCGCGATCACGTCCGCCGGCGTCAGGTTCAGGCTGATCAGCCGGTCCAGCTCGAACCAGATCCGCATGGAATAGTCGAGCGCGCCGAAGATCTGCGCCGATCCGATGCCGGGCGTGCGCGCCAGGCGGTCCAGCATGTTGATGGTGACGTAGTTCGACAGGAACAGCGCATCATGCTCGGGATTGTCCGAGGTGATGGTGATGAATTGCAGCACGGCGGAGGATTGCTTCCGCACCGTCACGCCGGCGCGCTGCACCTCCGTCGGCAATCTGGCCAGGGCCGATTGCACGCGGTTGTTGACGTTGACGGTGGCGATGTCCGGGTCGGTGCCCAGTGCGAAGGAGACGGACAGCGTGTAGCTGCCGTCATTGGCGCTGTTGGAGGACATGTAGATCATGCCCTCCACCCCGTTCACCGCGCTTTCGATTACCTGCGCCACGGTCGATTCCACCACGGCGGCGGAGGCACCGCCGTAATTGGTGGTGACGGAGACCTGCGGCGGCACGATGTCCGGGAATTGCGCGACCGGAATGCGCAGCATGGCCAGCGCACCCGCCAGCGTCAGCAGGATGGACAGCACGATCGCCAGCCGCGGGCGATCGACGAAGACGGCGGAGATCATGTCCGGTCAGCCCTGCTGGCCGGGTGCTCGGATCGGGGCCGAGGCCGGTCCGGGCTGCACAGGCTGGCCGGGGCGGACGCGCTGCACACCCTCCACCACCACGCGCTCCCCGGCTTCCAGCCCGGATTCCACCACCACCTGGTCGGCGATGCTGCGCCCGAGCGTCAGCGGCCGTCGCGCCGGGCGGTTCTCGGCATCCAGCACCCAGACATAATTGCCGCCCTGGTCCTGCAGCACCGCGCTGCGCGGGATGACCACGGCCTGCACCGGCTCCGCCCCCTCGACGAACACGTTCACGAACATGCCGTCGATCAGCGCGCGGTCGGCCTCCCCCTCATGCCCCGGGCCGCGCGGCGGGTTCGGGATCAGTGCGCGGACCAGCACCGTATCCGTGTTGCGGTCCACCTGCGGGTCGATGAATTCGATCCGCCCGGCCTGGTTGTAGGTCTCGCCGGTCACCAGGCGGATCCGCACCCGCGTGGCATCCGCCCCGCCGCGCCCGGCATAGCGGTCCCGCAGCTCGGTCCCGGTGCGCAGGTTGACGGGGAAGGAGATTCGCATCGGGTCCTGGCTGACCACGGTGGCGAGCGGCTCACTGGTCGGCCCGACCACGGCGCCGACGGAGAAGGTGGAGCGGCCGATCTTGCCGGCGAAGGGCGCGGTGATCTCGGCATAGCCGAGGTTGATCTCCGCCACCCGAAGCTGCGCCTGGGCCGCCAGCACATTGGCCTGCGCGGTGCGCTGCGCGGCGGTGGCTTCCTCCACCCGCACCTGCGTGCCGGCCTGGCTGCGCACCAGGTCCCGAGCGCGGGCGAGCGCGCTGTTGGCGTTCTGCAACTCGGCCTCGGCGGAGGCGACGGCAGCGCGGGCGCGGGCCACCTCGGCCTCGAAGGGCGGGCGTTCCAGGCGGAACAGCACCTGGCCCTCGGTGACCTCCTGGCCTTCCCGGAAGGTGCGTTCCTGAAGGAAGCCGGTGATCCGCGCGCGAAGGTCAACGCGGTTCTGCGCCTCCACCCGGCCGACGAATTCGGTGCGTTCCGTCACCGGGCGACGTTCCACCGCCACCACGCCGACCGCGGGCGGCCCTTGCGGGCCGAACTGCGCCTGGGCGGGGCCGGAGAGCAGGCCAAGGCCGAGCAGGGCTGCTAAACCGGAAAAAGCCGCGCGGAGCGCGGCCGGGGTCTTCGTCGGCATGGAAGCGATCCAGGATTTGGCAGGTAGCCAAACCGATCACAACCAGCCGCGTCAAGTTTCCTGGCTGTTGCTACCCCCCGTTGCGGCGCCTCTCGAAGGCCGTGATGTCCGGTTCCAGTGTCAGGGTCAGGCCGATTTCATCCAGGCCGCGCAGCAGACAGTCGCGGGCGAAGCCGGGAATGGCGAATTGATGCGTGGAACCGTCCGGTGCCGTCAGGATTTGCGCCTCGAGATCAATCGAAATTGTCACGCCCGGTGCGGTCACGATGGCTTGGCGCAGCGCATTCACCGTGGATTCCGGCAGCTTCACGGGCAGCAGGCCGTTCTTCAGGGCGTTAGAAAAGAAGATATCGCCAAAGCTAGCCGCGACGACGCAGCGATAGCCCATCGCCGCCAGGGCATAGACCGCTGCCTCCCGCGAGGAACCGACGCCGAAATTCCGCCCGGCCACCAGGATGCCGGCGGTATCGAAGGGAGGCTGGTTCAGGATGAAGTCCGGCCGCCTGGCGCCATCCGGCGTGAAGCGCTGGTCGTGGAAGCCGTAGCTCACATAGCGCTCATCCCGCGGGCGCCGCATGAAGCGGGCGGGCATGATCTGGTCGGTATCCACATTGGCCAGGTCGAGCGGCGCGGCGATGGCGGTGTAGCGGATGAAGGGTTCCATCAGTTCGCACTCACCAGCCGGCCCGCCACGGCGGAGGCGGCCGCCGAGGCCGGGGAGACCAGATGCGTCCGCGCCCCGCGCCCCTGCCTTCCGGCAAAATTGCGGTTGGAGGTGGAGGCGCAGCGTTCGCCCTCGCCCACCGTCTCCCCATGCATGGAGACACACAGCGCGCAGGAGCTTTCCTCCCACCGCGCGCCGGCTTCCTTGAACACCCGGTCCAGCCCCTCCGCCTCCGCCGCGCGCTTGACGCGGGAGGAACCGGGCGAGACCAGCATGGGCACGGCGATGCGCTTGCCGCGCAGTACGGCAGCGGCATCCCGCAGATCCTCGATACGCGCATTGGTGCAGGAGCCGAGGAAGACGCGGTCCAGCGCCACATCCGCCATCGCCTCCCCGCCCTTCAGCCCCATGTAGTCCAGGCTGCGGGCCCAGGCCTTTTTCCGGGCTTCGTCCGGTGCGTCATCCAGGCGGGGGACGCGGCCGGAAAGCGGCACGGCTTCCTCCGGGCTGGTGCCCCAGGTGGCCATGGGGCGGATCGCGGTGGCGTCGATCGTCACCTCGGACTCGAAGCGGGCGCCGGGGTCGCTGAACAGCCGGTCCCAGGCGGGGTCCGGCTCGGCGGGCGCATAGGGGCGGCCGGTGAGCCAGGCGCGCGTCACCGCATCGGGCGCCACCATGCCGGTGCGGGCGCCGGCCTCGATCGCCATGTTGCAGAGCGTCAGGCGGGCCTCGATGGACAGCGCCCGCACCGCGGGGCCGGCGAATTCGATGGCGCCACCCAGCCCGCCGCCGGTGCCGATCTGGGCGATCAGCGCCAGCGCCATGTCCTTGGCGGTGCTGCCGGCGGGCAGGGCGCCCTCGAAATGGCAGCGGATCTGCTTCGGCGGGGACTGCCAGATGGTCTGCGTCGCCAGCACATGCGCCACCTCGGACGCGCCGATGCCGAAGGCCAGGGCACCGAGCGCGCCATGGGTGGAGGTGTGGCTGTCGCCGCAGACCACCGTCATGCCCGGCAGGGTCAGCCCCTGCTCCGGCCCGGCGACATGGACGATGCCCTGGTCCGGGTCCGCCAGCTCGAAGGCGCGGATGCGGTTGGCGCGGGCGTTTTCTTCAAACGTCTCGATGATGCCGCGGATTTCCGGGTCCGCAACGTCCGGGGTGCTGCGGCCCACGGTTGGGGCGTAGTGGTCGCCGAAGCCGAAGCTGAGATCGGGCCGGCGCACCTTCAGGCCGCGCGCCTTCAGGATGTTGAAGGCATGGAAACTGCCCTCGTGGAAATAATGGCGGTCCACATACAGCAGGGCCAGCCCGTCATCGCGGGCCTGCACCACATGCGCGTCCCAGATTTTTTGAAATAGCGTTTGTCCCATGGCATGACACTGGCGCCGGCTTGGCGGCCAGGCAAGACCCGGGCAGGTTCAGGCCATGTGGAACACGCCCCCCGCCGTCATCGCCCCCACCCTGCTCTCCCGTCTGCCGGACGCGCTGCGCCGGCCGCGCCGCAGCGCCTGGGCGGATGCCAACCGCGCCGGCGCACCGGTGGACAGCTTCCTCGAAGGCCCCTGCTTCGATGCCGGCGGCAATCTGTTCTGCACGGATATCCCGCACGGCCGCGTCTTCCGCATCTCCGGCAGCCAGTGGGAGGCGGTGGCGGAATACGAAGGCTGGCCGAACGGCCTGGCGGCGCGGGAGGATGAACTGCTGGTGGCCGATTACCGCCATGGTGTGCTGACCCTGGACCCGCGGACCGGCGCCATGACGGCGGTGGCGGAGAACATCAACAGCGAGGGGTTTCGCGGGATCAACGACCTGATCCTGCACCCGGATGGATCGATCCTGCTGACCGACCAGGGCCAGACGGGCCTCCAGGACCCCACCGGCCGGGTCTGGCGGCTGCACCCGGAGGGGCGGATGGACCGGTTGATCTCCAACGGACCCAGCCCCAACGGCCTGGCGCTGAACCGCGCCGGCACGCATCTGCTGGTGGCGATGACCCGGTCCTGCGAAATATGGCGCTTCGCGCTGCGGGCGGATGCGGTGGTGGCCAAGGCCAACCTGTTCTTCCGCATCCCCGCCGGCACCTCCGGCCCCGACGGCATGGCGGTGGACGCACATGACCGGCTTTTCGTGGCGAACCCCGGCCATGGCCAGGTCTGGGTGGTGGACCCGCATGGGGTGACGACGCATCGGGTGGATTGCACCGGCTTCGGCCGCATGCCGACCAACTGCACCTTCGCGCCGGATGGCCGCACGCTGGTGATCACCGAAAGCCAGTCCGGCAGCCTGCTGGCCGCCGAAATCCCCGCGCCGCGCACCGGAGCATCCGCATGACCAGCCCGACCCCGCTCTCCGGGATACGCGTTCTCGAATTCACGCATATGGTGATGGGCCCGACCGTGGGCATGACGCTGGCCGATCTCGGCGCAGAGGTCATCAAGGTGGAGCCGGCGCCGGAAGGCGACAGCACGCGGCGCCTCACCGGCTCCGGCACCGGCTTCTACGCCGCCTTCGGCCGCGGCCGCCGCAGCCTGTGCGTGGATTTGAAGCAGCCGGAAGGCCTGGCGCTGGTGCAGAAGCTGGCGGCGCGCGCGGATGTGGTGGTGGAGAATTTTCGGGCCGGCGCCATGGCCAAGCTCGGCCTTGGCTTTGCGCAGCTATCGGCCACCAACCCCGGCCTGGTCTATTGCTCCTGCAAGGGCTTCCTGCCCGGCCCCTATGAGCACCGCACCGCGCTGGACGAAGTGGTGCAGATGATGGGCGGCCTGGCCTACATGACCGGGCTGGAAGGCCGCCCGCTGCGCGCCGGGTCCTCCGTCATCGACATCATGGGTGGGCTGTCCGCCGTGATCGGCATCCTGGCCGCACTCGGCGAGCGCCAGCGCACGGGGCAGGGCGGGGAAATCCAGGCCGGGTTGTTCGAGACGGTGGCGCTGCTGATGGCGCAGCACATGGCGCAGACGAAAATCACCGGCCAGGCGCCGCCGCCCATGTCCGTCCGCCGCCCCGCCTGGCCGGTCTACGACATCTTCGGCACCTCCGATGGCGGGCAGGTTTTCGTTGGCGTGGTGACGGATACGCAGTGGCCGGCCTTTTGCGTGGCCTTCGGGCTGGATGACCTCGCCAGCGACCCGACGCTGAGCAACAAGCAGCAGCGCGCCGATGCGCGCGACCGCACCATTCCGCGCATCGCCCAGGCGCTGCTGGCCTATACCAAGCCCGAGCTGATGGCGAAGTGCGAGGCGCTGGGCCTGCCCTTCGCCCCCATCGGCAAGCCGGCCGATTTGTTCGAGGATCCGCATCTGCTGGGCAGCGGCGGCCTGGTGCCGCTGACCCTACCGGATGGCACGCCGATCGACCTGCCGGCGCTGCCGGTCTCGATCGATGGCGCGCGGCCGGGCGGCACCGGCGATCTACGCCCACCGGGCGCCGATGGCGCGGCGATCGCGGCGGAATTGGGCTACTCCTTGGCCGAGATCGCCGCGCTGCGGGCGAGCGGTGCACTGACCGGCTAATCCACCTTGATGTTGCCGACGCGAATCACCTCCCGCCACCTGTCCAGCTCGCTGCGGATCATCGCGGTATAGGCCTCGGCGCCCAACGTGCCCGGCCGCACGCCGATGCGGCCGAAGCGCTCGGCGATTTCGGGGGAGGCCATGGCCTTCGCCATTTCCTCCTCCCACCGCGCCTTCACCGCGGCGGGGATGCCGGCGGCGGCGGAGAAGCCGAACCAGTTGGTGGACGCCACGGCGGGGAAGCCGGCCTCGGCGAAGGTCGGCACATCCGGCAAGGCGGGGGAGCGTTCGGCCTCACTGGTCGCGATCGGGCGCATACGGCCGGCGCGGAGGTTGGGCAGGGCGGTGGGCAGGCTTTCCATCAGCGCCGGGATCTGCCCGCCCATCACATCCGTCATCGCCGGGGCCGATCCGCGATAGGGCACATGCGTGAGTTCGACCCCCGCGGCGCGGGCCAGCAACTGCCCGATCAGGTGGTTCATCGTGCCATTGCCGCCGGAGCCGTAGGTCATCTCCCCCGGCTTCGCCCGCGCCAGCGCCAGGAAGGCGGCGAGGTCCGGCGCCGCCACGCCCGGCCCCACGGCGAGCACGCTGGGGAAAGTGCCGACCAGGTGGATATGGGTGAAATCCGCCACCGGATCATAGGGCACATTGGCATACAGCACCGGCCCGATGCCGTGCGAGGCGGCGTTCGAGATCATCACCATGTGCTGGTCGCCGCGCGCTTTGGCCAGCAGGTCGCTGCCCACCATGCCGCCGGCGCCGGGCCGGTTCTCCACCACGATGGGCTGGCCAAGCTTCGTGCCGAACCATTCGGCCAGGATGCGGGAGAGGATGTCTGCGGCACCGCCCGGCGGGAAGTTCACGATCCAGCGGATTGGCCGCTCTGGCCAGGTGGCTTGCGCGCGGGCCACGGCAGGTGCGGCCAACGCCACGGCAAGGCCGCCGAGCAGCAGGCGGCGGGTCGGGTTGGCGGAATCGGGCATGCGGAATTCTCCCCCTGTGATCCGGTGTTCCGGTCGCCGCAGGCCGAAGCAACATCGATGCCGTAGACGAAACCAACCCTGCATGTTTCGCTGGCCTGCGACACCACCGGTATCCAGGAGCATTGCATGGAATTCGACCTGATCCTGTGCGGGATGCGTCTGCCCAATTCGGCGGCATCTGACCCGTTGATGGACATCGGCGTGCAGCATGGCCGCATCGCCGCAATCGCGCCGCGTCTGGAAGGTGAGGCGCGGGAGCAGGTGCAGGGCAAGGGCCGGCTGGTCTGCGCCGGCTTCGTGGAGACGCACATCCACCTCGACAAATCCTGCCTGTTCAACCGCTGCGAATGCGAGACCACGCGTTTCCCGCATCTGGCGATGGAGCGTGTCTCCGCCATCAAGCCGGACATCACGGTGGAGGATGTGACACAGCGCGCCAGCCGCACCTTGGAGATGTGCGTGCTGCATGGCTGCACCCGCATGCGCACCCATGTGGAGGTGGACCCGCGCATCGGCCTGCGATTCTTCGAGGGTGTGAAGGCGCTGATCGACAGCTACGCCTGGGCCATCGATGTCGAGATCTGCGTGATGCCGCAGGAAGGCATGACCAACAATCCCGGCACGGATGAGCTGATGGTGGCCGCGCTTCGCAACGGCGCCAAGGTGGTCGGCGCCGCGCCGAACTACGACAGCGACCGCGCCGCGCAAATCCGCCGGGTGTTCGAGATGGCGCGCGAATTCGACGTGGACATCGACATGCATCTGGATAGCGGCACCAGCGGGTCCGATCTCGATACGCGCCTGGTCTGTGACCTGACGGACCAGTATGGCTGGGGTGGCCGGGTCGCCATCGGCCATGTCACCAAGCTGTCCACCATGAAACCGGCGGAGGTGGATGCGGTGGCGAAGCGCATGGCCGATGCCGGCGTGGCGCTGACGGTACTGCCGGCGACGGACCTCTACCTTGGCGGCCGGCACAAGGATGCCGATGTGCCGCGCAGCGTGGTGGATGCGAACCGGCTGGTGGCGGCGGGCGTGGTGTGCTCGCTCTCCTCGAACAACATCCAGAACCCGTTCACGCCGTTCGGCGACGGGCAGTTGATCCGGCAGGCGAATCTCTATGGCACCGTCATCCAGCGCGGCAACGACGCCGATGTGCGGGCGATGTGGAGCATGATCACGGATGGTTCCGCCCGCATCCTGCGGCAGCAGGATTACGGCATCACGGTCGGCGCCCCGGCCGACCTCGTGGTGGTGGATGCGCCGGATGAGGTGGCGGCGCTGCGCGGCATCGCCCCGGTACTGGCCGCCTTCAAGCGCGGCCGCCGCACCGTGACACGACAGCCGGCGGAGTTGCACCGGCCGGGCTGAGCCTACCGCCCGTCGTTAGCCATGCCTCAACCTGTCGTCGGTAAGCTCCTGTCACAGCGGGCAGAAGGCCCCGACACGCAACGCGAAGCGACGGTCTGGCCGTCGCGCCGCGCAGCCACAGGGGCACGGCATGAGGATCGCGATCTGCGTCAAGAAGGACATCCACGGCCTTCTCGCGGCGCGCATGCTCGCCGCGCGGCTCGGCTTCGCGGAGCTTCGCTTCTTCTGCAGCGTGAAGACGAGGCAGGCGGAGGCTGACGTTCCGGCGCTGCGGCTGATGAAGCTGCTGGAACGCGACGTCGCCATCGACACGCTGGCGATGATCGAGCCGCCGTCACCCGGCCTGCCGCGACCGGAAGATTGGGTGGAACTGCATGATTTGCGCGCCGATGGCGGGGCCGCGACGCTGCTGGATTTTCGCCCGGACATCGTCATCTCCGCGCGCTTCAGCCTGATCTTCCCGCAGCGCGTGATCGAGGCGGTGCCGCGCGGCATCATCAATGTCCATCCCGGCGCGCTGCCTGGCTACCGCGGCCTGTTCGCGCCCTTCTGGCAGGTGCTGCGCGGGGAGCGGGAGTTGGGCTGCACCGTGCATATGGTGGACAAGGGCATCGATACCGGCCCGATTCTGGGCGTCGCGCGGGTGCCCTTCGATGCGACGCGGTCGCTGATGTGGCACACCGCCGGGCTGTATCGCGGCGGCGTCGCCATCGCCGCCACGGCCGCCACCACGCTGGGGCGCGGCGGCCGGCCGGACAGCGTGCCCCAGCCCGCGGGCGGCGCCTATTTCCGCTTTCCCGCCGCGGCGGATTTTGCCGCGCTGCCTGTGCCGATCGTCAGCGCGCGGGATTACGCGCAGGTGCTGGGGGATGCCTTCGCGCCGCTCGCGCCGGGCCTGCCGCAGAGGCAGGCGGCGTGAGGGGCGAGCTTTCCTTCGCCACGCGCCTGACCGGCGTGCTGGCGACCATGCTGCTGCTGGGCTGCGGCCTGGCGGCTGGGCTGAACTACCTGAAATTCGAACGCATGCTGATGGAACAGCAGGCGCGCGTGCTGGAAATCCTGGCCGGCGAGCTGGGCAGCACGGTGGAGAACAGCCTGGCGCTCGGCGTGCGGCTGGCCGGCGTGCCGGGCGCGCAGGCGCTGCTGGAACGGTCGCGCGCCGCGGAACCACTGATCGCGGGGCTGACCATCGCGGATGCGGACCAGGTGGTGCTGTTCGACACGGATCGCCAGAACATGGGCGGCACGCTGCCGCGAGACCAATTGGCGGCGGCGGGCCCCGTGGCATCCTGGCGCTTCCGAGACGGGCCGCGCTACGGCATCGGCACGCCGATCATCAACGGCTTCGGCCAGCCGGAAGGCGCCATCCTGCTGCGCTACGAACGCACCGCCGTGGATGAACGCCTGGCCGCCGCGCTGCTGGCGATGATGCAGGCCACGCTCTTGGCGCTTGCTATCGCGATCCCGGCCGGTGCGCTCGGCCTGCACCTGGTCACGCGGCACACGCGCCGCTGGTTCGCGGCGATGCAGGAAGCGATGCAGCCCGGTGCGCAGCCCGCCGCGCTGGCGGCAGGATTGCAGGTGGCGATCGCGGATACCGACGCCGTGCTGACCGAGGCCGAGGCGAAGCTCGAACAAATCGCGGCGCAATTGCCCGAAGCCGCGCCGCAGCAGATGGAGGCCACCGCGCCATGACGCCGGATCGTCGCCTGGTCAGCCGCGTTGTCGCGGTCGCCGTGCTGCTGCTAACCATGGCGGTTGGCTTCGTCTCCCACACCGCATTGCGCAGCTTCGAGGCTGAACTGCGGCCGGAGCTGGAGCGGGAGGCCACCGTCGTCGGCAGCATCGGCGCGCGCACGCTGCAACGCGCCGTCGATCTCGGCGTGCCCTTCGCCAGCCTGTCAGGGTTGGAGGAGTATCTCACCAGCCTGCTCGCCGCGCAGCAGGGCCTGGCCTATGTCCAGCTGACCGATGCGGCGGGGCAGCGTATCGCCGGCGCGGGTGAGGGATCTGAGGATTTCGCCGGCCTGCCCGCCGGCACCACGGCGCCGGAACGCGGCGCGCTGATGCGCCTGCTCGGCGGCAGCTACGATGCCGCGCTGCCGGTGCTGGAGGCCGGCCAGGTGGTGGGTTGGCTGCATGTCGGCATCGCTCGCGCGCGGCTGGACACCGCGCTGGATGACATGCGCTGGGACGTCCTGATCGTGCTGCTGGTGGTGCTGCTGGCAACCACCGAATTCCTGCGCTTCGTCCTGTCCCGCACTGTCTCCGCGCCTATCGGCATGGTGATGCGCCTGCAGTCGCGGCTGGCCGGCGGCGATTGGACGCTGCGCGCGCCGGGCGACATTGGCGCGGAGGCTGGGCGCGTGGCGCGGCACCTGAATGTGCTGGTGCGCCGGATGAATGACCGCTGGGACCGGCTGTGCTGGATGGCGGCGCAGTCGGGCGCCGCGCAGCGGGCCGGCGCCGTGCTGGATGATGTGCGCGAACGCCTGCGCTTCGGCGTGGCCGCGGTGCAGGAAGGGTTGGGCGCGGGTGCAGCCTCGGCCCGGCTGCCGCTGTTCCTGTTCGTCTTCGCCGAACAGCTCTCCACCTCCTTCAACCCGATCTTCGCGCTGGAACTGGCGGGCGGGCAGGGCGGCATCATGGGCGCGGCGCTGCCGATCGTGGCCTTCGTCGCGGCGGTGGCACTGTTCACACCGTTTGGCGGCGGCGTGGTGGCGCGGCACGGGCCGCGGAATGCGCTGCTGATCGGGCTGCTGCCAGCGGCAATCGGCCATGTCGGCGCGGCGCTCGCCACGGACCTCACCACCTTCGCCATTGCGCGTGCCGTCTGCGGCGCCGGCTATGCCATCGTCACCATCGCCTGCCAGGTGCATCTGGCGCAGGAAGCACCGCAGGGGCGTGTGGCGCGCAGCCTGGGGGGCTTCACGGCGGCGGTGATGACGGGCGCGGTCTGCGGCACGGCCATCGGTGCGGTGCTGGCGGATCGTGTCGGCTTCCGCTTCACGCTGGTCTTCTCCATGCTGCTGGTGGCCGGCACCGCCCTGCTGGTCTGGCGCGCCTTTGCCGCCGGTGGCGCCAGCGAGCAGAAGCCGGTGGGCGTGTGGCAAAGCGCGCGAGCCGCCTTCGCGGAGCCGCGCTTCGCGCTGCTGGTGCTGTTCGCGGCGATCCCGGCCAAGGTACTGCTCGGCGGCTTCATCTTCTTCCTCGCCCCGCTGGAATTGCGGGAGCTGGGGCTGAGCCAGGCCGCGATCGGTCGCAACGTGATGCTGTATGGGCTTTGCATGCTGCCCGCCATCCTGGTCGGCGCCTGGCTGACGGATCGTACGGGGCGCGGCGGCCTAGTCATCGCGGTGGCCGGCGTGATCAACGGCGTGGCGCTGCTGCTGCCGCTGTGGCTGGAGCGGGAGGTGGCGCTGCCGCTGGCGATCATCGGCACCGGCCTGGCGCAGGGGCTGGCCGCGGCGCCGATGCTGGCGATCATCCCCGGGCTGAGCCTGATGCGTGGCGCGCCAAGCTCCGCCGCCATGCTCAGCTTCCTGCGGCTGGGTGAGCGGTTCGGCAGCGTCATCGGCCCACCCGCCGCGGCGGCGCTGCTGGCGCTCGGCACGGGGCAGGAGACGATGCTGGCGCTCGGCGTGCTCTCGCTCGCCACCGCACTCGGCTACGCGCTGTCGCTGGCCTTCCAACGATCCCAGCAGAAGGAGCCAGCGTGATGCTGCAACGCCGACATCTCCTGGCGGCGCCTGCGCTGCTGGCGGCGCGCCCCGCCACGGCTCAGGCGCGGCCTTTTCGGATCATGATGCTGCTGTTCCGCGGCTGGGAGGAGGCCTGCGACGGCTTCCGCGACCATTTCGCCGCGCGCCGCATTCCGGTGGAGCTGATCGTGCGCGACATCGCGCAGGATCTGCGCCGCGTGCCGGACCTGGTGGAGGAGGTGCGGCAGGTGAAGCCGGACCTCATCTATGTCTGGGGCACCTCGCTGGCGATGGCAGCCCTCGGGCCGTGGGATGCGGTGGACCCGGCGAAGCACATCACCGGCGTGCCGGTGGTGTTCAACATCATCACGGATCCTGTCGGCAACCGCATCATCCGGTCCCACACCGACCCGGGCCGCGCGGTGACCGGCACGGAGTATATCGCGCCGGTCGAGGTGCAGGTGCGGGCCATGGCGCGCTACCGCGCCTTCACCCGCGTCGCGACCACCTTCAATCCGAATGAGCGCAACTCGCTGTCCGTGGTGGCGCAAATGCGCGCGCTGCTGAGCGATGGCGTGGTGGAATTGCCGGTGGCGCTGGATGCGGCGCGGCGGCCCGTGCCGGAGTCGATCCCGGGCGTGGTGGCGGCGGCCCGGCGCGCGGGTGCGGAATGGCTCTACATTCCACCCGACACCTTCCTGAACAACAACCGCGCGGTGCTGACCCGCGCGGCGCTCGATGAAGGGCTGCCCTGCTTTTCCGCCAGTGAGCGCTTCGTGCAATTCGCCGAGGGTCTCGCCGGGCTGGTCAGCCGCTACTACAGCGTCGGCGCCTTCACCGGCTACAAGGCCGAGCAGATCCTGCGTGGCGGCCGCGCGCCGGAGAGCATTCCGGTGGAGACGCTGACGCGCCTGTCCTTCCTGATCCGCATGGAAAGCGCGCGGCGCCTGCAGATCTTTCCGCCCGTCGGGCTGCTGCGCGTTGCGGAGACCGTCTGAGCCATGCTCCTCCGATCCCGCATCCTGCTGCTGTTCGCCCTGGCCACGTTGCTGGTCGCCGCCTCCGTCGCGCTGCCGGCCTGGCTGGTGCTGCGCGATGGGCAGGACCGCGCCGCGACGCTGCGCGCCAGCCTGCACTCCGCCACGCTGCGTGAGGCGGTGGACCGCGCCGCCGCGCCGCTGGTTGCCGCGCTGCGCGGTGCCGCATTGGATGAGGCGCTGGTCGCGGCGCGCGCCGCGCAGGATGAATCCGCACTGCGCCAGCGGTTGGCGGCCTTGCGCGATTCGCTCGGCCTGGATGGGCGCCTGGATGTGGTGGGCGGGCAGGGACAGCTTCTGGCGGCGGCGCCGGCGGCGGCGGACCCGCTGGCCAGTGGCGCCACGGCCTTGCAGCGCGACCTCGTCCCGGGCCAGGTGCATGCCGGCTTCGAAGCGGCGGAAGGCGAGGTTCTGCTGGTGGCCAGCCTGCGCCTGGCGCAGGGCGACCTGCTGTCGCTCGGCGTGCCGGCGGAAGCGGCGCTGGGGCAGATCACGCGGCATCTCGGCGCCGATCTGCTGATGCGCGACCGCGGCGGCGCAACCCTGTTCGCCAGCACGCCGGCGCTGCGGGCAGATGCCGGCGCGCTGCGGGCGGGTGAGACGGTGGAGATGGGTGGCCGCCTGTTCCGGCTAGAGGCGACACAATCGGAAAATTCCGCGGGGGCGGTGGTTGGTGAGATTCTCGTGCTGGCGGACGCTACCGCGGAAATCCAGTCCCGCCGCCTGTTGCTGCTGGTGGCCTTCGCGCTGCTGGTGGTCGCCGCCACCGTCACCTGCCGCGCGCTGTATGGCGTGATCCGCGATGCGCTGGATCCGCTGACGGAACTGGCGCGCGCGCTTCAGGCGGTGGCCGGCGGCGATATCTTCGCCTCCGCCGCCATCGGCCGCCGCGGCGATGAGGTGGGCGCGATCGGGGAGGCGCTGGAGGCGCTGCGTAGCAACACGCTGGCGTTGGATCGGTTGCAGACCGGCAACCGCCTGGCGGGCCTGCGCGAACGCGCGCTGATCGCGCAGGAAATCGCGCGGCTGACCGCGGTGCTGGAAGGCCCGGCGCGGCGGGAGATTCTCGGGCTTCTGGAAGGCGAGGGCGCAACGCTCGGCCCGGCCTTCGCGCGGCTGTCCGGCCATGTGGTGCAGCAGCATCGCGCGATGGCGGAGCTGCTGGCGGAACGCACGCGGG